>JAYZBB010000031.1:0-6975 GCA_036339415.1 Bacteroidota bacterium | reverse complement strand
GTTAGGTGTCTATTGCGGTGAGGTCCACCTCTTCCCATTCCGAACAGAGAAGTTAAGCTCACCAGCGCAGATGGTACTGCTACGGCGGGAGAGTATGTCGACGCCATCCTTGGGGCCCTTCGGGGCCCCTTTTTTTTTGCCTTGAATTTTGTCGAATTTCACGCGACCATGAACAATCTCGTAGCCATCGTCGGACGGCCCAATGTGGGCAAGTCCACCCTATTCAATCGGTTGACCGAGACGCGAGAGGCGATCACGGACGACACGAGTGGGACCACCCGCGATCGGAAATACGGAACGGTGCTTTGGACCAACCACCAGTTCAATGTCATTGACACTGGGGGATGGATCACCAAGAGCGACGACAGCTTTGAAGCGGCGATTCGCGGTCAGGTGGAAATCAGTTTGGAGGAGGCGGATTTGATCCTTTTCATGGTGGAGATCGAGGTGGGCATCACTGATTTGGATCAGGACATTGCCAATTTGCTTCGTCGCACCGGGAAGCCAATCATGTTGGTGTGCAACAAGGTGGACACATCTGCCCATGATGTGGGTGCCGAGGAATTTTACAGGTTGGGGTTGGCCGATGAGATTTACCGCATCTCAGCCAACAATGGATACGGGACTGGGGAACTGCTCGATGCGGTGGTTGCAGCGCTGCCTCCAATGCCTGAACAGGAAGAGTTGGGGTTGCCCAAGTTGGCAGTGGTGGGCAAGCCCAACGTGGGGAAAAGCACGTTCATCAACACAATCTTGGGTGAGGAGCGCAACATCGTAACAGACATTGCTGGGACGACGAGGGACAGCGTGCACACCCGCTATCAGATGTTTGGGTTTGATTTTGAGATTGTTGACACGGCAGGGCTGCGAAAGAAGAAACAGGTCACCGACCATCTTGAGTTTTACAGCACCGTTCGCACCATCAAGGCCATTGATGAGAGCGACGTTTGTTTGTTGATGTTGGATGGGAGTGACCCGATGGGCCGCCAGGACCTCAACATTTTCTGGCAAATTGTCGAGAGTTACCGCGGTGTGGTGGTGGTGGTGAATAAATGGGATTTGGTAGAGAAGGAGACCAACACCATGCGCGACATGGAAGAGATGATTCGGGAGCGCACCTCTCCCTTCACTGACATTCCCATTGTGTTCACTTCCAATGTGAAAAAGCAACGTGTGTTGCAGGCATTGGAAACGGCACTGGAGGTGCGCCAGGCCCGGGCATCCAAGGTACCTACCAGTGAATTGAACGATGTGATGTTGCCGCTGATTGAGCATTACCCGCCACCGGCGTGGAAGGGCAAATACGTCAAAATCAAGTACGTGACGCAGATTCCGTCCCAAACCCCAACGTTTGCCTTCTTCTGCAACCTGCCGCAATACATCAGAGATCCCTACAAACGGTTTCTCGAGAACCAATTGCGTGAGCACTACGATTTCAAAGGCGTGCCGATTCGTTTGTTCTTCCGAAAGAAATAACTTTTCCCTACGGTTGAGGTGGGAGAAGGACAAGCGAGTACATTTGATTGAACCTGTGAACCGAGCAAGATGAGTTATTTCTTTACTTCCGAGTCTGTTTCAGAAGGACACCCTGACAAGGTGGCAGATGCCATCAGCGATGCCTTGATTGACCATTTTTTGGCATTCGATCCGAATTCAAAAGTGGCATGCGAAACGCTGGTGACGACGGGCCAGGTGGTGCTTGCTGGTGAGGTGAAGTCCGAATCGCCATACTTGGACGTGCAGACCATCGCGCGCAAGACCATTGCTGACATCGGGTACACCCGGAGCGAGTATCAATTTGACGCGGCATCCTGTGGCGTGTTGAGTGCCATTCATGAGCAGAGTGCGGACATCAACCAAGGAGTGGAACGTGCCAAGCCTGAGGAACAGGGGGCCGGGGACCAGGGAATGATGTTTGGGTACGCGTGCCGGGAGACCGACAATTACATGCCGCTGGCGCTGGAGTTGTCTCATCGCTTGCTTCGTGAGCTTGCCGCCATTCGCAAGGCGGGCAAGGAAATGACGTACCTGCGTCCGGACTCCAAGAGCCAAGTGACCATTGAATATGAAAACGATGGCACTCCTAGGCGCATCGAGGCCATTGTGTTGAGCACGCAACATGACGATTTTGGCCCCAACGATGAGGCGATGTTGGCCAAGATCAAAGACGATGTCGCCACCATTTTGATTCCACGGGTCAAGGCGTCCATGAGCGAACGAGTTCAGTCTTTGTTCACAGGAGACCATAAGTTGCACGTGAACCCTACGGGCAAGTTTGTCATTGGCGGGCCGCACGGCGACACCGGGTTGACAGGCCGGAAAATCATTGTGGACACGTATGGCGGAAAAGGCGCACATGGTGGAGGTGCATTCAGCGGGAAGGATCCTTCAAAAGTGGACCGTTCAGCTGCGTATGCGACAAGGCACATTGCCAAGAATTTGGTGGCGGCTGGGGTGTGCGATGAAGTGTTGGTACAGGTGGCTTATGCCATTGGTGTTGCCGACCCCGTGGGATTGTATGTGAACACCTACGGAACGAGCAAGGTGGACGTGGCGGATGGCGTGATTGCTGAACGCATCGCGCACATTTTCCCGATGCAGCCTTACCACATTGAGCAACGATTCAAGCTTCGCACGCCCATCTACACCGAGACGGCGGCTTACGGTCACATGGGCCGACAGAGCGAGATCGTCACCAAGTCCTTTGCAACGCACGCAGGCGGAGAGCCCAAGCAAGTCACCGTGGAGCTGTTTCCATGGGAAAAGCTGGACAAAGTCGAAGACGTCAAGAAGGCCTTTGGGCTGTGAGCTTAGGACATTCGTGCGGTCAAAACACGAAATCGTAACCCTTCAGTTTCATCACGCTGTACGCGTCGGCGTTGAAGCTGAAAAGCAAGCTTCCTTTGTGTTGACCGTAGCCTGAGCCGTCAGACTTTTTCTCCAGGTCAATGAGCAGTTTTGACTTGAAGAGCTTCTTCCGAAAATTCCGCTTGTCGAACGTTTTGCGCATGGCCTTCTCGTAGAGATTCTGGAGCTGGCCCAACGTGAATTCCTTGGGGAGCAAGTCAAAACCAACTGGGCGGCGGCGGACCCTTCTTTTCAAGCGCTCGCGTGCGTAGTCGACAATGTCGTTGTGGTCAAACGCCAGGTCTGGCACCTCGGCAATGGGCACCCAGTGCATGCCGTGTTCTTCCCACTCTTCTGTTTTGAAATCGTTGGTGTTGACCAGTGCGTAGTGTGCAATGTTCACCACACGTCCCCCGGGGTGACGGAAAACCTGCCCAAACGCCATCAGCTGTTCGACAGTGCTGGGGTTGTCATAGCCAAACATGTCGCTGAACATCTTCTTGGCTGAGAGCAGGAGCTCCTCGTTCGATTTGAGGTAACGACTTGGGAGAAAGAGTGCCCCTTCAAAAGGAGGGCGTGTGCTGCGCGCCAGCAGAATCTTCAATTCCACACCGTCGAAACCAAACACGACAAGGCTTGTGGACAGGGCCACATTGAAATCAGGTTCTTCTTGCGGGAAGTGAAGCATTTCGTTCATGTTGCGAAAGTAGAAGTGCCTTTTGAGGTGTGCAATGCAGCTGGGATTGAAGTGTGAAAAAAGGGGGTGAAAACATGTGAACAACCCATGAGATGAACGCCTTACCTTGCACCTCCCATCATGTACGACTCTCAGACTTCTTCTTCCAACGGTGCTTCACAAGGCCGGCCACGTGATTTGATGCGCACGGGCACTTCCGTGATTCCTGGCGCGAAGGTTCAACCACAGGCAAAAGAACTTGAAGAAGTGGTCCTTGGTGCGATGATGATGGAAAAATCGGCAGTCAATGCCGTCATCGATGTCCTTCAGCCTGAGAGCTTTTATGTGGAGGCGCATGGGGAGGTGTTCCGAGCCATCCAAACGCTGTTCAACAAATCAGAACCCATTGATTTGTTGACGGTCACCGAGCAACTTCGGATGGATGGCAAGCTGGACATGCTTGGGGGAAGCCATCGCGTTGCGGAATTGACCACGCGCGTGGCAAGCAGTGCCAATGTGGAGTTTCACGCGCGCATCATCGCCCAAAAACACATTCAACGTGAGTTGATACGAGTGTCCAACACCATCATTGAAAAGGCGTACGACGAGACGTCGGACGTGTTCGATTTGCTGGACGAGGCAGAATCGAAGTTGTTCGAGGTGGCCGAAGGCAACATTCGCAAGAGCTACGAAAGCATGGGGGCGGTCATGAAGCAAGCCCTTGAAGACATTGAAGCAGCTCGAAACAATGAAGACGGGGTGAGCGGTGTCCCTTCTGGATTCCATGATTTGGACAAGATCACAGGCGGTTGGCAACGGTCAGACATGATTGTATTGGCGGCTCGTCCGGGCATGGGCAAGACGGCTTTTGTGCTGTCGATGGCCCGAAACAAGGCCGTCGACCACCAAATTCCCGTGGCCGTTTTCAGCTTGGAGATGAGCGCTGTTCAGCTTGTGCAACGATTGATTTCGTCAGAAACAGAAATAAACAGCGACAAATTCCGGAAAGGAAATCTCGAGGAGCACGAGTATCAGCAATTGTACAAGCGCGTGGGCAAATTGAGTGATGCCCCGTTGTTCATCGACGACACACCAGGCCTCAACATCTTCGAGTTGCGCGCCAAGTGTCGCCGTTTGAAAGCCCAACACGGCATTGATCTTGTGGTGATTGACTACTTGCAATTGATGAGTGCAGGCTCCGACAAAGGCAATCGAGAACAGGAGATTTCGAGCATCAGCCGATCCATCAAATCCATCGCTAAGGAACTTGACGTGCCCATCATTGCCCTGTCTCAGTTGAGCCGAAATGTGGAAACACGAGGTGGGGACAAGCGTCCACTGCTGTCGGACCTGAGGGAATCAGGAGCCATTGAGCAGGATGCCGACATCGTGGCGTTCATCTACCGCGCCGAGTACTATGGCATCACAGAGCATCCCGATGGCATCGACACGAATGGGCTGGGAGAATTGATTTTGGCCAAACACAGGCATGGAGCTCTGGACACAATCAAGATGAAATTTGTCCAGAGATTGGCCAAATTCACCAACTACGACACCTTCGCCGAGTCCGCATTTGTCAACGCCATGCAACCGAACGCCGCGTTCAGTGAGCCAAAGACCATCACGGTTGGCTCCAAAATGAACGACGATCAAAGCAGTGGGGACGGCGTCCCGTTCTGACGATTCAAAGTTTCTTGCGGCCATGCACCCATCGACCGCAGCGTCGTGGTTCCTCGATGTATCTTGCCTTCGTATGCAGTACATGAGACGATTGGGATTGGTTGTCTTGGGATGTTTGGCATTCCAAGTGCTTTGGGCAGCTCGGATTTTGGTCCCAATGGACAACAGCCAGACCAACCATTTGAAGGCCTACGGTGTGGCGTTTTGGGTCTTGGAGAATGGCGTCGACGTCGAGTGGCTGTTGAATTACCGCGGAGGGAGTTTCCTGCTTCCGAACATTCCGGAAATCCAAAACGAGTGTGTCATCCGCGGTGTTTCTCATCAGGTCATTGCGGACGTGCAGGCGGGACAAATCCTTCAAGAGATTGCCGATCCTGAGGTCAACATGGAGCGGGTGAAGCTTGAAGTGGTTCCCAAAATTGCAGTGTACAGCCCCGATGGCAAGCAGCCCTGGGACGATGCGGTCACCTTGGTGTTGACCTACGCCGAGAGTCCATACGACGTGGTTTACGACACGGAAATTTTGACGGAAGCGTTGCCCAAGTACGATTGGCTGCATCTCCATCACGAGGATTTCACGGGGCAATACGGCAAGTTTTACAAAGCGTATCGCAGCGCGTCGTGGTACCAAGAGGAGGTGGCACGTCAGAGTGGCACAGCTGAAATCATGGGCTTTCAAAAGGTCAGCGAAATGAAGCGAAGTGTGGCCACAAGCATCCGTGACTTTGTGATTGGTGGTGGATTCTTGTTCACGATGTGTTCAGGAACGGACAGCTACGACATCGCCTTGGCGGCCCAAGAAGTGGACATATGTGGTCCCATGTTTGACGGCGATCCGGCAGACGCAGCAGCCCAGTCCAAGTTGAAATTTGATGAAGGCCTTGCCTTTCAAGATTACGAGCTCGAGATGGACCCTTTGGTGTATGAATTTTCCGACATCGATGGGACCAAAGACCATGGCGACATCAAGCCCATCAATGATTTCTTCACCCTGTTCGATTTCTCTGCCAAATGGGACATCGTCCCCACAATGCTGACCCAAAGCCACGAGCGAGTCATTGCAGGATTCATGGGCCAAACCACGTCATTCAGAAAGCCGTTCATCCGTCCAGACGTCACGATCATGGGAGACAACCGCAACCTTCCTACGGCGAAATACATTCACGGCACACTTGGTTTGGGACAGTGGACGTATTACGGAGGCCATGACCCAGAAGATTACAGGCACTTGGTCAACGATCCTCCCACAGATCTGAATCTGCACCCCAATTCACCGGGCTACCGGCTCATTCTGAACAACATTTTGTTCCCGGCTGCCAAGAAGAAGGACCGAAAGACGTGAAGGCGCTCCAGGCGGAGCAAGGAATCAACGGCGGATTGTGGTTGTCAATGTGACCAGGATGAGGCCACTTGGGTGATCTTCCCGGAGAAACTCAATTGGGCCTGCAGCGCGTTTCGCGATGCTGATCAACCCGAGACCAGCATTGCCACGATGGTTGTCCTGAGGCCCATCGCACAGCACTTCAATGTAGTGCTTTCTGAGTTCGGCATGCGACAAGTTGTTGAGTTCGCAGATCCGATTGCCGAGCATGGTCGCCTCGTCTTCGTTCATGAGGTTGCCACAGTGCAGCTGGTATCCCAAGGGTGTGTTCTCCATGGTGAGGAACAGGGCGCTCTCGCCTTGTTCATCGATGTGGCCGTGATGGATGACGTTTTGGACCGATTCGATGAGCACGGCCATCGCTCTTTTCACTTCTTTCCTGGTGCGGGTT
>JAYZBB010000030.1:0-3566 GCA_036339415.1 Bacteroidota bacterium | reverse complement strand
GTGCGCCCTGGTGCCCAAATGACCATCGTGACAGACCCCGTGAACAATGCGAACATCGTGGGCAGCACCCGTGGCAACCTCCGGTTTGTGTTGGAAGACTGGGACCACATGTTGTTGACTGGTGAGCTTGACATTGTAGAGGGGCAGTACACTTTTGCCCTCGGTCCGTTGCTCAGAAAGGAGTTTGTGGCTGAATCTGGCGGAAGGCTGCTTTGGGATGGCGACCCCTACCAAGGCATGATCGAACTTGACGCCGTGCATTCCACCCGTGCGGATGTGCAGGCCCTTTTGGGCAGCGCATCTGAAGGAAGGCAGGTTGAAGACATCGATGTCACTCTTCACCTCAACGGGCCCTTGTTGCAACCCAACATTGCCTTCGACGTTGGCTCGCCCTCGGCACCTTCTATCGTGGCAGAAGCGCTGGCCACGGCCCTTTCCGATGAAACAGAACGCACGAGTCAAGCCATCGCCCTTTTGAGCTTGCAAGAATTTTTGCCGCAACAAATCAACACCTTGGAATTGGGCGCCAATGGACTCCAAGAGTACAGCATCGACGTGGTCACCTCACAGCTGGGCAAATGGCTCAGTCGGATCAACGACGACTTGGATGTGGGGGTTCGGTACGACAGCCAATCCTTGAACTCCACATCTTTGACGGATGGTCAGGACGCCTTGCAACTGGCATTGAAGGCTTCCTTTTTTGGGGACAAACTCGAAGTCGAAGGTGCCGTGGGGTCCCAAGACATTTCTCAAGAAGCGCTGAGCGAGGCTCACCTCCAAAACATCCGGTTTTTGTATCATTTGAATGAAGCCAAAAGGCTTCAACTGACCGGTTTTTCTGAATCGCAAACGTCCGCAACCCAATCGGCGAACACCACAAGCCAAGGCGTGGGCATTCGCTGGCACAAATCGTTCAATTGGTCGTGGCCTTGGAATCAAAAGGAAAGGGACTCCCAAGAGGAGTCCACTCCGTAATCGAGCATGGCTTCTTGGTGTTGAAGCCAACAATCGATGAGCCACCCTTTGGCGACCTGTTCATTTCGAAACACCCGAAAAGGGACGTCCGCCTTGAAGAACATCCACCTGATTCTGTGTCGAAACGCGGTGATTCCCGAAGGCACCACGGCAGCTCGGGCCACAATCCCTTCAGCCGCCTGGTCGGACATCCAATAGGTCAAGGCCTCCTGATCAAACATCTCGATGTCAGAAGGAATGACGTGAAGCACCGTTCCAGCATGCTCAGGACACAATCCCGTGCGTTCCTCTTCGACGCGCTTGGCCACGCTTTCGTCCAAAATGTGGTCGGCTCGGTGTCTCACCAAACAGAGCCCAGAGGCCCAGGTGTAGTCCGCGCGTTCCGAAGAACTTGTCAAGCCATGTTCCACGAAGACAAGATGCAAACTTCTCAACCGTCTGAGCCCATTGAAGCATCAAACTGTCCACATCCCTTTGGGCATTATCCCATCCAAGGGATCGTTCAGTCGCAGGAGTAGTCGCTCACTCCGCTCGGCGCCGGTGAACAAAAATTCAAGCCGGCAGTGAGGTCCCCCTCCACCAGATGCTGAATGCTTTGCTTGGAATAGGCGATGCCATACAGCCCCATGACGCTGCGTGAGGCCCAAAGCCCAACGCCACTGCGCGTGCTTCCATCCGGATCCATCAACTGAATGTTGGACCAAGTGGGACGGTCTTGGACAATGCTTGTGGAGACTTGGTTCACATCCATGTAAGTCGCCAGATCTTGGTTGGCCACCTGAAGCACGAAATCAAGGGCCCTCGACTTTGACGTCAAAGGATCGTATTCACCGAAAACGCGCCGGATGCGCGGGTTGTATTCCAGCCTCGAGGCCAGCTCAGTGTATATCGACTCTGTGTTGAAGGATCTGTTGCAGGTCTCCCCATCTGAAACATTGTTGACGGAATAGCTCCCCAATGAAATGGTCAACGAACGGTCGGTTTCAGATTCGATGGTCGTCCAAGATTCGTCGGTGTACACGATTTCGCGGTAATTGACAATCATCGCCAGCGTGTAAAGCCGCGCCCCATCGGCCGCATTCCACCTCAAGATCAGGTCGGAATATTGCGCCAGGCCTGTGACTGGATTGACTGTGGCAAGATTGAGCTCGTAGTTGGGTGACGCTGGAGGAAAAGAGATGGACCCCGTGCCCGACACAAGGGTCGTCGTGGCAGTGGCTTCTTTCCCATCAGGTAGCCTCAATTCGAGCTTGTACAGTTTGTCTTCTTCCAGAGATTCCTCAGATGTCTCCGCAAAAAACACACGGTGTTCTGTCCAAGTGAAGACCGTGTCAGGCTCGCGGTTGTCGAGGGTCGTTTCCGACAACGCCCACTCGCGACCAGTGGGCAGCTCATCTCCCGTAACCACACCCGAACTCGACGGAATCAACTCGACCATCCATGCCTCCACACTGCCCTCTGGATACAACGAACTGTCTGCGATGGCGGCCGCCTCAAACTGGTCCCCCTCCCCAAGCCATGTGCGGTTGATTTTCACCCATTGCGTGTCTGCCTACAACTCCAACAAGCCAAACACCACAGGAATGCTGTCGTAAGGGGCGTTCAATTCCACTTCTGTGCTGCAACCAATCACGGCACTCCCCAAAGCGAGGGCCGACGTCCAGACGAACCACATCCTTTTGGACTCTCGGCGTTTCGTTGTCATGGTGCAAAATTAGGCCTTTGAGGATGGTTGCTGCAATCCCAGAAGAAAGCCCATCGTGTCGACACCATCCGCATGGTCCTCCAAGCCAGGGCATTGGTTGTGGCCGATGCGAACGGCACGAAGTCCCCGCTGTCGGAGCCGACCTTTGAAAGACACTCCCTCCCGACCCGTGACAACCTGAATGTCTTCCGCCCGCTCAGCCAAATCGTCCACGACCTGATTGACGTCGGAGTAGCGTTCCACATACAACGTCCCGATGGGTGAAACCAAGGATGCGTCGCTCTTCACCAGCAAGAATCCATTTTCCACCACCTCTTCCTTGTTCAGCAACCAGATTGCCTTGTGGTAGTCGTAGTTGTTGGCGTATTTGCCGTGCTGGGCCAAATGTCCCCACCGCACCCATTGGGCGAAACAACGGTTCAAATCAAACCCCTCGGGCAACCAAACCTTGGTCACACTTCGGCAACCCAAACCAAAATGGGCGAAGATGTCGTTGCCCAACGCGTCGAGTTCCTCCTCCGACTCCGCGCCGTCCAGCACCGCGACAGATGTGCGCGGACCTCGAAAAAGGTGTGGCAAATGACCGAAGTACGCCTCGAAGTACCGACTTGCGTTGGCACCACCCGTAGCCACCACCGCATCCATGTCCTTCATCAATCCGTCGTGAAAGGTCACTGCACTGGTGACATATGGCACCATTTCCGCCCATTTGGCCACCACTCGACGCGGCAGCACAGCATCGTCCTTCGACAATTTGACATGCACGTCATGCCCTGCGAGGACGGCACACATCACGTCGTGCCAGCCGACCAAAGGCAAGTTGCCTGCGAGGATCAAGCCCACCTTCACCCCTGTCGCTGAAGCCGGCAAATCAACCTTTCTTGAC
>JAYZBB010000029.1:0-14082 GCA_036339415.1 Bacteroidota bacterium | reverse complement strand
AGTCGGTTGCGGCGTCCGCGAGTGCTCCACCGCGACAGACGCCGCACTCTTCTATGACGTTGCCGTCGCAGTCGCATGCTCCTTCGGCGATGCCATCTCCGCCACAGATGCCTCACTCGTCAAGGACGTTGCCGTCGCAGTCGCATGCTCCGTAGGCGATGCCGTCACCGCCACACACGCCGCACTCATCTATGACGTTGCCGTCACAGTCGCATGCTCCGTCGGCGATGCCGTCACCGCCACACACGCCACACTCATCAAGGACGTTGCCGTCGCAGTCGCATGCTCCATCGGCGATGCCATCACCGCCACACACGCCGCACTCGTCAAGGACGTTGCCGTCACAGTCGCATGTGCCGTCAGCGATGCCATCACCGCCACACACGCCACACTCGTCAAGGACATTGCCGTCGCAGTCGCAATCTCCTTCGGGGATGTCGGTGCATCCACACTCATAGACTGCGCCAGGTCCACCACAAATGCCGCAAGCATCAATGTACAGGCAGGAATCGTCGCTTTGGGTGGCAGAAGGATTGAAGTTGCAGGCGTCGAAATCTCGGCAACCAAACACCTCCAACTCGTCACACAGGCCGTTGCCATCTGCATCGTTCAAGCAATTGCCATCGCAATCGAAGTATTCCTCGGGATAGACACAGTTCTCGGCATCGTCCGTGGCCTCTTCGTTGTAGTTGCAGGCAGTGTCATCCACACAACCTGGGATTTCCAGCTCGTCACAGACGCCATCAGCATCTGAATCTTTGACGCAAATGCCATCGCAATCGTAGGGGAAGTTTGCATACTCACAAGACCCATCTTCATACAAGGCATTTGGATCAAAGTTGCAGGCGTTGACATCCGTGCACCCCAAGGGCAGGCAGCTGACAAAGTCGCATGAACCATCGTCCTGAGTGGCTTCTTCGTTGTAGTTGCATGCCAATGAAATGGTGCAGCCCAAAATTTCAGCATCGTCACAAACGCCATTGCCATTGTCGTCTGCTTCACAATCACCCCCACACTCATTCAAGGCGTCGCGGTAAAGGCAACTGTCATCCTCATCCGTTGCGAGACCATTGAAGTTGCAAGCCAGTGGGTCGGTGCACCCAGGTGTTTCGAGTTCGTCACAGACGCCATCTTGGTCCTGGTCATTGAGGCAGGCACCTTCACAATCGAAGTACGCTTCAGGGTAGACACAATTGCCAGCGTCGTCGGTCGCTTCGTCATTGTAGTTGCAGGCCATGTCGTCCACACACCCTGGGATTTCCAGTTCATCACAGATGCCGTCTGCATCCTCGTCATTCACACAATTGTTGTCGCAGTCGTATGGGAAGGCAGGGTAGGAGCAAGAACCATCGTCGAATTGAGCTGTCGCGTCATAGTTGCAAGCATCGGGGTCGGTGCATCCAAAGGCCAAACAAGAGATGAAGTCACAAGAACCATCGTTGACGGTCGCTGCTGGATTGTAGTTGCAGGCGAATTCACTGGTGCATCCGAGCACCTCAGCATCGTCACAGACGCCATTTTGGTTGTCGTCACTGGTGCAAGAGCCGCCACATTCGCCCAACACATCTTCCACGTTCCCTTCACAGTCACAAGCTCCTTCCGGGATGTAGGTGCACGACCCGTCATCAAATTGAGCGTTTTGGTCATAGTTGCATGCCATGGGGTCATTGCATCCCACCACAATGCAGCTGGTGAAATCGCATGAACCGTTGTCGATGAGTGCCTCTGCGTCAAAGTTGCACGCAGCGGGGTTGGTGCACCCAAGGCATCCAAATTCGCAGGATCCATCGTCATCGGTGGCGCCAGAGGCGTAGTTGCATGCAGAGGCGTCCGTACATCCGAAAATTTCGAACTCGTCACACACCCCATCACCGTCATTGTCATTCACGCAAACGCCGTCGCAGTCGTAGGGGAAGGCGGGATACGTGCAGGAACCGTCTTCAAATGAGGCTTCCTCATTGTAGTTGCAGGCATTTTCGTCAGTGCAGCCAAAAGACAGACAAGACACAAATTCACAAGTCCCATCATCCACAGTCGCTGCTTCGTTGTAGTTGCAGGCCAATTCAATGGTGCAGCCCAGGACGTCGTACATGCATGATCCATCGTTGGATGTGGCGCTAGAATCGTAATTCGAAGCTTCTTCATCGGTGCACCCGCAGACTGGGGCTGTTCCACCAGTCGAGAACGTGACATCCAACCGATAGTCGTTGACCTGGCCACCCTCGGGGAACACTTGCGCCCTGAAGGAGCCGCTGATGTCTCCATCGGTGGTCAATTGAGCAAGGAGCACCCGCAGGTCATCGCCCGCCTGAGAATTGGAGGCAGTGGGTGGGAGCAAGTACCAACCAGAACCTTGGTTGTCGTCAACCACAAAGCTGTTTCCCGCTTCAAAGTCATCGTCCCAGGTGCCAGCCAAAAGAGAGGCGTTGACTTCCCCATTGGCAGAAGATGCTGGACCGTCCAATCCAATGGTCACCCAGCTGTCATATGCCAGGTTTGGCAACAAAGCCAACATGGCTGAGTTGATGTTGCCAGGGGTGACCCCGCCGAAAATGGACTCCTGGTAAAACGAAGTTGTGGTCGCCAGCGAAAGTGGGAACTCATTGTCGCCCACGATGGCGGACACGCCGTCGGTGGCAGCCGAGGTCGTCAGATACACCCGATACGTGGTCATGCCGGCGAGTTCACCCTCAGTGTGTGAAATCAAGGCTTCGACGTCGACGCCATACCCTTCGACATTGGAGTCTGTTGTCAAACCATCAGCTTCGGCACACGTGCAGAAATCACATGAGCCATTGTCGTCGGTGGCAGAACCGTCGTAGTTGCATGCCGAAGGGTCCGTGCAACCTCCCATCTCGAATTCGTCGCAAATGCCGTCGGTATCCAGGTCACTCAGACAGTTGCCCAGGCAGTCGTAGCCAGGATCTGCAAAAACACAAGACCCATCATCCTGGGTGGAAGACGGGTCATAGTTGCACGCAGCGTCGTCAATGCAGCCCAAACAAGATTCGAAGTCACACGAACCATCGTTCAATTGAGCAGAGGCATCGTAGTTGCAGGCAGTGTCTTCGGTGCAGCCCAGGTTGAGACAGCTCTCAAACTCACAGCTGCCGTCGTCGATCAACGCATCTGCATCGAAATTGCAGGCATTCACATTCGTGCAACCTTGGCAGTCAAAGACGCAACTACCATCGTCTTGAGTGGCGCCTGAACTGAAGTTGCATGCATCCTCATCCGTGCATCCCGGAGTCTCAAATTCATCGCAAGTTCCATCGCCGTCACTGTCGTTGATGCACTCCCCATCACAGTCGTAAGGAAAAGAAGGGTAACCACATGAGCCATCGTCGAAATTGGCGGTGTCGTCAAAATTGCACGCATTTTCATCGGTGCAACCGAACGCCAAGCAGCTGACAAAATCGCAGGATGCTGGATCCGAGAAGACGGCGCTCGGGTTGTAGTTGCACGCCAATTCGATGGTGCAGCCAGTTTCATCAACGTCGCAAACGTTGTTTGCGTTGATGTCGTCACATTGCGCAAATGCCGAATTTCCCTGGAATGCAACAAGGAAAAGGAGGCAACATGCGCTCAGAAAAGGGGCTGTGGAACGATGGATGTGGTTCATGTGCTTCGAAACTTTCTCGTACGTGTGCAGAGGCATACGTGCGCGTTCGGAAAAAGATACAAAAAACTGTCGACAAATTAGCAGATTTACCCGACAAACAGCAAGAAAATGGCGAGAAGCTTCGGTAAAACGTCGACCAAGTATTTGAGGGGGTGTCCGTGGCTGCGATTACATTGAACGCAACTCCCTGCTCGTTTGTAGATTTCGGGGAGTCTGAATTGCATGGAATGGACGACGATCATACCAATGATTTGGTGGGGCTTGGTGGCCCTGCTCGTTGCTGTTGCGACGTGGTTTTTTAGGGCCGTTGTCTTGCAGCGTCGACCCTCCAACGAGCATTGGCGCGCACAACTTGAAATCATCGAGCATTTCAGTCAGAGCATTTTTCGCCAAAACACCCCAGAGGACATTTTGTGGGACATTGCCTCTTCCTGCATTGACAAAATTGGACTGGAAGATTGCGTGATTTACCTGAAAGATGCCGAACACAAGGCCTGGGTCCAAAAAGCGGCTTATGGTCCAAAGTCCATTGATTACAGAGCGCTCCACGAACCTATGGAATTGAAAATGGGAGAGGGCATTGTGGGTCGAGTTGGCGCCACGGGTGTGGCCGAGATTGTTGCGGACACCTCGACCGACAAAGACTATGTCGTTGACGATGCCCGGCGAGCGAGCGAAATGGCCGTTCCGATTCTTTGCGATGGCGAGGTCATTGGGGTGATTGACAGTGAGCATTCGCTGAAGGGATTCTTTCAACCGCATCACCTTCGGATCATGCAGAGCATCGCCAACATCTGTGGCCAAAAGATTGGACGCAGCATGGGTGAACAACGCATCCAAGAGTTTGCGAAGTTCTTTCAGTTGAATCCCAATCCCGTGGCCAGAATTTCCGCAGAAGGTGAAGTGCTGCTTTGCAATGAAGCGGCAGCCGTGGCTTTCGGTGCTGGGTGCAAAGAGGCTGGACGCATCCTGCCCAATCATGCGCTGTGGGCCCTGGTGCAGCGTCTTGATGACGGCGAAAATGAGTTGTCTTCGACCTTGAAAATGGGGGAGTGTTGGTACCAAGTGGCCATGGCTCGAGTTCCTGGAAAATCCTACGCGCATTTGTACGCGGTGGATGTCTCAGAGGTGCAGGAGGCCCGATCTCGCGCGGCCAATGCGGAGCGCCACAAGTCCGATTTTTTGTCTGTGATGAGCCACGAAATCCGAACGCCACTGAACGGCATTTTGGGCTTGATCGAGTTGATGATGCGGAGCGAACAAACGGACGAAGAGCGTCGTTCCCACCTTTCCTACATGGAGTTTGCGGGCAAACACCTGAAAGGGTTGCTGACGGACGTCCTTGATTTGGAACGGTTGGACAGCGGAAAAGCGGAGCCTCATCTGACGTCGTTTGCGACGCGTGATTTTTTCAAGCGCGTTGTCAACAGCTTTGGAAAACGGGCTGAAGCCACGGGCAACCGATTGACGTTGGAAGTTGACGAAGCCGTACCGCCAGCACTCGTTGCGGATGTAGGGTGGGTGACACAGATGCTCAACAACCTCATTGCCAATGCATTGAAATTCACAAACGAGGGCGACATTGTTTGCAGCTTTGCTTGGTTGGAGGACCGCTTGGAGATGCAAGTCAGGGATACGGGGAGAGGCATTGCGGCGTCGGATTTGGACCGCATCCTGGAGCCTTTTGAACAGGCCTCAAAAAAGGTGGTCAACGTCACCAATCAAGGCGTTGGTTTGGGCTTGGCCATCACCAAAAAATTGGTGGAGTTGCACGGAGGCACTCTTGCGGTTGAAAGCCAAATTGGCAAGGGGACTGCATTTTTCATTTCGTTGCCTCTGACGGAAGGTGAAATCACGGCGACGGCACCGTCCACTTTGGACGAGTCCCGGAGGGCTTTGATTCCGGAATCTCCGGTGCTCATTGTGGATGACAACGATTTGAACGTGCTGGTGGCCAAGCGCATGATCACAAATTGGGGGTACGAGGTGGTTTCAGCCAACGGGGTCAAACAGGCTGAAAACCACTTGCGCGAGGCCCACCCCTTCATGGTGTTGCTCGACATTCACATGCCTGACATTGACGGATTTGAAGCCACCCAAGATTGGAGGCAATCGGACCTCCCTTGGGCTTCGATTCCGATCGTCGGTTTGACGGCTGATGCCGAGTCCAAAACGCGGGTTCATGCGCTCAACGTTGGCATGAACGACGTGGTTGTGAAGCCTTTCAATCCTCCCCATTTGAGGTCCGTGATTGAGCGCTTTGGCCTGATACATGCGCAAGAAAACGAGGGCCGATCCTGAATTGGAATTGGGCGTCTTTGTTTTCAATGCTTACATTGAAGCTTAGAAACCTTACAACATCCTTGAACCATGAAGCAGTGCTTGGTTTACCCATTCTTCGTTGCGTTGTCCTTGCTGGTGCTCGAATTCCGTGCCCAACAATGTGTCGATGAGGCGCTCATCAACCCTGATGCCTTCTGCTTTACAGTTGTTGACCCAGTGTGCGGTTGTGACGGGGTGACCTACAGCAATTCTTGTTACGCGGCAACCATGGGTGGCGTGACCTCTTGGACAGAAGGGGAGTGTGGCAGCAACAGCTGCATCGATGAATCCCTGATTGACCCCAACGCGCCCTGTCCCTTCAATTTTGATCCAGTCTGCGGTTGCGACGGAGTGACTTACAGCAATGCATGCCACGCAGAAACTGCGGGTGGCGTGACCTCTTGGACCGAGGGTGCATGCGCTGTGCAGTTCTGTCAAGATGTGGCAGGGGTGGATTTTGGCGAATGCGATTTTGTGTTGGGGATTGCCGTAGTCAATGGCGTATGCACCACAGTGTCTGGGTGCGATTGGGTGGTCAATGGTGTGGATTACAGCGCTGCGTTTTTTCAAGACGAACCCACATGCACCATGTGCAACGAGGTTCCGCCCCAATGCGATCTTCAGCTCGTGGTGAGTTCCGAGGATGGGATGTGGTACAATTTCACGGCAGTCGGCGCACCACAGGGTGCTGAGATTTTGTGGTACATCGACGATTTCTTGGCCCAAACGGGCGGCTCAAGTTTTCAGGCAGGGTTCGACTTCAACCCCAATTGGAGCGTGTGCGCCCAATACGTCAATGACGAATGTGGAGGCGTGGTGGAATCTTGTCATTCGAACGTGGAAGGCGTGCCTCCGTGCACAGATCTCGCGGGGGTCGATCTCGGTCTTTGTGAAATGGCCCTTGGGGTTGCCAAAGTCAATGGCATTTGCTCTTACATCAGTGGTTGCAGCACGTATGCCGGCGGTGTGAACTACGCCGGAGCCTTGTTCGATTCGATGGAGTCCTGCATTCTGGACTGCGCCGAAAGTTGCGTCGACCCCCAACTTCTAGAAATGGGAGCCATGGTGGATTGCATAGCGGTTTGGGATCCCGTCTGCGGCTGCGACGGCCAAACCTACAGCAACGAATGCATGGCCATGTATTTCGGGGGAGTGACTTCCTGGACCGAGGGGGAATGTGGAAACCCCACCGAGGATGTGCTCGGTTGCACTTATCCCGCTGCGTGCAACCACGACCCCAATGCCAATGTCGATGATGGTTCCTGCCTGTTTCCTCCTTTCGGATGCGGTTTTGAACAGGGTGGAGGGTGCACGTACACCTTGGCCATGAACTTCGACCCCGTGGCCCTGATGGACGACGGTTCGTGCATCTTTCCGCCCCTTGAAACATGCACAGGTGATGTTGACGGAGATGGCAGTGTCAGTGTCGGAGATGTGTTGGGCTTGCTGGCCAGTTTTGGCAGCATTTGCAACTGAATTTCAACGCGATGAATTCCCCAACGCAAGGATCTTTTGCAGTGCTTTTGTGCACCGTGATTGGGGTCTCCTTGTTGGCGTGCCAGCCCCAAGGGTCTCCTGACGACCTCAACAATGTGGTCGACGGAAAACGCCAAGTCAAGGTGTACCATGAACTCCGCAATGCCACCAAAAAAGCAAGCAGTGAAACCTTCGCTCTCTTCAAGGGGCAGGGTGAAGACATTGTTGATCCTGCGGCAATTCGTGGCATGCACGACAGTCTACGTGTGGCGTATTGGAAAGAAGTCTGTGACACGAACAGCGTGGCTGTAGCGTACGGCGATTCCATTTGGACGAAAGGCGTGAAGCAGAAGTGGTCGTCGCATCTCCATTGATCTTTTTCCATTACGGCGAATGGGCACTTGGAGCCTGAGTCAATTTGAGGGTCCGAGAACTTGGCTATCTTGGGCTGATGTCAGGCATTCAACCCTTTTCCGCCAAACTTTTGATCCTGGCCTTGGCCATGCCAGGGGCTGCACAGGCTCAATCGATCGAATTCGTCAGTGATCCATGGGAAGTCAAATTGAAGGGCCGAGAGTCAACGCCGCATCGGGCGGCTCAGCGTGCATTTCGTGAGGGAGGCGCATGGCAATCGTCCATGCCCAATCTCTCTGGCTGGCAAGTCATTGCCCAGGAGGGGACCATGCTCCCGTCGAGGATGTGGGGTACCGGCATCGAGCTCGATGGCGATGGAGAAGACAAAGCCATGGCCGCATGGGCTTGGGCGCTTGATGCTTTTCACTGGAGTCAAGATGTGGTTGACGGCGTGACTTGGGTGGAGGGACCCAAGCACGACCGAGCCTTCGCTCGTCAGATGCTTGACGGCCGGCCGGTGCTCGGCTCCATGTTCCAAGCGAAGTTCCACGGCGATCGCCTGGTCCTCGTGTCGAGCGATTGGTGGCCATCGTTGCTGCCCTTGGAAGCCAATCACAGCCCAGACGAAGTGAGTCACTTGTTGGCTTTGGACATGGCGACAGCAGGTCAAAATGACCATCAAGGAACGACCTACCTGACCAATTTTGGGGCTCAAGACTTGGGGATGGCATGGCTGCCTGTGGCAAACAATGTCGAGGGTGCAGTCCATTGGGAAGCTCATCCAGTCTGGCAAGTGGAAATCACTGGCCGTCGAGGCGTGCTTCCCGTGCGGTACTTGACGTGGGTGGATTTGGCCACAGGAGACGTTGTCATGAGGTCAAATCAAGTGGTCCACGAAGCGCCTGAGACAAAGATCCGCACCATGGGTTCACAGATGCCTCCAGTTGCGAGTGGAACAGTCTCGGCACTTGCCAATGAAGCCTATCCATATGACCCGAGTGTCTCACTTGGCATGCCTCACCTTGAAGTGACGGTCAATGGTGCCACGGGCTACACCGATGCTACCGGAGCGTTTGACCTCGACATTTCAGGAAATGTGACAGGACAAACCATGGAGCTGACGGGCCGCTACGCAACGGTCTACACCGATGGTGCTACGCCATCACAGGCGTTCAATTTGACTGTGGGGAGTGACAACAGTCTTTCTGCTCCGGGCAACGTCAAGGAGGCGAGCGCCTACCGCAGTGTGAATTTGATTCACGACCACATGCGTCAGTGGCTTCCCAATTTCACCGATTTGGATTTTAGCATGCCAGTGAACATCGATGTGGCAGGGGAATGCAACGCCTTTTACGACGGAGCCAGTGTGAATTTTTATGACCTGGCCGCAGGTTGCAATCCCACCTCACTCATTGCCGATGTCGTCTATCACGAGTACGGCCACGCCATCAACGATTGGTACTATGGCAGCATGGGGTCGTTTTTCTTGAACGGTGCGATGAATGAGGGCTACGCAGACCTGTGGGCCATGTCGCTTGCAGACATTGCAGAAATTGGAAAGGGATTTTATGTGGACAACAACGATGGAATCAGGCGCTATGACGAGGACCCCAAAGTCTACCCCGAGGACATTGTGGGTGAAGTGCATGCGGATGGAGAAATCATCTGCGGTGCCTGGTACGACACCCACTTGTTGATGGGAGGAGATTGGGACCAAACCTTGACGTTGTTCGTCGATGCATACCCGGGTCTTCAGGCGACGGTTCCCAACGGACAGGAAGGGCAAGCCTTCACAGATGTCCTGCTGGATGTCCTTCAGGCGGACGACGACGACGACAACCTTTCCAACGGAACCCCCAATGCGGCTGACATCCTCGAGGGGTTTGATCTCCATGGGATCACCTTGTTTAGCTACCTCGATCTTGACCATGACGCCGTTGAGTTCTCTGCTGAAGAAGAGGACATTGTCATTGAGGCGGAGGCGGCGTTGACCTTCCCTTATGTGACGTATTTCGAATCAGCTCGTTTGCACTACCGAACGTCTCCCAACGACGAATACACCGTGGTGAACATGTCGCAATCTGGCGACGTGTTCAGTCACGCCATTCCTGGTTTGCCCCAAGGCAGCGTGGTAGAATATTTCCTTGATGTCACAGACACCTTTGGCCAAACCAGTGCCGTCACCCCAGTCGCCTCAGAACGCCAAATCAATGGAAACCTTCCCAACTATGTGCTCGTGGGCGTGGAGCCTGTTTTGATCAACGATTTGGATGTGTATTCGGACTTTGGATATTGGGACATCGGTTTGTTGGAGGACAATGCCACCACAGGACAATGGGAGGAGGGTATGCCCATTGGCTCGCTCTCCGATCCGGCGGACCCATCCACGGTCGTTGCACCCACGCTGGATCACACAAACGGCTTTTTTGGCTTTGCGTACGTCACGGGCTTGAACCCGCCACTCGGCTCAGGCGTCGGGGAAAACGACGTGGACGGTGGTCACACGACGTTGCTTTCTCCGACCATCGATCTGACGCCATATGAAAGTCCAGTGCTGGCTTACTGGCGCTGGTATGCCAATGCGCCTGCCACCGGCGCCAACCCTGCCTCGGATTGGTGGCAGGTGGAAATCTCCAACGATGGTGGTTCGACTTGGCAATACCTCGAAAACACATCGCAGCAGGACATCTCGTGGCGCAGAAAGGCATTCCGAATCGCCGATGTCGTCGAACCGACGGACGAATTCATGATTCGTTTCATTGCCTCTGACAGCACCACCGTGGGCGAGTATTTGGACGGCGGCAGTTTGGTCGAGGCAGCTGTGGATGACATTGTGCTTTACGACGCAGCAGATGCCGTCGAACCGGTGGATCCTTCGGACAACGTGATCGAAGGGGAAGAACCCCAGGTGGCGGCATTGCCCAACCCGTCCAACACCAGCGTCCTTCTCGAGGGTTGGATGGCCACCAGTACGGTTCAAATTTTGGACATGCAGGGGCGACAAGTGCACAGAGAACGGGCAGATGGCCTGGGTCAACTTCGCATGGATGTTTCAACATGGCCCGTGGCCACATACCTGGCCAAGGGATGGTCTCAAAACGGTCGCAGTGCCCAGCTGAAATTCGAAGTGTTGCGCTGACGGCCTTTTGAAGCGAAGGCAATCAAACGTCTGCAACCGCGCCGTTGGGCAGCCAGCCTAAGTTGCCATTGTCCAATTCGATCTCAGTCCAACCTTCGCTCCTGTTGAGGATACAAGCGCGGGTGCCTTCGTGCAACTGGAAGAGAACAGTGCCTGTTGTGGAAGGAGCACTTGTGACGTCCACGCGGGCAGACATGATGACCACTTGATCCGGTGTTTTGGCGCGGTCACTGCATTCTTTGACACCCCAAAGCCCCGTCAGTCCCAGCACCAATGAGGCCACGCCGAAGAATCCCAAGGTGGCGCGTGAATCTCGGTTGCTTTTGGTCCAACGCATTGCCCAAAGAACCCATGTCAAGGTCCACCAGAACAGGGCCCAAAGCGTCCACGTCATCCATTGTCCAGGACCGACCCATGAGGCCATCCATGACTTCAAGCCCAGGCTTGGAACGGGCGTGATGCGATCGACGATGTTGGATTCGAGCAGGGCAAGGTTGGCTTTCAAATGCTCGTCGGAAGGGGACAGGAGTTTGGCGCGCTCGTAATGCAGGCGCGCGAGTCCCAACCGGTCAAGTTTGAACGCTGCATTCCCCGCATTGAATTCGGATTCGAAATGGAGATGACCTTCAGCAATGGACTCGTACAGGGCCAGCGCCTCCTCATGGTCTCCCGATTCGTAGGCGAGGTTGGCGCGTTCAAACACGATGTCTGGCTGAGCAACCCCTCGCATGCAAAAGGCCATCACACCAAGCACCAACAACAGGCTGTTGCATCTTCTCGTCATGTCCAACTTGTTTCGGTGGTTTCACCCAATTCGAGCAGGGTTTTCGCCAGCGCTTCGAGATCTCCTTGGGAAGCGCCGTAGCGCTGCATTTCGCAGGCCAACCAGAATCCATCCCATTGTTCAGCCAAGTCGGTGTCGACAGAGGCCAAATGGACCTTGACATTTTCTCGGGTCAGTTGAGATCGTTCCCACCCCAACTTGGCCATCAGGTATTGCTCCATGGCTTCGCCGATGGTTTCAATGGTGGGCGGTGACGTTGTCTTCAAAGAACGTTGGAGTTGGCGCAAGGCACGCTTTCGTCTCGTACCAATGACATCGGCATGCTCCATCGCGCGCCTGCGGCGAATCAAGGCCAATCCGAGGAACGACAGTGGACTCACCGCGAACGCGGCACCCCACGCCCACGGCGACCAAGACGGTTGCGACCGGGGTTGGAAACGGCCCGGGGTGGTGATGATGTGGCGAATGTCTTGATTCAAGACCTGCACATCTTGCTGATGGGTGAACGTCATGCCAGCGGCTCCCTGTTCGCTTTCGCCCTTGCGCACATGCAGTCGGAGCCCAGGTGCACGGCTTGAAACGTGGCGGGCGGTCAAAGGATCGAACGAGACAGCATCAAAGGCAGGGAGTGTGTAATCCCCTGGAGCACGAGGGATGGCAACGAATTTGAAGGTTCGCTTGCCAGACTCACCCCGGGCGCTGACGGCGATGTTGTCTTTGACTTCGGCTTCGAATACTTCGAATTCTGCCGGCCAAGCAAGTTTGGGCTCACGAAGAAATTTCAAATTTCCATTGCCGCGAAAGCTGATCTCGATGGTGATGGCTTCGTTGGTGGAGACGGTGTCGCTCGACAGGGATTGTTCGACAGCGAGGTTGGCAAAGGTTCCCAAAGAATTGGAAGGTGCGTTTTCCGGAATGGGCAGCACTGTGATTTCCACAGGGTCACACGTTGCTTGAATGTCTCGGCCTTCAAAAAAGTTGATGCGTAGATATCCTTTGAGGTTGAAGTCTTGGAGCACAAACGTGCCCGTTTGTTGGGGGAAGGCGACGACTTGCCGAACCGTGGCGACATTGTACCGTTTGCCGTTGATCAATTGAGGCTCCCATCGCGCTTCCGGTGCCTGAACGGTTTCCTTCCAGAATCCTTCCAATTCTGGGATGTCGTAATTGCGTACGTCGAGGTTGTTGTAGCGGTTGTATATCCGGTAAGTCAGCACCAAGGGCTCCCCCAAATAAACCGTACGCTTGTTGGGTTCAATCGCCGTCACCAAATCTCGTTGCACCGCTTTCGCTCGCTGCCCTGTCGGGCGTTGCTTGGCAATGGGCGCATAGCTGGGTTGCACAATCACCCTCACCGCATTGCTGTTCTTCAGCCCTTTGGTAGTGCTCCAGGTCAAACTTGGAATTTGGACTTCATTGCTGCCTGTGACGCTGTAGCCGTAGGTGTAACTCTGTTCACTCGTGGTCACGCCGTTGATCCATTGCGTGCTCGTCGAGGTGCTGGGTCCCATGCGCCATTCCAACCCCTTGATTTGGGGAGGTTCAATGTTCTTGATTTTGCAGTTGACAAACGTCAGCGTGATCCGCAGCATGTCCCCCTGGGTCACGGAAGTTGAACTCACCGTCAATTCCACCGTGGCTTCTTGTGCCGTGGCCATGGCGCACGACACCCAAATGGCACATGCACCAATCCATGCGCGTATCAGGGGGGTGGGTACGAGGGCGTTCAACTTCATGACTTACCAGTCTTTTTCAATGTCTTTGGACTTGCCTTTGCCTTGCTTTTGGGCTTGGGCTGCCCGCAATTTCGCTTGAACTTCCCCTTCCTGCCGATCCAAACTTTCCAAAATTCGTTCCATGTCGGCCCGACTGATTTGGCCCTCCTGAGGAGTTTCTTGTGAATCTGAGCCATTTGTGGGCGACGCTTGGTTTTGCTGGCCGTCCTGGTTCTGTTCGCCGTCCTGGTTCTGTTCGCCGTCCTGGTTTTGTTCGCCGTCCTGGTTTTGTTCGCCGTCCTGGTTCTGTTCGCCGTCTTGGTTCTGTTCGCCGTCCTGGTTCTGTTGTTCTTGTTGTTGCGCCATTCTCTTCGCCAATGCCAAGTTGTGCCGAGCGTCAGCATTTGAAGGGTCCAACCGAAGCGACGCCTTGGCCTGGTCAATGGCTGAATTGGCATCCCCTTTCAACAGTGCATTGAGCGATGCGTTGTAATGAGCATTGACGCGAAGCTGGGGGTCGTTCATTTGTTCAAGGGCACGAGCAAAGGCATTGGATGCACCTTCATGTTCACCCATTTCCATAAGTGCACAACCTTGGTTGTAGAGAGCGAGCGCGGCCGATTCAACATCCGTGGCGGCTTCTCCAAACGCAACAGAAGCGTCTTCGAAG
>JAYZBB010000028.1:0-23686 GCA_036339415.1 Bacteroidota bacterium | reverse complement strand
TGAACCAAGATCACGCCAGCGTCTGGGCACGATGCCTCGAAGTCATAGGAGACAACATCAGCACGCAAGCGTTCAAAACTTGGTTCGCCCCCATCAAGCCCGTGAAGCTTGAGGGAGATGTTTTGACGATTCAAGTCCCTTCTCAGTTCTTTTACGAGTGGCTCGAAGAGCACTACGTGTCCTTGCTGCGCAAAACGGTAAGAAAAGAACTGGGTCCGGATGCACGCTTGGAATACAGCATCATCATGGAGCACGTCCATGGTGGCAATTCGAGCAGCCCATACACCGTCAGCATGCCCACAACTGAAGTTCGCGCAACACGCAACGCAGAAGTGGCCATGCCCATCGTAGGCGAACCTGCGCCGATCAAAAATCCGTTTGTGATTCCCGGCCTCCGCAAGTTGAACATTGATTCAAACCTCAATCCCAACTACGCCTTTGAACACTTCATTGAAGGAGAGTGCAACCGCCTTGCAAGAAGCGCCGGCTTTGCCGTGGCCAACAAACCTGGAGGAACGGCGTTCAATCCGCTTCTTATTTACGGAGGGGTGGGTTTGGGAAAAACACACTTGGCGCATGCCATTGGGTTGGAAATCAAAAGTCGCCAACCGGACAAAACGGTGCTCTATGTCAGCTCCGAGCGATTCACGCATCAATTCATTGATGCTGTTCGGAACAACACGGTCAATGATTTCAGCCACTTCTATCAAATGATGGATGTGCTCATCATCGACGATGTGCAATTTTTCAGTGGCAAGGAGAAAACACAAGACGTCTTCTTCCACATCTTCAATCACCTGCACCAAACTGGCAAGCAAATTGTCCTGACTTCGGACAAGCCTCCGGTCGAAATGCAGGGCATGGAACAGCGCTTGCTCTCTCGCTTCAAGTGGGGTTTGAGTGCAGACCTACAAGTGCCATCGCTTGAAACGCGCATGGCCATCCTGGAGAAGAAGATGTACGCCGACGGCATTGAATTGCCCCGAGAAGTCATTGAATACTTGGCTTACAGCATCACCACCAACGTCCGTGAATTGGAAGGAGCATTGATTTCCTTGGTCGCTCAAGCAAGCTTGAACCGCAAAGCCATCACATTGGACTTGGCCAAGCATATGATCGACAAGTTTGTCAAAAACACCGCACGAGAGGTCAGCATTGACTACATCCAAAAAGTGGTGTGCGACTACTTCGACCTGCCCATCGAACTTCTCAAGAGCAAAACCCGGAAGCGCGAAATCGTTCAAGCCCGTCAAATCTCCATGTACTTCGCCAAGAAGATGACCAAATCGTCCTTGGCCAACATCGGATTGCACTGTGGAGGCAAGGATCACGCCACCGTGCTCCACGCATGCCGAACGGTCAACAACCTCAGCGAAACCGACAAGCACTTCAGGAAGTACCTCGAAGACTTGGAAAAGAACTTGGCCATTCATTGAGCCGAATCCAACGCGATGAAGAAAGAGGCCTCCCCTTGTGGAGGTCTTTTTTTGTACTGTACAGTGACGAGAATCATGACGATGTTTGTGAAACGAATTGGACCTTCATGAACCCTCCCATCCCCACCCGCGTCTTGGTCGTTTGTCTTGGCAACATCTGTCGCTCTCCAATGGCGGAAGGATTGCTTCGCCATCACATCCAAACCAAGGGCCTCCGCATCAAGGTGGATTCTGCCGGAACGAACGGTTACCACAATGGTGAATCACCAGACTCCAGGGCTCAGGCAGAAATGCGAAGACATGGCATTGAAATTGCCGCACAGGAATCACGTCAAATCAAAAAGAAGGACTTCGAACGATTCGACCTCATCCTCGTGATGGATGCCAGCAACCGTCATGACGTGTTGTCGTTGGCAGGAGAGCGTGAAGACTGGCAGGCCAAAGTGAACATGTTCCTCTCAAAAGGAGATGTGCCCGACCCCTACTACGGTGGCAACGAAGGGTTTGCCAAAGTCTACAATCTCGTCAATGGTGCTGCCAAGGAATGGGTAGAAAGTTGGAGCGACGTTCAACGTGGTCCCCATTGATGGCATGCGTCATCAGGGAGATTCGTCAAGGATGCACCTCACGGAGTACCCCACTCTCCGATTGCTGTAAGAGTTGGTCACTCCGTTGCTGTTGAACTTCAGCTCAACATGTCTTGCCAAGCTGGAATAAGGCGTGGAAGTCCACCAAATCCCCTTGTCTCCAGCGCTGGAATAGTACCCAGACCCATCTTGTCGCTTGCCTCCCGGCATTCCGGAGAAACCGCTTGCGTTGGTTCCTTGTCCTGAATAGTCCCAACCGTACGTGGATTTGAGTGCTTCTCCGGCAGAAGAAGTGCCACCTTGTCCCGAGATCAAGGTCTGCCACTCCGTTTGCGTGGGTACGTGCCACCCAGAAGGACAAAGGCCGCGCACATCGCTCACAGCATGCCAGTTGTACAACCGACCATATTCCTGCAACGCAACAACGGGGTCACACGAATCGATGTCCGGTGAATAATCAGAACAGCCATCTTCTTCTCCATAAATGGTGGTGGCACCATCGTTCGCATTGCTCCATTGATTGTCTGTCAACGTCGATGGGATGTCATCTCCGTTGGCGTACATGGTGGCGCGCAAGTTTTCTCCAAACCAGCACTGTCCTCCAATCTCAATCGTTTCGTAGGTGTGACCTCCGTGTTCTACTTCGTCTCCACAAACAAACACTGGAAGTTCCTCTTCCTCACAGCCATCAGCGGCGAGGCCATTGAAGTCAATGTACCCTGCATCGCAAGACAAAACAGCACAAATGCCTTCCACGCACATTGATGTGGCGTTTGGCAATTCGCATCCTCCGCCACAATCGCTGCACGCCCCATACACCATCAGCAAATCCAACAAGTCGTTGAGCTGAACGCATCCATCCAGATTGGTGTCAGACGGAAAGGACACCACACATGTTTGGCTTTGGTCGTCCCAAGTCGTTCCTGCACCGCAGAAACTTGCCGGCGGAGGACACAACGTTTGGGCCACTGCAAGGAAAGGCAGAGCCAAAAAAGCAAAGAACTGCACCGTTCGTTGAAATGCAATCATATACATAAGATACAATAAAACCCTTGCCAAATCAGCAGGCAGCAGGCATGTCACCTCGCGTATTCATGGAAACAGCAAGGCTTGCCCCACACGCGAGACCCCAAAGCAACCTTCTCCCCCACTCATGTTTCCAGAAACGACATGCCCATTGTTGCGTCGGGCCCATTCCAAATCTTCCCAAAACCCATGAAGTTCCTGTGACAATGAATGCACCACCAATACATAGTGATGTGGAACGTCCTCGGCCACGTTGTTCTTCACGCGAAAGCGCAAATCCCATGCATTGTCAATCCACCCTCCGTTTCCAACCAGGAGTGCGTTGTCCAAGGCACTTCCTCCGTGTTTGCGGACGAGAATATGAGGGTCGTCCGACCTGAGGTTTCGGGGGGATGGCGGCGGGGCGAATACGGTGTCAATTTGGAGCAACAGTTGGATGAGATGCCATTTCTCTTCACCTGCTTCCCGAATCATGTTCAATTCCACCTCATCAAAGATCTTGTCACCTTCCTGGATGGAACGAGACTTCAACCGCGCACTTGACCAAGCGGGCTCTGCAGGAACCATGCTCGTCGCGGTCAGGTCATCCCAACGGTCAAACGTAACCTGCAAAGACAACTCCTCTCCAGGCTCAGCCGATGAAAAGTGTGGAGTTCGCACCCACAACCCCATGCCTTCGGGAGATCCACTGCCACACGTTGAACTGGACTCGTTCGCGGCGATGTCCAACCGTACGCACGCTTCGATGGTTTCCTCCAAGGTCGTGGACGTGGGTGTCGATCCGACACTCGAAATTGAGCAATGGGTTGAATCCGCGCCGACGACCGCATTCACGAAGACATGCGTCCTCTCTTTGCGGGCCAGATCCACATCGGTCGGGTCAAACCAATGACACGACACCAATCCCACCAAGGTCCCCAGAAGGAGCGTTTGTTTCAATTCCATGTGTAAGACAAGCTTGCGTTGGGGAGCAAAGGAATGAGACCAATTTCCTCAATGAATGGCTCCCCATCGTCTGTTTCCGACCAAATTGCGGCGTATGGGTTGACCCTGTTGGTCACGTTGTAGACCCCCACTTGCGTTCGCCAATCACCTCTCTCTCGCTTCTTTTCCCAGGAAATCGACACATCCACTCGACTGAGCGTGCCAAGCCGATATGCGTTGCGAACCTGAGGCGCAGCGTAGGAAGTCCAGACGACATTGGGGCTGGCAGACGGATTGGCCATCGCAAGGGGTATTTGATCCTCACTGATGTTGAGCCATCTGCCGGTGGAATACACATGCATGCACGTGAAACTCCAAGCTTTGTTCATGTTCCATCGAAATGTGCTTGTGGCATCGTGTCGGATGTCAAAGGAAAACGGGAAAGGGCGCCCACCGTTGAGCGAAGAAAAGCGACGAGAACTCCGACCAAATGAGTAGGCGACGTCGAACTCAACTCGATCTCGTTCGTGATGAGCTGTGAACTCAGCACCAAAAGCAGCTCCCAACCCATCAGAAGCCACATCTTCCGCCAACACCTCATCAAGGGACTGTCCAAAATCTACCCCGCTCTGAAATTCAAGCAATCCCGACATGCCCCGCACAAAAGCATCGACCGAAAGCCTTGTGTCTTCCAATGACAACGTCCACCGCAGACCCGATTGCCATGCCTCCTCCACGGGTCGATGCTGCGACGCGGGCAACCACAATTCTGGCACAAACCCAAAATCATTCAACGTCACCAAGTGAATGCCTTGCATCGATCTTGACGAGTGAAGCATCAACCCATGGGCATCGTTCAACCTCAGCGTCAACGACGCTTTAGGCAGCCAAAGCAAGGATGTGCCATCTTCCATTCGCCAATGTGTTTGACGCATGCCCACGTTTCCTTTGAGCGATTCAGACCATGCAACATCCACATCGACAAACGCAGACGTTGCCCTCAATGGTGCCCTTGGACTGGCCTCTTCCTGGAGCATGACCGGAGCCCCATCGGTGGTTTGATCAAAACGTGGATTCACTTCATGAGACTCCCATTGAACCCCCAAAATGGACTTCAAACGCTTCCGCTTCCAATGGCTCATCAAGGAGACCCGCTTGGCACCAATGTCGTTTGCAAAACTCGAGCTCGACTGCGACACCGTCACACCTTCCTCTCCGCCTAGAACTGGCCACGTCCGACCCGCAACCAATCCAGCGCCGTAATGACTTGCCCCCCCCTTTCCCTCGAGCCTCCAATGGTCACGTATAAACCATGTCCATCGGACGCCTGCCAATTCGTTCGTCCAATTTGTCAAATTCTCATAGGCACGTTCACTCGCCGTGAAGTCAATGTCGTATCTCACCTCATCGCTGCTCTTCAAAAGCACCGATTCGAGCTTGTGCTTTCCAAAAATCCATGCCGCCTTGATGGAGACATCGTGAAACCCATAGATGGCCGCGATGCTGCGTGACGATCGTGTGTTGATGGTTTGATCTATCAACCCTTGTATCAATTCGAGGTTGGATCGCCGACCACTGACTTGACAAAATGTGTTTGGAGCCGACCGTTGAATCTGGAGTTCTGACGCGATGACAGAAGACAGCACGTTGCCTGACCATTGGGGGCCAGGAGAGAACTGTTCGTTCAAGGAGACGTGAACAACGGTTCCCAAATTGGATGAAATGCCAATGGGTTTGTCATTGATGAACAGTTCGGCCCCACGAATCGCACTCGTTTGAAACATGGACAACAAACCAAACAGATGCGTGGAATTCACGATGGGAAACCCGTCCACCGCAATGCACGCCTGATCGTAATTGCCCCCTCTCGACACAATGCCTTTTTGCCCCTCCGTGTTGGACCGAATGGCGGCGCTTGTTTTCAGGGAGCTCATCAAGTCGGGTATGCCCGTTGACGACGGAATCTCCTCGATGTTCCGTGCGTCCATGATTTCTGTTGGTGGAACGCCACCAATGTCTCTGACCTCCTCCACAACAGCCTCTGAGATGCGTACTTCCAAAGCTTTCAAAACCACCGTCATGTTTCCTTTTTGGCAATCCAACGAATCCATCCATTGGGTTTCATGGTCTTCTGCAAAGACCTTCACAACAACCCCCTCGATGCACGGGAAAGACACCTTGCCATCGCCGTCGGTGAACATCACCTGTTCACCCATTTGCACCAACGCATTGAAGACGGGTGTGGCCTCTTCGTCCAACACCTTCACGGTGAAATCGTTGGGTGTCGACTGTGCCATGAGTGACCAAGGCGTGAGAACAAAGGCGACCACAAAAGCGCGCACCCACAAACCTAGAATGGTGGTCCGACTCATTGAGGATGCATGCATTTTTCAACCCGCCCAGTATGCCTGCAACGACGAAGCATCCATCCTGCGGAAGGAACGGCCGTGAATGATCCCGTGACCGCGCGTCCCGTCAGGTCCAAGTACTCCCAGTCCGCACATTCAGACTCAACGGCATGCTCTGCGAGTTCAGATGCACTCGATTCCATTGACAAAAACCACAGGACACTCGTCGTGATGGCTGACAACGCACAGCCATTGTGATTGAATCCACCCAGATTGAACGCTTCCACATCGGGGGCTCCTGATGCAGACATCCAATCGTCTGCACTGACTGCATTTTGGAACCACACCTCCTCATCTTCCGTGCAGTACCTCATGTGCAAGGGCATGGATGGCGTCCAGTTGTGGACGTCGTTTTGAGCGGCCAAATCCAACAGCATCGAATTGGACGTTGTCATCGTGTCCATGACCCCTGGCAGCAGCATGGTGGTCCAATCTTCTGGACACATCGCATTGATCGCCGTGCCTGAATGCTCCCCATTCAGCATGGTGTCCAACATGGCTGCGTAAGGTTCCTGGCAGATGTCCACGAAGGACTCGAACAACGCGCCGTACACCTCGTTCCATCCTTTCAGAATGTAAAAGATGTATGCAGGCTGACTGTAAAAGGCATCTCCCAAAATCCAAGGCAACTGCGTCCCACTCATGTCATACGGGCCACTCAATGGCGCCACCGCCTTGACAGCCAGAACATCTTGCAACTGCTCAGGAAGCTGCGCCCGGGCCATGGCCCTGGCCCCGTGACCGCCTTGAGAATACCCGGTGATGTAGAGGTTTCCATTGAACCCAACATCCAGCCCGGCGCCCAATTCAACCACCTCTTCGACCATGGACCATCCAGCATCAGCTTCGCTTTGGGCGTGGCAATACGGGTGTTGAATCGTGCTTTCGCCCAAACCAGCGTAATCGGGCATCAACACCACAAACCCCATGGATGCCATGGCATAACCGAGGTTGGTCAAATCAACCTTGAAGGAGGGGGCCGATTGGCGTTGAAACGTGGTGCCGTGGTGATAGACCAAGACAGGCAACTCCATTCCAGCGGCACTCGGCAAAAATGCCGCGCCCGAAACGGGGATGTCCTCTCCCAAAAAAGGCATGTCGTAGGACAAGCGCCGCATTTCAACATCGTACGTGAACAAGGAAGATGTCAATGCATCCAACGACAACTCGGACTGCCCATGCCACTGGATGTCCTCACTCGAAAATGCATTGAGAAAGGTCCATTGTGCGGGACAGCTCATGTGGACGCACAACGCCAACATCAGAAGCATCCACGGTTTCGCAGCCTTTTGGGTCATTGAGGCAAGTTACGAAGGCGATTGCCCTCCCTCAATTCAAGTCGACCAACACGTAGTGCTCCTCGACATGGTGAATCTTTCCAAGATGCTGGAATGTGGTGGCGTGCTTGGATGGCAAGAGCAACCAAGCAGGGCCGTGCCGGGTGTACGTCGATGCATTCAATGGCACAGAAGGCGGATGCACCCACCCCTTTCGGTCGAGCAACATCAATTCAAGGGGGTTGCCTTCCCCGACGAGGACGACATGCCCGTCACTTGGAATGTGATCTTCGGCCAACTGGTCCAAGCCAAGCTTGGGCAATTCAGAATCCGGCACCCCAAAGTCATGCTGCTGGTTCAAGCCCGCCTCCAACACCAACATCACCAGTGAGACCTGAGCCCATCGACGAGGAAGCCGATCCAATCCAACGGCAGCAACCAAGGCCATCGCGGGCACGAAAGGCATGATGTAGTAATCGTGGTGATGGAAATAAAAGCCAGCCCGAAGCATCAATAGGGCGCAACCCAGGCATGACAAAGCCACCATCCAGCGCGTTTTCTCTTGACCTGATCCTCCGCAGACGAGGCACCACAGTCCCAGAAGCACAGCGGTAAATCCTGCATAGGTCCGAAGTGCGCTGAACGCAAATCGGCCCAGCAATTGGCCTTTGTGGCCCCACAATGAAGACAGCGATTCGGACAGAGATTGCCCCTGGTGGTACCATGTTCCCGCCTTTTCCGCCACTGAAGGTGCATGGATGCCGTACCACCAAAAGGCAGTGGCCATCACAACAGCGCCTGTGACAACCAACGCGAGTTGATTCTTGCGGGTCGCACCCATGGCGAGAAGCGGCACTGGAAAAAGCAAGATGGCAGCAGGCAATTTGGACAGCACGCCAAGCGTCAAGACCAGCGCGGAGAGCACCCACCGAACGATTCTTCCCCGCTCCAATGCCCTAAGCAACGACTCCATGCCCATCAGGACAAGGGCACAGCTGAACGTGTCAGGCATGGCCTTCCTCCCAAACGAAAACCACATGGACATGGTCAACACCACCGTCGCCATGGCTGCCAATCGCTCGGTGTGCCACCGGGCCAGGATCAGAAAAAAACACCACAATCCCCCCATCATCACCACCAAGTTGATGAATCGAGACTGCCAATGGGTGTATCCAAACCACTTGCTCACTGTGCTGTGCATCCAGGGAAGCAAGGGAAACTCCATGCCTATTTCACGGGACGTCTCCGGCCGTTCGTCAATCCTTGGATGCAAGATGTCGCCATCGCCGCGGGCGAGGTTTCGGGCCACCATGAGCCCTGTAGCCTGTCTCCAGCTGTGAGCGCGTTCCAAAGGAGGCGCCGTGATGGTGGCCAAACGCACTGCAAAGCTCAGCGCCAAAAACCACAGCAAGGCCTGCCTCCATTCCATCGCCCAAAGATGTGAAAAACAGCAGGGTTTTTACCCTTGTTGAAGTCGCCGTTCAATGAGCTGTGTTGTCGCCGAAGTGAGATAGGGCTTGAGCACAGTGAAAATGTGGCTGATGCCTTTGTGGCGAAGATCAGCACCAGCCGCTTCTGGATATTTCTTGTGCGAGAAATCCATCCAATACCTACCCAAGACGAGGATGATCTCCGAGACTGCACCGGCATCCTCATAGCCAAACGAGAGCAGGCCGTGGTTGGCGGCGTGAAGCATCCGTCCTTCTGTCCATTGGTCGAGTACGTCATTGATGCCTTTCACCGTGGCGAGCGCTTCATCCTGCGGTTCAAGCAGCGCGTTGAAATCGTCTCTTAACACATAGCGGAAATCCCAGATGACATCGTACGACCGGAAGATGCCGTCAATGATGACAGGTGCATCCACCGAGTCCGCAGCTTCATTCTCCTTTGCAAACACCTTCTGCAACAGCACGATGTGTGCCGACAGGATGTCTTTTTTAGTACGAAAGTGGTACCACAAGGTCCCCTCCAACACACCCGCGCCCTCGGCAATGGATGCGGTCGTGACCGCACCGAAGCCTCGCTGATTGAACATCACAAGGCTTGTGGCGAGGATCTTGTCTCGCGTTTTTTGCGAGAACAAATCCAGGGTTTCCGGCGTCAACAACCCACTTGTAGCGTCAGTCATGGGCCAACTGAGGTTTCATCTGCGCTGGCACACGAGGATTCATGACGACAAACCAAAGCGGCGGCACCAAGCTCAACAGAATGGATGCTGGATAGCCCAAGGGCAATGTGGGACTCTCTTCGTGGCTGTTCAACACTTGGTATTTCTTTGCAGACTTGAAGTGATGGTCGCTGTGGCGCGTCAATTCATACAGGACAATGCGGCCAATGTGGGAGTTCGAATTCCACGAGTGGTGGGGTTGCACCCGCTCGTATCGGCCCGATTCAAGCCTGTTGCGCAACAATCCATAGTGCTCGATGTAATTGATGCTCTCTAGGAACAAAAATGAAATCACCCCTGCCCCAACTGCACACAACATGGTCTCATAGGAAAACAAGAACCATACAGCGCCCAAGTACGCCGGTTGGATGAGGTGGTACCAGAGCATGTCGTTTTTGAACGAGAGGAAAGACCGCCCTTGACGCTTCAACAGGTCCATTTGAAGACGCCAAGCGTTGACATACTGCTTGGTCACTGACGTGAACCAAAAGCCATACACCGTTTGGTTGTAACGCGCTGTGGCTCCGTCTGCCGGCGTGGCCACATTCAGGTGATGCCCAAAATTGTGCTCAATGAAAAAATGCATGTACAAGCAAGGCATGTACAGCAATTTGCTCATCACCCGTTCTGGCAATGAAGCGCGGTGCCCAAGTTCGTGGGCGACGTTGATCCCATTGGTCGCGAGCAAAATCCCTGCCGAAAGCAGCAATCCAACCAACTCAAAGGTGGCATACGTATGGCTTTCAAGTTGGCTGAAAAAGAAGAACATCAAGCCAAAGACAATGAGGAGGTTGCCGTAGAGCATGGCATCAAACATCCACATGCCATTCTTTTCAGCCGCCACGTCACTGTCCAAGTTTGTGGCGCTCTCCCCTGCCACCACATCCAAAATCGGCAGCACAATGAACGCGTAGAACACCGCTGAATAGGTCCAAATTCCAGTGGACACAAACGATAAATAAACCGACACAGGGACGGTATAGGCCAAAAGGTATTTGAGGTCTTTCATGGGCTGAAACAGGTTTTTGGGTAAACACCCAGGTCGCAAAGTAGCTCCATTTGGGCAAACACCCAAATGCATTTGTGTTGCATGCGCTGGAATGTGTCAAGTGTGAATCTTGTCCCGCTGCGAGACCCATGGCATTCCAAACGACGATTCACCTAATTTGCCAGCCATGACAGGTGCACATTCAATGAGGTCTCTGCTTTTCATGTTGGTCAGCATCGCCAGTGCTGCATCTGCCCAAGATGCTCCATCGTCTGTATTTGCAAATCGCATGGATTCACTCTTGGAGGGACACCTGGACGTGTTGGCCGTGGACAAACTTGGAGCGTTTCAAGCTGTGCAATTCGACCTCCAAGGATGGCAGGGTTTCAATGACCACGAAATGAAGAGCACGCCCGATGGCCGCGTTGCCCTCGAACGATTTCGTCCAATCGTTCGGGAGGACGTCATCAGCGTGAATGACAACCATTGGGTCGTTCTGCTCCACGAGAAGCATGGGTTCAAGGTTCATCTCGCCACCATCTCTTCAGAAGGCATTCCAATTCAGGGGTTCCTGCTTCACGACCACTACGGTTACCTCTATGAGAAAACCCACCGCGCTTATTCCTTCGATGAGCCCGTCCATTTCAATTTGGACGAACAGGCGTTTGAGTTTTACCAACTCACCTACGGCTATGAGCGTATTCCAAGCTTGGAAGACCCCACCCAAGACCCCATTTACCATCAATCCTTCCATCGCGTGGGCGTGAACGAAGCGGGTGAAATTGAACTGCTGCTTTCGGAACCCGCCGGCAACCAACTGTTTCGACGCAAACGTGTGGACTTTGTGCCCCACGAATTGGCCTTTCAGGAATTCAGCTTGGTGTATGTGAGTGAGGCCGGACAGCGTCAGACCGAGATTTGGCCAGAAGCCTTCGTCACACATGGCGACATGGATTCACACGACTCCATCACCATTCACATGGAGTTTGAAGCTCGGTGGGACAACCGCTTCTTTTTTCTACAACCTGCCGCAGGGACGACCATTGTCGAGGTGGCTCAAAGGCACGAAAACATCTTGAGCTTTCCCGGCGACGGGAGCACGTGCAGCTTGCCTCGATGGAAGCGCTTTCAATCGTCCTGGAGGGATCTCCATTGCGAGGAAGACTTCTTTCAAACCGTTTCCCTCGACAACGACGAACGAAAGTTGTTCTCGCCATACACTGCAGATGAGCTGACACAAGCGTTCGAAAAGACATGCGGACAGGTGCCAAGCATGGAATCGCTTGCCCTCGTGATGGAACCCCATCCAGACCATGTTCAAGTCGTCGTCGACTGCATCGTTTTGCGGGTTCGCTTTCTCAATGACTCTGGACAACGTGACAAGTTCATCGTGCTCCAGATTGCCTCGGGCTGCTGACCAAACGCCAGCCGGACGCGCTCGCTCAGCGCATTTCAATCAGGGCGCATTGAACACTTCCCAGGCTGGAAGCGCTGCCCAATCAAAGTCAAAAAGTGCCGCATTCTCCCACGTGCTCCCTTGAGTGCTTGTTTCTCCCTGCGAGGCAACCCAATCCGGGGCCCAATAACACCATCCCAAACACACCTCAGCTCCCAAATCATCCAGGGCTGAACTGAGGGCTTGCAGATAATCCGACTGACCTGAAGGTGAAAACGGATAGCCTGGTGTCTCATCCCCAACCCACCATATGTTGTCGGTCCAATCTGCCCATTGTGTGGTCCATGCATAGGCGGTCTCAGCAATGAAAACAGGAACACCTGTGCTCTGATTCAAGGAAGAGACGGCGTTTGAAATGTCCGCGATGCTCTGGAGATGCCATTTGCTGTACTGACTGACTGCCACCACGTCTGGCGTGTATCCTGCCTGAGCAAGCATCTCGAAAAACCATGGCGCGATGTCCAAACTCGAAACGTGGACAGCCACCTTGCAATGTGGGAACACCTGACTGACCACATCGTGCCCAGCGCTCAACAAGTCTGCCAGAGGGACAAATCCGCTCCCGACACCACCATGAGGAAGCATCATGCCGGGGTCGATCTCATTGCCAAGCTGCACCATCGCTGGCTCGATTCCCTGAACATGCAACGCTTCCAAGACGCAATGCAACCAACACGTCATGGATATTTGAACCTCCTCAAAGGTTTGACCTAGCCATGCTGAGGGGATTTTTTGGTGTTCAGGATCGGCCCAGGTGTCGCTGAAATGGAAATCAAGAAGGATGGGCACATTCAGAGCATGCCACTTGGTCGCTTCCTCAATGACTTCCAACCATGAGCTGCGAAGGCTTGGACTGGGATTGTGCCACACTCGAAGTCGCACCAAATTCACGCCCTGCTCTGACATCCACGCACGCGGCTCCTCAATCTCTGCGCCCGATGGGTCCTGGTACATCACCCCATCCCCTTCCATTTCTGGAAGAAAGGAAGCATCCACCCCGCGCCAACCTTGGGAAAACGCAATCTGGCTGGCCATGACGACATGCAGCGCAAGAACAAGCCGTATCACGCACCTCATCTCACCGCAACTTCAATGACGGTCGTTGTAGACCAAACAGTTCAAGGCTTCAAGCGCTTGGAGTTGGAGTAGTACTGGACTTGGTCGTCTTGGATCATGTACCATTCTTCAATCACAGCTTTTTCAACCGTGTCTCCTTGCAATGTGCCCACCTCATCAAAACCGGCATGAACCCACTCACCGGGCGCGTCGGCGTCATCATCCACACTGAACGCCCACATCATGGTCCAAGAATAATCGAGGGTGTCCTTTGCAAGCTTCGATGCAAAGGCCTCAAAGCCTTGAAATTGATCACCATCGTTCCATTCAAACACACAGGTGTCAGAATAAAACTTACGCATGGCTTCCAAATCCATCTTGGCCCATTCTGCATCAATAGACTTGACCAAATCAACCGAAGATTCAGTTCCCATGGTCACGGGGTTTCCGGTTGGGGCAAATCCGTTGGCACATCTTGAGGAAGGTTCAACAAGGGAAACTTCGCCTCCAGGATTGCATGAGGCCAACATGACAAGGCCTGTGAAAAGTGCTGAGTGTAAACGCATGGTGCCGAAGCTACGGCACGGATTGAATGAATGAAAATGACATTGTGCGCCGTGGCATCGACATCTCTGACGCTCGGATGGCTTGAAGTTGGCTGCCATTGACATGGACTTATGCTTAAGTGCAAACTCAAATGTCGTCCGTCCACAATGTAGATGCCGCGGTCAATCGCTGTCCTGATCAACTCTACCAGCCGAACCTGGCATCAAAAACAGACGGACCCAAACGTGGCGAGAAACTGCAACAAATCTCCGGCAGTCACGGCGCCGTCGCCGTTCAAATCACCATCACAAAGGTCATCCACTACAATGACCTCACAACTGCCGTTGTCGATCAACGCTGAAGGATCGTAATTGCTTGCTTCCGGAACTGTGCACCCTCCGCAGCTCTCAATCTCACAACTTCCATCATCCACTGCCGCGGAACTGTCAAAATTGCACGCCCATTCGTAGGTGCATCCGCCGTGTTCGATGACAATGCAAGGGCCGTCCTCCCAAGACGTTACCCCCCTGAATACGTTGCCACGCATGAGTTGGAATACGTCACCCCATCGCATCCACAAACCGGCTCAAAGATTTCTGGGCAAAACATATCAGAGTCAAGCAAGCCTGGATCCACGCAAGTGGGTGGCCCACTCACGTCCACCCCGACACCTCCGTCCGGCGCACCCAAAGTCCATTTGCCATATTCCGTCCCATTTGGGTAGGTGTAAATCTCCCAGGTGAGGTAATCTTCCACCAGGCACGCCCATGGATATTCACTGCCATTGTGGAAGGTCGAGTCGTTGGTGTGCAGCACAGACACGAACAGGGTGTCTGTGAGAGGCAAGTCAAAGCTGAAGCTGACAGTACTCGCATCGACCAGCGTGGCTTCATGCAAAACATTGCCTTGGGAATCGGTGAATTCCCATTCCAACACGTTGGTCGCTGGAGGCCACGTCAAATAGGGCCCAGCATGGTAAAGACTGATCATGCTTGGCTGCGAGCAAACGTTGCACACGAGTCCCATGAGATCACAGTCCACAGAAGTGGTGACATCTTGGGCACGGCCAAGTCCCATTGCTAAAACCAACGTGCAAATCAACAAAGCGAGACGGGGGTGTGTAAGGAGTTTCATGTGTCAATAATGTACAACAAACCTCAAAACACCCCCAGGCGTGATTGGCGGCACGGTCAAGTTCAATGACTGATCTCACCATTTTCGACAATGACCCCGTGTAGTTGCCTGCTTGCTCTACCAACTGCCGCCTGCACCTCCACCACCGAAGCTGCCACCACCGAATCCGCCGCTGCCACGGAACCCACCACTGCCACTGCTAAAGTTCCTGAAAGACCCTTTTCTCCTTTGGGCTGAACGGTTGGCGACGAGCATGAACGCGACCAACGTCCCGAGGTTGTTGTTGCGGGCATACTTCCGCACCACAAGCGCCACAATCAGAATCGGAAGAAAGAACAGAAACCCAAAAAAGAGAAGGGCCGCAATCATGCCTGCAGCACCCAATGGCGCGACCGGCTCGTATCCCTGGATTTCACCACTGGCCAGTGGTCCGATCACGACGAGGGCATTTCGAATTCCCCATGCATAAGCGTCGGGACCACCAACCTTGAACTCTGGAATCACCTCATTGTCAATGATTCGATTGACGGTCGCATCGGGAAGCACCCCCTCAAGGCCATAGCCCACAGCGATGAACACTTGGCCACGGCGACCCTCTGTTTTGGGTGAAATTGCAACGATCACGCCATTGTCAAATTGGGCATCACCCACTCCCCACTTTTCGCCAACACCCGTTGCAAACTCAAATGGCTCCTCACCACAAAAGTCCGGGTGAGTCACCACGACGATGCTGTTGGGGGTGGTGTCATTGAGACTTCGGATGGTTTGGTTGAACTCCGCCTCATCCTCCGCCGACAACACATTGGCAAAGTCATACACAAACGTGCCAGGCGTCCCATGTTTTGGCAGGCACTCAAGGGAAGCTTGAGCAAAAATCCATGTAGCATTTGCAACCAGGAATGCAAGAAGAAATCCACGTGTTGTCATGACCCAAAGCTGATGTCGTTTGACAATTCGTTGCGGTCGTCCGCCTCCAATGGGAAGTGGGCGGACAATTGCTGACCCGCCAATCGTATTCCTGAAGCAAGCCCCTCAGCTGGTTTTCCCGTGGCCAGACCGTCAATCACCTTGTCTTTCACCTCATTCCAAAAATTGTCTGGAACGACTGCGTTGATTCCCCCATCCCCAAGGATGGCAAACTTTCGATCCTCTGTCGCCAAATAAAACAGCACCCCATTGCGCCGTGCTGTCTTGTGCATAGACAACGTCTCAAAAACCATCGCCGCCCGATCCAAGACCTCACCCTTGCAACGCGACTCGAAATGCAAACGGATTTCACCGCTGGTCTGCAACTCAGCGTCTGCAATGGCGGCCATAACATTCGCCTGTTCCTGGTCGCTGAGAAAGCTTGCGGCGGCCATCACGAATCAAACGTTACAGATGGAGCCGCTTTTGATTCTTCCACAGATTCAAAATACTCTCTCTGATCAAAACCAAACATGCCCGCCCAAAACACACCTGGAAAGCGCCGAACCTTTCCGTTGTAGCCCTGCACCGCCTCATTGAATCTCTTCCTGGCCACCGCAATCCGATTTTCGGTCCCCTCCAGTTGGGCTTGGAGATCGGAAAAGTTTTGTGTGGCTTGAAGTTCTGGATAACGTTCGCTGTACCCAAGCAGACCAGCCATGGCCCTGCCAAGCACAACGTTGGATTGCTGAAAATCCGCGATGCTTCCGGTCCCATTGCCAACTGCCTGCATTGCATTGAATGCGGACGCCCTTGCTTCCGTGACCGCCGTCAGTGTCTCCTTCTCGAAATCGGCAGCCCCTTGAACCGTGGCGACAAGATTGGGAATGAGATCATACCTGCGCTGATACTGCGTTTCGACGTTGGACCACTCGGCATCCACCCCTTCTTGAAGAGAGACAAACCCATTGTAGCTGCTCATGGCGCTGAAACCAACAAGGGCCAGCACGGCGAGCACAATTCCGATGACGTATTTCATGCCAGCAAGGTAGTCGTTGCTCGCCAATGAGCTAAACAGGAACCGTTCTCACTTGCTGCATTCCAACACATGGCTGTTTCAATGTGATGGACAACGCAGAACAGAAATCAATCATCCCATCGCTGACTCTGTATGCGCAAGGGATCACTTCACAACTTGAAAGGTGGCACCCGAGGTTCTCAAGAAATAACACCCAGGAGTCAAATCCTCCAAACCATCCACCAAACCATCCACACCAACACGCCCTGTTCGAACCACGGCTCCATGGATGTCATGCATGGAATAGATCGTTGAACCAAAGGTGAGACCTTCGAGGACCAGCTGGTCTTCAAAAGGCACTGGAAATGGGTGCAATCCGTCAACGGCCTCAACAGAGATGCCATTCAAGGTTCCACAATTCCCGGCAAAGAAATCCCACATGACGCGATTTGGAGAGGTTCCATCCATGTCTTGGCTGAACCAAACATGACCGCCAGCAGAACCATATTCCTCAACCACCGTGTAAAAGGACAAACACGTGTTGCCTGTGCCTCCGTGGTAGCTGTCGTGGGTGACGTCTCCCCCATTCAATTCCATAGAATTCAGTGTGGAAAGAGGAATTTGGAAATGATCCAACCACAGGCCCACCACATCGGGAACGGAAGCGTAATACTCGTTGCCGTTGTAGGGCAACTCAAAATCTCCCACCCCGTGGAAAATGACCATGGGAACCGCATGGTTGGGGTCACAGGAATCCATGTCATCAAGCAACGCTCCAGACATGACACAAATCCCAGCAAACAAGTCAGCTCTCAGGCAAGCCAAACTGTATGTGAGCATTCCACCGTTGCTGTATCCTGAGGCGTAGACCCGTGACAAGTCAATTGAGAACTCTTCGTCAATGTGATTGATCAATCGCTCTGTGAAATGAATGTCATCCACATACATGTTCTCCCCCCCATTGAAGCCTGGCTCCCAATATGTGGCAAATTTGGCAGGTCTGTAAGCCGCCTGCGGATAGGCGACAAAGAAGCCTTCCTCGTCAGCCAAATCATTCAATCCACTGGTTTCGTCCGCCATGTAGTACGCGCAGCCATCAAATCCATGGTACACAATGACAAGGGGCAAGTTGTCGCCTTCCTGATAATTCGATGGCACATGGATAATGTACTCCCTCGTGATGGTTTCCCCGTCGATGACCTGAGTCATCAAACGGTAGCCAGCGTCTTCACAGTTGATGGCGCAAGTGGAATCACTTCTGATTGGCGAAACACTTTGAGACAGTGGAGTTTCCTGAGCCAAAAACAAACAAGGCACAAGACTCAAACACAGAGAAAGAGACAAGCAAAAAGAGAAACGCATGCAACAGTGATTTGATGCAAAGAAAAGCATTGGCCATCAAAGAGCAGGGCACGTGCACTTACGACAGGCAGGACTCACATTGTCCCATCAGCAGGACTTGGGCTCCTGTGATGTGGGCCCGTTTGGGAGTTGGCAACACAATCTCCTCTGAGAAACAGGAAACGCGCTTGCACGAAGTGCATTGGAAATGGGCATGACTGTCGACATGGCAACCGCTTGAAAAGCCCTTACACAATGCATAAAACCGAATCTGATCCATGGTTAGAAATGAATGAATCACACCGTCATCTTCGAGTTTTTCAAGCATTCGGTACACCGTGGACTTGTTGATTCTGTTGGCCAAAGCGTCGAGCAACATGCCGGCAGAAAGTGCATCGCTCGATTGGCGGAACACATTGAGCACCTGCTCGAGGTGTTTGGTTTTTCTGACAACTCCCATGATTCAAAATTAACGCAACCAGGTTGCGATATTGAGTTTCGCCTCTAATTTCGCGACTGATTCGAATTCCATGACATCATTCACCCTCAAGTCAGATTCAGTCGGTGCCGTCGCAAGTTTCTTGTGCATGATTCATTGTCTGGCCACACCATTTTTGTTTGTGGCTCAAGCCTGTTCGAGTGCTTGCTGCAGCGGTGCCCCCACTTGGTGGCGCGCCGTCGATTTCGTTTTCCTGGTCGTTTCTGGCTTTGCCGTGTACCGCTCAATGCAAACAAGCTCGAAAAAATGGGTCTGGCGCAGCCTTTGGGCCGCTTGGGGGGTATTGACATGTTCGGTGCTGGCTGAAGCCTTTGCACACGATCTGTTTCTTCCCGCTGTGAAATATGGAGGTGCTTCGGCCCTCATCGGCCTGCACGTTTACAACTTGAAGTTTTGCCAATGCGGGACCCCCGAATGCACTGTTCATGGTTGCTAACACAAAACTTCCCGTCACTGTGCTCTCCGGCTTCCTTGGGGCAGGCAAGACCACGTTGCTGAATCACATTCTTCACAACAATCACAATCTCAAGGTGGCGGTCATCGTCAACGACATGAGTGAAGTCAATGTCGACGCCAACCTGGTCGCAAACGAAAACGTCCTGTCACGCACGGAGGAAAAGCTTGTGGAAATGAGCAACGGATGCATTTGTTGCACGCTCCGCGAGGACCTCATGGAAGAAGTCGAACGCCTTGCGCGAGAGCAGAGATTCGATTACCTCCTCATTGAAAGCACGGGCATCAGCGAACCCATTCCCGTGGCCCAGACATTTTCTTTTGTGGACGAGGACAACGGAATTGACCTCAGTGCATTCAGTTACGTCGACACCATGGTGACGGTGGTTGATGCCGCCAACTTCTTCAACGACTTTGGGAGCCCAGAAACACTGGAAGACCGAGAACTCACAGACATTGACGGGGACGACAGAACCATTGTCAACCTGCTCACAGACCAGGTCGAGTTTGCCAACGACATAATTCTGAACAAAATCGACTTGGTGTCTGCGGAGCATCTCGGCATTCTCCGCGGCACGCTTCAAAAACTGAATCCGGGTGCCCAAATCGTCGAAACCAACTTCAGTGAGGTCGATCCCACGCGCATCCTGAACACAGGACTGTTTGACTTTGAGGAAGCCGAGGAAAGTGCGGGATGGATTGAAGAGCTGAACAAAGAGGAGCACACCCCAGAGACGGAGGAATATGGCATTGGCTCGTTTGTGTACCGGACAAAACTGCCCTTCGACCCCGAACGCTTCTGGCATTTCTTTCAAACCAAGTTTCCATCCAACATCATCCGAAGCAAGGGGCTGTTCTGGATCGCCTCGCGACCCAACCAGGCCTTGATTTGGGGGCAAGCCGGAGGATCAATTCGTACGGACAGCGCGGGGTTGTGGTGGAGCAGCATGCCTTTTTCCTCAAGGACTCAATTCCCGTCTTTCGTCGCGAACCAAATGGACATCGAAAAGACGTGGGACCCCCAGTTCGGCGATCGAAAAACTGAAATCGTCATCATCGGCCAAGACTTGGACGAACTCCACATTCGACAGGAACTGGACGCTTGCTTGGTGCCCGCTCACCTTCTGGATGTCAACTGGGAAGAGGGCTACATGGACGAGTGGCCAGTTGAAAGGGTCAGACCTCTGTCGTGACGCAGCTCTGGACCTCGCAAGACAGGAACCCAATACCACCAACCTGAATTTGGTGAGGTGAATCCTTATTCGAAGTACCACCGATGGCTGACGGTGGCGATTGCAATTGACTCAAGGCTGAGACCTGACCAACGAGTGTCACCTAATCCACGCTCCACAGACAACGTCCACTCTCCACACACAAAGTCATTCGGATCTTTCCCTCGCCTGTCAAGCCTGCGCTGCATTCTTCGGGACACCTCTTTAGAACACCGAGTGTCGGGAATGCCAAGCTGCAAATACACATGAGCCGGCCAAATCCTGACGCCCGTAGATACGCTGAAACCGGAATCAGCACTCTTGTGACCCCACCCCACTTTCATGGTGGCTAGGCTCGGAGCTGCAAGCCCCACCTGGGCATCCCAGAACGACGTATTCGACAAAAACATTCTTCGTCCGTAGAGAAAAGAAATGCCAGGGAAATAATCAATGAAATCGGATGTGTAACTGACCCCCACGTTGGTTTCAATGTATCCCGAAGACTCCTGGGCGAAGAGGCCTGATGCCCAAACAAAGGCCAGAATGGCAAAAAGGAGTCTCATCTTGTTCATTTCCAATTCACGTGAAGATACATCTTCGCCATTACCCGTGATCCCAGCCGACCACCACCCATCAAGTCCACTTTAATAGTGGACCAAGCAGGACAGAAGCCGAACACCCTCAACCCCGATTTGGTGTAGTAATTCGTAAAAAGTGACTTGCTCGACAATCAACTTTTCAGGAATTCATGCGTCATACTTCCATGAACCTTCCGATATCTCGAACGCGCATTGCGCACTCTATAATCATTGCCGTGTATGTGATGATTCCTTTCTGTGTTGTCAATGCCCAAATCGATGGCGACAACATCTTCTCTGTTGACCAGATCATCTCAATTGACTTGGCCTTTCCTCAAGACGACTTTTGGGGGGATTTGCAAACCCATTACGCGGCGGACGAAAACGAGTACATCCCAGCCATGCTGACCCTCACTGACGTGAGTGGTACCCACGTCATGGACAGCGTGGGCGTGCGGCTAAAAGGAAACTCGAGCTACTCGCACCCGGGTGTCAAGAAGTCGTTCAAGATTGACTTCAACAAGTACTTCTCGGGCCAGAACTACGACGGCCTCAAGAAGCTCAACTTCAGCAACGGATTCAAGGACCCCACCTGCATGCGCGAAAAACTATTTTTCGACGCGTGCCGAGAGGCTGGCGTGCTCGCACCTCGCGCCAGTTTTGCAAACGTCACCTTCAATGGTGAAGCCTGGGGCTTTTACACCGTCGTGGAACAAATCGACGATCAATTTCTCGATTGGGCCATCGAAGAAGACAGTGGCAACCTGTTCAAAGCAGGCGACAATTTTGGAGGCGGCGGCCCCGGCGGAGGTGGCGGCGGAAACAACACCGCCGCTGACTTGGCCGATTACGGCACCGACCCCGCGGTGTACGCAGACCGCTACGAACTCAAGACCAACGAAGACGTCAACGACTGGAGCGATTTGATCTCCTTCATCGATTTCATCAACAACACGGATTTGGACGCCTTTGGGGCAGGCATTGACTTCCGAATGGACGTGGACGGTTTTTTGAGGTCTGCCGCGTTGGACATGCTGTTCAGCAATTTGGATAGCTACACCGGGTCAGCTCGAAACTATTACATCTACCACAACCAAGAATCCAACCTTTGGGAATGGATCAAGTGGGACGGCAACGAAGCGTTTGGTTCCTACACCAACGGTGCGGGCAACATGGAAACATTGGCGATCGATTACGCCAACCCCACACGCCCCTTGCTTGAGCGGATGTTTGACCACGACGAGTTGTATTCGCGCTACCTCGATCATGTCTGCGAACTGACCGAGACGCTCTTCAACGAAACCCACCTTCACGAGCGCATAGACGTTGTGACGGAGCTCATTGCGTCGTCCGTCTATGCCGACGACAACAAGATGTACTCCAATGCGGATTTTGAGGCCAACCTTGCATCCAACCTCTCAAGCGGCGGCGGTGGCCCCATGGGCGGCACGACCTACGGATTGAAGTCCTTTGTGACCAATCGCTCAGCGCACGTCACCTCCCAACTGGAATGCCACACTGTGTCCGACGTCGAATCGCTTGCTTCTTCGCTTCGCGCTTTCCCCAATCCGGCACAAAATGGGGTGATCATCGAGGGCCTCCCTCAGGGTTCGAACGTCTCGCTTGTCAACGCAAGTGGCCAATTGGTATTCGAAGCCCTAGCAAATGACCAACACCTGCTGCGCATTGACGTTGCCGCACTTGCTGAGGGCATGTACATCCTCCGCTCTTCCAACGGATGTGCAGAAAGGCTGCTAATCGTTCGTTAAAGCCTCAGGCCAGTTGATTTTATCAATAGGTGGACCCAGCAAGACAGAAGCCGAACACCATCAACCCCGATTTGGTCAAGTAGAGTTCACCTGCTTTTCTGAGTATTGAAGCCAAAACGCAAACCACTAGACACTCGAAAACCAGATGGTTGGGGGAACAGAGCGCGGTCTTCGTAAAAGATGCCCATGTCTTTGTTTTGTGCCCATGTAACTCCCAAGTAGGTGTCTAGCAGAAATCGCCTGATTCTTTGCTGATGTCCCAGATGCAAGGAGGAGCCGCCAGCCAGCCATTCAGGTGGAGGTATTAAGCCCCAATTATCCTCATCCACAGGATTGTACCTGGCGTAACCAAAGAAACCAGAAACTGAAGCATATGCCCCTTGCCCGACGACTTCCCCGAGGTACCACCGGAACTGAGGCTCAAGGATTACGCCTCTTTTTTCGGTACCTCCACCCGGATACCACAGGTGGACTGAGCTCAAAGAGACTTCCTTTGAGATGTAGTCGATATCTAAGCCCAAGGAGTGGTTGTCTGAGATGAATACCTCACCGCCAAGGGAATATCTACCAACCAATACGTCCGTCAGATTCGTTCGAATGACGCGACCAACCTGAGCAGAGGAATAAACCGTGAACGCAATAAACAGGGCAAATGAAACGGCAAGTTTCTTCTTCATATTGGCACTTATACGATTGGATAACAACGGTCATTCTTCGGCGGTTGCTTGAGAGCCTTTGAAATCTACCACTCGTTGAATAAAGTCTACTTTACTTGTGGACCCAGCAGGACAGAAGCCGAACACCCTCAACCCCGATTTGGTGAATTGAGCTCTTTGTCTTCGAACAGAAACTCAGGGTTGCGGTCGAGCCATGCGCTTGGCCACGCGGACGAGTAGAAGCAGCGCG
>JAYZBB010000027.1:0-3649 GCA_036339415.1 Bacteroidota bacterium | reverse complement strand
CGTTTGTTCATTGGCAACCGACGTTGGTGAAGTCACAGAACCCAATCCGATGAATTCCAATCTCAAACCGTTGAATGTGGCCTTGGTCGGCGCGACTGGCATGGTGGGCCGCACCATGTTGGAGGTGCTGGAATCAAGGGGATTTCCTGTCGCCAAGCTCTTGCCTGTGGCCTCAGCCCGATCCGTGGGGAGCACCATCACCTTCCGAGGAGAAGAGGTGGAAGTGATGTCCATCGAAGATGCCATGGCGCAGCGCCCGCACGTTGCGCTGTTTTCGGCCGGAGGTGCACTCAGCACAGAATGGGCGCCTCGATTTGCCGAGGCGGGCATCACCGTCGTGGACAACAGCAGCGCCTGGCGCATGTCGGACCTGCACAAGTTGGTGGTACCAGAGGTGAATGGCGAGGTTTTGGACGAAGGGGATTTGGTCATTGCCAATCCCAATTGCACCACCATGCAGCTTGTGATGTGCCTCAAGCCCTTGCACGACGGCTGGCGCATCCAGCGTGGCGTTGTGAACACGTATCAGAGTGTCACCGGCACTGGTCAAGCGGCCAAGGCGCAGCTTGAGGCGGAGCGACGGGGTGAGACGGAATTGACGGTGTATCCCCATCCCATTGACCAAAACTGCCTTCCCCATTGCGACACATTTCAGCCTAATGGGGACACACGGGAGGAAATGAAGGTGCACCATGAAACCAAAAAAATCATGGGCGACCCGTCCATTCAGTTGTCGTGCACCGCGGTGCGCGTGCCGGTGGTTGGAGGACACAGCGAGGCGGTCTTTGTCGAATTCGAACGGGAGTTTGAACTCGAGGAAGTCAGGGCAGCCCTGGCCTCCTTTCCTGGCGTCGTGGTGCAGGACGAGCCGGAGAAGGAACTTTACCCCATGCCATTGAATGCGCAGGGCAAAGACGAGGTCTTCGTGGGCCGGCTGAGACGGGATTTGGCCAACCCCAAGGGTCTGCACATGTGGATTGTGGCGGACAACCTGCGAAAAGGTGCGGCCACCAACACGGTCCAAATTGCCGAGTACCTCAACGGCCAGGGCCGCTGGGATTGAGTTTCGACCAGACATTCGTCTCCTGACAAGGGCAATCTGAGGCAGTGACCCAAACACAAAACCACTGTGATTCAAACACTTAAGTCACGCATCAACATCTGACGTTGGACAAACACTTGCCCCGCTCGTTCCCAACCCCTCTTGGCAGGTCGTTCTTGCAGCCGAAACCTTTCAATTCATTTCTATGAAAAAGTTCATTCTCGCTGCGTGTGCAGCCTTTGTTGGCTTGACCGTTTCGGCTCAAGAAAACACCCAGGTCATCAAGACCAATCCGATCGGTTGGTTTTTCGCCCAATATCAGTTGGGTTACGAAATGGCCATCAACGACAACATCAGTGCATCTGTGTCTGCGGGCTTCATTGGTGGTGCAGGCGAATATGTGACAGATGATTTGGAAACGAGGGATTACACTAGATCCGGATTCATTGCCATTCCAGAGGTTCGCTATTACACTGGTGGCAACGCGTGCGAAGGCTTCTACATTGGGTTGGGCGGCCGTCTACGAAGCGCCACGTCTGTGGATGGTGAAAACGATGACGTCTTGGTGCTTGAGCGCACAGCCAATGGAGCGCACCTTGTGCTCGGATTCCAGCAAACGCGCGGCGACGGCTTCATGGTGGATTACTTCATCGGGCCACAATACAAGGCGGTGACCAGCGATGGCATTCAAGAAGAAGAATCCAACTTCTTCACCAGCGACGACCCCATGGGCATCCGCCTGGGGGTCAACGTTGGATTTGGTTGGTGACCCCTCTCTGACCTGCAACTTGAAACTTGAAAAGGGCCCTGCCACATGGCGGGGCTTTTTTTGTTCGGGGCGTTTGGGCTTGGGACTTTTCTGTTCAAGAAAAGGGCATCAGTCTTGCCCTTCATCCTAACTTTCGAGAAAATCTGGATTCATGATGAAGCTGACCTTCCTCCGACCCGAAGTCCTGTCTTTCCTGGCGTTGTGCTTGCTGTATGCCATTTCTTCTTCAGCCCAAACGCCAGAGCCGTGGCTTGGCTTGGTGCCAGAGGTGGAACACACAGACGGTGAACTCGAAGGCATGACGACCTACCGGTTGTACTTGTACACCCCTTCTTCGGATGACTTCTTGGTGCTCTGTGGCGGTTGGGACGAGAACCCCATGGTGCTTGAATCGACGGCGTCACCCGCGTGGTACCAAAGCGAATTCGCCGCCTCCTCGCTGTCCACGGGGGTGAACTCTGCGTTTTTTGCCATTGAGCCCGAGCTGGAATATGACAGCTGGTTCACGGTGGGCTGGACGCCAGAGTCCACAGAGCCCACCCTGCAGATCACCACCCTTCCCGATCCCGGTGTCCTGACTCTTGACACATTGTACCAAATCGACACGCTGTATCAAGCCGACACCGTGGTCTTCGACACCTTGGGCTTTTCGGTGGACACGCTCGCCTACATCCCACCGTACGACATGTTTGCCGAATTTGATTTGGGGAACAACCTCAACGCCATGGGCCCAATTGGAAACGCATGGTTCATTCTCCCAACGTTGACCAACACAGCGGCATTTGCGGGCGACGACCTTCGCATTTGTGTGGCGCAATTGACGACTGCAGGTGACATCAGTGGCCAAATGTTCGTCAGTGTTCGCCAGAACTTCACCGCGCAGGGCGTTTTCGAAAACTTTGAAACTGTGCTCCCGATCCACGTGGCCTGCGACGATCCGGAAGCGTCCAATTATGACCCTGAGTCCTTCAGCAGCGACGGGTGCGTCTATCAGGAAGTGGCAGTGGACGACTTGCGGATCTCAGAGCCTTTGAAGGTGTACCCCGCGCCAGCCTCAGACATGGTTGCTGTGGTGCTCCCGCCAGCGGCGAGCCGTGAATGGTCGTCGTGCACCCTCACCATGAACGCGTTGGATGGCAGGTCGGTGGGCAGCTGGAACATGCAGGGTCGCCAAACCCAACTGGACGTCTCTGACCTTCCTTCCGGCCAGTACATCCTTTCAGTGCAAAACGCCGACGGGGAACCCACAGTTCACCGCGCCACGCTGCTTGTCGCCCATTAATCGGCTTCATCGCATCGCCTCCCCAACGCGGAAGGCGATGTCTTTGAGGTCTTTTCGCTGTTTGGTTTTGGGCACGTGTCCTTTGGGAAGGCCGCCTACGGCAAGCAAAGACAGCGCCTTCATGTGCTCTGGCAATCCCACTGCCTGTGCAAAGGCCGCACGGTCAAAGCCTCCGGCCTGCATGCTGGCCAGGCCACGTTCCACGAAGGCCAACTCCATGGCGCCCACGGACATGCCCACGCCGAGCATCGCTGCGTGGTCTGTTGCCCCCGTCTTTTCCAAGATGGTGTTGGCCACCACCCCGACGATGGCCCCGGCATCCTTCATCCACACTTGATTGGACGCTTCAGCCGTCTCTAGAAGAACACCAAATCCGGGTTCTCCTCGCAGGGCCACGACAAACCGCCACGGCTGATTGTTGTACGACGAGCTGCTGAGCCTTGCGGCTTCAAAGCCATCGGCAAGGTCTTCCCAGGTCAGCGGGCGGCCATCAAAGGCACGTGGGCTGTGTCGTTTTTGGGCCAACTTCAAGATGCTCATGGCCTAAAAACAGGGA
>JAYZBB010000026.1:0-62393 GCA_036339415.1 Bacteroidota bacterium | reverse complement strand
GATGCCAGAGGATCGTCCATGGTTGCGACTGCAGCCTGAGCGGAAACCAATTGACCAACAATGTCCTCATGCAACCCTTGGCCGTAGGAAACGTCGCCTAGGGATGTGAGATAATCGTCCAGTCCTAAGCCGGAAGATGCTCCATTTGCTTGGTCTCCGAAGTAGAGATGTGCGCACGCATTCAACCCTTCAGACAACAAATCAATGCTCCAGTCCCCTGCAAAGGGGGCTTCGACAAGACTTGGTTGGGGATTCCCGCTCCATGTCATTGCACCATTCGGCAAACCCAACTTCTGCTTTCGAATGTTGCCTTCATAAACACGGTTGAACGCATTGAGCAATTCGCCGATGCTGCTACCCGCTTCCGTTCCAGTAGAGGCCACGAAGTTCCCTCTGTAGGAGTCATTCCATGCACTTAAAACGGCGACCGCTTCCTCTGCCATGTATTGAGAAAGCCTTTGGGCATGGCGCAAGTGTCCAGAAGCTGGGTTGTTCCAAACTGCCGCTGTGCTCGATTCGTCCTTAGAAAACAACAACCAGTCAAGGGCAGGCAGACCTGAACTGTTCAGCGTGGAAGAAAGACCTCCCTGCCAAGTGTCGGACTGCGTGGCCAACTCAATTTCAGAGGTATCTGTCGGAAAGGTGTTGGTCGTGGCCAACAAGGCTCGATTGGAAGCAGGTCCGAAGTCGAAAATTTGAGCCCTCTGCCAGGCAAGGTTGGCATCAAACAACCCTTGCCTCAGAGCTACAATGTCAGAACCGGTGACATCTCCCTGATTCAGACCTTGCAGCATGGACTCCAACATCTGTGTTGACTGAGCAAACGTTGCATAAGTCGGAACAATGATGTTGTCTGCTGCATTTTCAAGAAAAGCAGCTCTGTCAAAAGCCGGCATGGCCCCGTCGTTGTCGTCATCGGGATTGCATGCGCTCACTGTCATCACAAAGACAAGGAAAACCGACCCCCATGAAAGGGAGTCGGTTTTTTTCATTCTTAGATGTTTCGAGGCCAAAATAACAGTTGATATTCTACATCAGTGAGAACCGTGAGAGCTGCCAATACGTCGCGGACTTGGTTGATGGTCGAAATGCTTACATTATAGTAGTCTTCTCCCAAATCTTCAAGAAGGTGCTCCACCTCGGTGTCTGGTACTGATGTGCCAGCAATGAACTGAAGGGCTTGAATGAAGGCTTTGGCTTCGGAAAGTTCGTGGTTCCGGAGCGCGTCATCGCCAAAGTCAGCAACCGCATCGTTGAAGTAGTGTATCGCCGTTCCGGCAGCCAGTTTTTGGAGTTCCTCGTTCAAAATTTCAATTTGTTGGTCTCTTACCGCCAACTCATCCATGCTGATTGCGGCCCGACCAATGCGGAATGCTGCCGAAATTTTGGATGCTGATTGCAACACTCCCTCACGGCTGTTGGCGTACTTCCCCCAAAAACGGTTGCCGCTTCCGTTTTGAGGATAATCAACAGCATCTGTGAAGTAGCCGTAGGCCTCGTCCCAGTGATGTTCCATGGCTGTGTAGTATTTGCCTTCAACCGGAGTGTTGTTGTCCACATCCATTTTCTCAGAGGCTAGATAGACCGAGCTAATGTTGTACATGAAACAGGCTCCCATCAAACCTTTCTCGATGAGTTGAGTCCACTCCTGTCCCTGACCGTCTTGGAGGTATTGTTTGCTGTCGTTGGTGGTCGAGAGAACAACACCTGCTGTTCCAGCGGATCCGCCGTATTCGCCCTCTACTGTTGTCGCACTGGCGGCAGCAATGCCCTCCATGTATGACTCAAACATCTCAGTGTATGTGGTTTCGCCACCGACGGTTTTGTTCTTCAATTGCTTGGTGGAACCATTCATGTCCAATCCTTCGCTGTCCTCCCAAGTGTAACCCTCATTGGCATACATGGCCAAAAGCACAGAGGCATCAATTGCCGTGCCCGGTGTGTTTGCAGATTTCAAATAAACGGTCATTTCCTCCAACATGTTGAGCCGCTGACGCTGACCAGTGTATGAAACTGTATTGTTTCCATTGGCGTCAGTAAATTCATAAACACCAGGGTCTTCAACTGTGATGGGTGATACTCCGTCATATTGGCAAGAGCCGTCATCCTCATTGGCATCCTCATTGTAATTCGTCGCCGTGGGATCGGTACACCCTTCACGGGTACAGGATGCCAGCACGAGGGAGAAGCCCAAAATGACGAGCGCGATGTTGGTTTTTGATATTTTCATTCGGCGCTTATTTTGATTCGTTCTAAATAACACCGCAAACCTAAACTCACCTTTTCAGACAGCACATACCCTAAGTATGGTATTCAGGTTGGAAAAGGTCAAAATCCCCCATTCAAGGTAGGCTCGTCGCAAGTCGCCCCCTTCAATCCTCCAAGTTCACGACCACCCCATTGGTGACGCCAAAAATGCCGAAGCCATCGGGGATGTTTCCTTGGATGCTGGCCGGCTCGGCAAAGGGGTTGCCCAGCGCACTGTAATACGCATCAACGCTGCGAAAATGATTGGCCAAAGAAGCGGTGGGGCGCTCCACGCGCAATCGAAGCGTTTGTTCATAGTCATACCCGCTGTCGTCTCCACCCCACATCTCGAACACCAAATTGTCGAGAGATACGTTGTCCTCTCCCTCGTCCGTTGCAAGAAGACAATTGCAGCCCTCGCTGTACTCAATTCGCGGGTCTGGAAAGGACGGACCGCCTGTGCTGTACCACTCCGATTCACTGCCAAATTTGTCCTTGGCCTCCAGATGAATCATGTAGTCATCTCTCACACCCGGACGGTTGTCCAAATCAACGGTGATTCGGTGGTTGTAAAATGCATACCCCCACTCGCTGATGGTGTCGGCGAGAGGTTCAAAAAGATGCTCCACAACAGGTGCGTCCGGTACCATTTCCACCACCACAATGGGGTCAAACGTGGGGGACGCGTCTACCGCGAGTGCAACCTCACCTTGGGCAAGGTCGAGGGGCTGATCAAGAATCATTTTCATCAAGGATTGCTCGGATTCAGAGGGACCCCATGGGCCGTTTTCACTCCAATTGGATGAGTCTCCCGTCGCCAGAACCACCCCATTCTGAGACATCGTCAACACTGCATCCCGAAGGGGCACACTCCCGCCGGTTTCCAAGATCCCTGCCGATTGATACACCGTGGCGAACAGCACCGTGTCACCGGGAGCAACAAACATGGTCACCGCCAATCTCGGCTCATGCGCTGGAAACTCAATCTTGTTCACCACACCCGTCTCAAACTTGGAGCAGGAATGCAGCGTCAAGGCGGCAACAAGGACCGCCACAGGCAACGAAGCAAACCGTCGAGTCAAGGTCAAAAGTGGAAGCGCCATGCGATGGAAGGGATGATGGGGAACAAGCCGTATTCAATGATTTCTGTGGAGCGATCGGCCTGCCTCTCCGCCAAGGCGAAGAAGGGGTTGAGGTTGTTGTAAGCGTTGTAGGCACTGAAAATGAGTGCACGGTTGCCCTCGGACTCGGGCCTTGTTCGGGTGAAGCTGATGTCCAAACGATGATATGGACTCATGCGAAAGGCATTGCGACTGCTTGGAACCTCCCACGGCGTGGCCGCTGGGTAACCGTCATACTGCAACCCGTTGAACACCGTTTCTGTGAGCGTCACTGCCCGGCCTGTGCCGTAGACCCACGCCATGGAGGCCGACCAAATGTCCGACAGTTCTTGGGTGACCACCACGCTGATGTCGTGCCGTCGGTCGTACGTGAAGGGGAACCACGCCCCGCTGTTGAGGTCGTCAAATTGACGGTTGCTCCAACTGAGGGTGTAGCCAATCCACCCCGCCGTGCGGCCAGCTTTCTTTTGGACCAATGCCTCAATGCCGTAGCTGTTGCCAATGCCTTGGGTGACTTGACTTTCCCAATCGCCTTGAAGGTCTCCAAAAAACGACCCGCCCTCTTTGTAACTCAGCAGGCCGTCCATTTCCTTGTAGTAGCCCTCCAGACTGACCTCGATGCCGCCGTCGTCAAAGGACGTTGCAAGACCTGCCGCCGCTTGCCAACTGCGTTGGGGACGAACGTCGCCCGTAGATGGAAGCCACAAATCGGTGGGCAAGCTCAATCCCTCATTCGTCAGCAAATTCACGTATTGAACCATGTTGGCGTAACTCGCTTTGAACGCCCACCCTGGCGTGAATTTCCAATTCAATGCGAGGCGCGGCTGGAGGCTCGAATAAGACGTGTCCTCAACGCTCAACATGGATCCATGAAGGCCCGCATTGACCGAGAGATTCTCCGCGATGTCGACCTCGTCTTCCACGTACAGGTACTGTTCATGGCTGACCAAATCGCCTTGGCCAATGAGCGTGTCCAACGGGTTCTCCTGCCCAAAATCAAGCTCAAACTGCAGCGCGCCAGGCGAGAATTGATGGCGGGTCAAGTTGCCTCCGAAACGAATGAAGTGCCTGGCGTTTGGTGCAAAGTCCACGTCGATTTTGGCAGCATAGTCTTCAATGCCTGAACGGTACAACGATGCGAACCGCGTCGCATTTGTGTCCGTGGATGAAATGAATTCATCCCGAGCGTCCACACCAGTGTTAAAATTGTAAATGCTGTGCGTCAACGAGACGTTGGAGAACATGCGAGGACCGAGTTCGTGGTTCCAGCGAAGGGCTTGGATTTGGTTCTTCCAATCCAGGCCAAACTTCACGTCCGAGCGGGTCGTCACCCCCCCATCGGTGTCTTTGTTGGACGTGGAAATGCCAAAGTCATCCAACCCTGAAAACGCGCTCACATAAATGCGGTCGCGCGGCGACACCCGCCAGTTCAACTTGGCATTCAAGTCGTGGAAGAAGTATGCGGGATCCACAGCCGTGTTTGGGTCGCTGGAGGTCGCGGCTGAAATGATGGGCCTAAGGAGCAGGTCGAGGTAGGTGCGACGGGCGCTGACCATGAAACTCGCCTTGTCCTTCACAATGGGGCCTTCGAGCGTGAGTTTGCTGGCAATGATGCTGATGTTCCCGTCGCCATGGAACTCCCGCATGTTTCCGTCCTTCATGTTGATCTCGAGGATGGAAGAAAGACGGCCGCCGAACCTCGCTGGAAACCCCCCCTTGGTGATGCTCATGTTCTTCACCGCATCCGCGTTGAACACGCTGAAAAAGCCAAACAAGTGGTTCACGCTGTACAGAGGGACGCCGTCGAGGATCATCAGGTTTTGGTCTGGAGATCCCCCGCGCACATACAGGCCGCTTGTGCCCTCACCCCCGCTTTGCACGCCTGGCAAAAGCTGAAGCGACTTCAACAAATCGACCTCTCCTCCGATGGCGGGAAGTGATTTGATTTGGTCGATGGGAATTTCCATGCGCGACATCTGCACCTGTTCCTCAATCCGATTCTCGCGTTCCCCGGTCACCACAGCTTCGTCAAGGGCGAGACCAGGCTGCAACTCGATGTTGAACTTGAGGTCGTTCGAGGTCAAGTCCACCTCAAATCGCTGGGGGGTGTAGCCCAAATAGCTCACGCGCACCTCGTACGCCGCGGCCGGCAAGGTCAGCGTGTAAAATCCGTAGACATTGGCGGCGACACCTTCTGAAATGGACTCCACCCAAACGGTCGAGCCAATCAGCGTCTCTCCGGAAGACGCGTCGGTGATGTATCCGCTGACGGTGTGGCGCGACTGCGCTTGCGCCAGCAAGGCCGACCATCCCACGACCAGGGTCAAAATCCACGCAGCTCTCATGTGAGGTCGAAGGTACACTGCGACGACCCTCACGAATTGTGACCCTCGATTCTTTTTGTGACACTCGCTTCTTTTCGAACAACTGGGCTGACCGACCTTCGCGCCATGGATTCGTTGTCGCAAATCGTGCTTGGCGCTGCCGTCGGGGAAGTGGTGTTGGGGCGGCGGATCGGAAACCGAGCCATGATTTGGGGGGCAGTGGCCGGCACCATTCCCGACATGGACGTGCTGGGCAAGTACTTTCTGAACGAGTTGGACAACCTGGGGTTCCATCGCGGCATCAGTCACTCCTTGCTGTTTTCGGTGCTTGGCGCGTTGGTGTTTGGGTGGTTGACGAACCGCCTGTATCGCAGTCCCCATCACGCTTGGATTGCCATGGCGACCAAAGCAGCTGCTGCGGTGATTGTTGGGTTCGTGGTGAATTTCCTGACCATGATTTTGGCACCGGGAGCGTGGCTGCCTCTAGTTGCATACATCCCACTTGTGGCTTGGTGGTGGTGGCAGCACGGGCAGCGGAGGTACTTCAGCGGCACGTGGGAAATTCCAGACGCCGACCTCGGGGGCTGGGTGTCTCTGTTTTTTTGGGGCTTCCTGACCCACATCCTGCTCGATTGTTTCACCACCTACGGAACCCAAATCTTCGCCCCCTTCTCCAACATGCGCGTCGCCTGGGGGACCATTTCTGTCGCCGACCCCATCTACACCGTGCCGTTTCTCATTTGCCTGCTCGTTGCAGCTCGCTTCGGACGTTCGGACCGTCGTCGTGCGCGATGGAATTGGACGGGACTCGCCTTGAGTTCGGCCTACCTCACGGTGACGGCATTCAACTACGCCAGGGTTTCACACACCTTCGAGGAAGCGCTCAACGACCAAAACGTGGCCTATGAGCGGTTCTTCATCACCCCCACCATCTTCAACAACATCCTTTGGAACGGGGTGGTGGACGCCGGCGACGTCTACCTGCTCGCCCAATACTCGTTCTACGACGAGGTGCCCTTGTCGTTCCAGCCTGTGGAGAAGGGGTTTGAGCTGCTGCACAACATGGACTCCGACCCCACCCTGGCAACCTTGCGTTGGTTCAGCGCCGGCTATTTGAATGCGGTGAAGCGTCCCGATGGTGGGCTGCAGGTGAACGATTTAAGGTTTGGGACCTTCTCTGGTAAAGCCACCGATGCCAACGATTACATCTTCAGGTTCAACCTGGTGGATTTGGGGCCTGATGAAGCTTACGGGTTTCAACAAGCCGAGGGAGGACCCCCCGACGACACCGCAGAAAGCATGATGCGCACCTTGGCCACGCGCATTCAAGGCATCAAAGCCAACAACACGAACCCATGATTCCGATTGATCTCGCCTCCAAATTCGATCTCTTTGAAGACCACTGGCATCCAAGGATTGTGGCCTCTTTGAATGGGCAGGACGTCAAGATTGCCAAAATTCTAGGGGCGTTCGTTTGGCACGCTCACGAGAAGGAAGACGAACTGTTTTTCGTGTTCAAAGGTGAAATGACCATGCACTTTCGCGACCGCACCGAAGTGGTTCGCGAAGGAGACATGATTGTGGTTCCACGTGGGATTGAGCATCGTCCAGTCGCGGACAAAGAGACGTGGATTGTGCTTTTCGAACCAAAGGCCATCGACCACACGGGAGGTGTGGACTCTCCCCATCGGAGAACCACCCTCCCGCAGATTTAGTGTCGTAGAACGTAGAACTCAGCGAACGACCTGAAATTGTGTCGTTGAAGAAGACGTCTCCGTCCGCATTTTGACGATGTAGGTGCCAAAAGGCAAGTCAAGATGGACCCTTTCGTTGCGCACAACTTGAGTCAAACCCGCCACTTGGCGCCCCGTCAGGTCGAACACGGCAACATCGGCGACAGATTCACTTCCTGGCCACGACAAAGACACGTGTCCGCCCACCGATGGGTTGGGAAAGACATCCAACGAAACAGCCTCCAATTCCTCCATTCCGTTGACATTCCCAGGAAACGCCTGAAGGCAAAACGCCCCATTCGCAGTCCACGTGATGCCGTTGTCTTCCCAGAGAAAACCATCAAAACGCAAGTAGTATTCTACCCCAACTTCTGAATCGAATCCAACCTCCGCCCACCATTGGTTGTCGTCTGTGCTAAAATCCTCCGCACAAGCCACAGGCACGAGCTCCCCGCACACGCCTTTGTACAAGGCCATCTGCGAATCCCATCCAAACCACCAAACGGCGTTGTCGTCGTCGCAGAAAGTATGGCTGATGGTGTAGGACTGTCCATCTCCTGTGAATTTGAACCAAACAGAAGCGTCTTCATTTCCTGACCCATCGGGTCCATCCGCCCAGCATTCAATGCCGAGCAGTTCGGCATTTTCATTGGGTACGATGCCGCTCCCTTCAGGCGTTCCATCGAAGGGCCCGACAACAGACAAGTTGGCTCCATTGGGTTCAAAGATTTCGTCAATGCCCAAAGCGTCTGAACAAGCGTTGTGCTGACCCATGTTGGTGGTTTCCGTCACCGCAATGCAAAACGTTCCTTGAGCCACACCCTGGAAGACGTCTCCGTCGTTCCAGTTGTAACCGTCGACCATCAGGTAGTACTCCTCGCCTTCCTCAAGACGGGCGTCAACCCAAGAATAGTACCAACCGTAGTTCGCGTCCCACAAGTACATCAGATCGTCGTTGGCCATCATCAATTCAAGGTCGTCGCAAGAACCTTTGTACAGTGCCATTTGGGTGTCGTTGCTGTAAAAGGCGGCACCAGCACAGTTGGTGGTCACGATTTGGTACGTGCCGCCATCGCCTTGCATCTTGAACCAAACCGACTGGTCCACGCTTACGGCATTGCCCAAAGAGTCTGAATCGAACCAAGAACCTTCCAACGCCGCTGCGAGCTCCGGTTCACCGGTGGCATCGATGTTCGAGTATGAGCCTGAAGTCTGCCGCGCACCGATGCCATTGCCGAGCATGTCGGACAAATCAATGGCTCCAGAACAAACGTCGTTGGGCAGCTGGGCAGCTGCAGACAACGTGAACAACATCACTGAGAAAAGAGTGCAACGGTGTTTCATGTCACAAGGTGGTTTGATTTCAATCGTTGGTCCCCACAGGGATGTTGTTGGTGGCCATCAGGTAGATGCCGATGAAAGGCAGCACCGCGAGGACAGCGTGAAAAATGCCGATCATGGTGCGCAGGCCTTCGGTGAATTCTGGAGGCGTCGGCATGACTCTGGTGAGAACCACACCAAAGATGTTGATGGCCGCCAAGCACAAGAACGTCTTGATGCCAAACGACTTGAACACTTTAGAGCCGTCGTAATTCAACTTGTTGGGGAAGGCCAAAACCCCTTGGAGTGTCCAAATCATGGCCACGGCAAGGCGTTCCATGGATCCGGTCGCCATGTATTCTCCCAATTCGTTGGGAACCACGATGAGGGCGTACAACAGGTACCCCAAAAGGAAGAAGAAACGCTGACGGCGAATGACGCCATAGACAGCTACGAGCACGGGAATGCCCGCGATGATCGCAAGTATGTTCATGAAAGAAGAATTAAGGTGTTGGCGGAAATCTACATCTCCGATGGGAATTGAGACCGCTTCTTCCAGCACCTTCAGTCCACATTTCACCTTGGACGTTGTCGAAAACATTCTGAGCGTCAAAAGGTTATAGAGGCATGCTGAGAAACCTCCTTTTTCAAGTGGCTCAAAAAACCTTGAATTCCGAGGTTCGACAGCGCGTCGAAGGTCTTCTTGTGACCACAGCCCTCGTGCTGTTTGGACTGCATCTGGCATTGTACGGAGCGCATGCGATTTGGGGGCTGGGATTGCCCGATTCGCTCTTTGCCCATCCCTTGCAAACCCTGTACACCCCATTTTCTGTCATCCTCATTGCGGAGGTGTATTTGTTGGTCTACTACCTCCCCACCTCCTTTGCCAGGTCGTTGGGAAAACAAATTGAAATTGTGGCGCTCATTGAGATTCGGTCTGTCTTCAAAGACCTTGACACCACGTCGTCGTGGCCTTGGGATGCCGCGTTCTTTCCGCATTTGCTCTGTGCGCTTGTGCTCGGTGGCATGTTGGTCTTGTTTTACCATTTGCTGCCACGGCGAAAAGCGAGGATTGAAGAATCTGAGCTGAAACAATTCGTCCATTTCAAAACGTCCCTTGCTGGCCTGTTGGCCGTGATGTTGGTGGGCTTGAGCGTGTACTCGTTTGGCTCGTGGTTCTGGGAAATCGTCACCACCCCTGACCACTTGCATTCAGACCTGAACGACGTCTTCTACAATGAATTTTTCACGGCCCTGATCCTTGTGGACGTCCTTCTGTTGGTGGTGTCGTTCAGGTACCTTGATGACTTCGGCATGGTCCTGCGAAACTCCGGGTTTGTCGTCGCCACCATTTTGCTTCGTCGCGCCCTGGGCATTGAGCCATGGCACGCCTTGGCTTATGAAACAACGGCAGTGTTCCTCGCAGTCGCCATGCTGCTCCTGGAACGCGGACTGAATGCGCGTGACGGAGATTTTCTCGTGCCCGAAGGAAAAGACACTTCGAACCTACCTCCCGGTTTGACGTGACGAACATTCTGTCACAAACAGGCATTTTTCGCCCACAAAACACAAAATATGAGGAACAAGCTTGGCGGGCGCCTGTTCCTTGCTCCTCGACTTGAATGCACGATTGCCAAGTGCACGAACAAAGCACTCAATTCTTTGGTTGACAAGGCATGACGCATCAACCACCCGCCCCTTACAACGTACCCGAAGTGCTCCACGGAACACGCTTTCTTGTGAATGGCAAGCTCGAGTCTTGGCCTGGGCCATCAAGCGAAGTGAGAAGCCCCATCCTCTCCGAAGATGAACACGGGTCCGAACGCACCCTGCTAGGGTCGGTGCCGGACTTGCCGGCTGAGGAAGGCATTCGCGCGCTCGAATCAGCGTGCGATGCCTACGACCATGGTCGCGGACTGTGGCCCTCGTCCTCGGCGTCAGACCGCATCGAGGCGATGGAGAAGTTCATCTCGTTGATTGAACCCAAGCGCGACCAGGTGGCCGAACTTTTGATGTGGGAAATCGGCAAGAGACGCAGCGACGCAGAAAAAGAATTTGACCGGACTGTGGTGTACCTGAAGGACACCATCGAGGAGTACAAAAACCTGCATCGCGAAGGCAGCCACATCAGCCAGGTGTCAGGCGTGCTCGCCCAAATTCGTCGAGGTCCCCTCGGCGTCGTGCTGTGCCTCGGCCCCTTCAATTATCCACTGAACGAAACGTTTTGTGTGCTCTTGCCCGCCATCCTCATGGGCAACACCTGCGTCTTCAAGCCCGCCAAGTACGGCGTGCTCCTGATGGTGCCTTTGCTCGAAGCGTTTGCAGAGAGCTTCCCTCCAGGTGTGGTCAACATCGTGTTTGGCCGTGGCCGCACCCTCGCAAGCCCCATCATGCAATCGGGCCGAGTCGATGTGCTGGCGCTCATTGGAAACAGCAAAAGCAGCAACGCCCTGATTTCGCAGCACCCCAAACCAAACCGCGTCAGGCAGGTGCTTGGACTCGAGGCAAAAAACCCTGCCGTGGTCTTCCCTGATGCAGATCTTGATTTGGCTGTCAAGGAGTGCGTCAAAGGGGCTTGGAGCTTCAATGGACAGCGCTGCACAGCTTTGAAGGTGGTTTACGTCCACAAGGACATCCGCGAGAAGTTCCTGGAGGCCTTTGCCAAGGCCACGGATGAACTCGTGATGGGCAGCCCCCTCGTCGATGCGGACATCACACCGTTGCCCGAGGTTGGCAAGGTGGAGGCCATGCAGGCCTACATCAACGAGGCCGTGGAGAAAGGCGCCGCCGTCATCAATGGTCGCGGCGGCACCGTGGAAGGCAACATGATGTTCCCGGCCATCTTGTACCCCGTGGACCGCGAAACGGCTATTTTCCGAGAAGAGCAATTTGGTCCGGTGTGTCCTGTGCTCGAATTCGAAGACTTCCACGACGTCCTCAAAGACATCGCTGAAAGCGACTATGGCCAACAGGTCAGCGTCTTCACGGCCAACCACGAAACCGCCGGCAAGGCCATCGACCAACTCGTGAATCAAGTCTGCAGAGTCAACTTGAATGCCACATGCCAACGCGGGCCCGACACCCTGCCGTTCACAGGCCGAAAAGACAGTGCTGTAAGTACCCTGAGTGTCAAAGCTGCATTGAGGTCGTTCAGCATCCGCACGCTGGTCGCTTGCAATGCCTCGCAGAAGGACCTCGTGGAAGGCATCGTCGCCGGAGGACACTCCGAGTTCTCGAGCATGAATTACCTGCTCTGATTCGCGGTACTTTCGTGACATGACGTCACGCGCCATTCTTGCCATGGGCCTATTGGGTGTTTGCCTGATCTCAAGAGCCCAAACCATGGCAGCACCAGACCGCCTTTCCTTGTCTGAACTCATCACTCTCGCCAAGGAGCATCCTGAACCGAAGTCACTCGTGGACATTGCCGGTGGCCATCCCGTGGCCCTGGTTCGTCGCCGTGCCATGGTGGGGTTCATCGGACGACTGAGCGCCGATTTCACAGAGGAGGAGTGGCGGAATTGGTGTGCGACTCGGCCGGAAATCCAGGCGGGTGCATGCCGTTCTGGCATTGCCTCATTCAGGGTCGACGCCCAACATCTCGACGTGCTTCCTGAACTCCCCATGGACTTGGTTGAGTTGGCCTCGCGGGCCGTGCCTGACGTGAACAAGACGCGGTATGGCACTCGGGTTGACAGTGTGCACGCCGGCTTCAACTTGCCGCAGCCCTTTCACGGCGAAGGGGTGCTCATTGGGGTGCTTGACTGGGGGTTCGACTACACGCATCCCATGTTCCTAGACACGACCCTTACCCAATCCCGAATTCGGGCGGTCTGGGACCAATACCGCCAAGCTGGCCCTGCTCCCAGCGGATTCAATTACGGCGCGACTGCTGACACCCCTTGGGACATCCTGGAACTGGGAAGCGACACGTCCAACGTCTACGGCTACTCCACGCATGGCACCCATGTGGCAGGCATCGCCGCTGGTGGTGGTGCGGGGATCGATCTCCGAGGGATGGCGCCAGCCGCGGACTTGTTGTTCGCCACCCTGATGGTGGACGAAGCCGCCGCCCTGGATGCATTCGAGTGGATGCACAACGTGGCCCAACAAGACGGCAAACGTTTGGTCATCAACAACAGCTGGGGCTTGCCTCAATGGGGCACCCCGGACGGAACCTCTTTGAGCAACCTGTTCATCGATGACTTGTCGGCGGAAGGGGTGGTGTTCGTGAGCTCAAATGGGAACAATGGCGACAGCGATTTTCACATTGAGCACACGTTTGAGGAGCCCAACGATGTGATGAGGTCGCGCGTTCAATTCTACCCCTTGTCCAACCACCCTTCGGCTTGGGGCCAAAATCTGACCCTCTGGGGCGATGTCGGCGCCTCCTTCAGTGCCGGGTTCTTGTTGACCCAAGGCATCAGCACCTTGGCAGGTGAAAGTCCAATGTATCACACCAGCGACGGTCCGTTTGTCTTGGACACCCTGCTTGTGGTCAACGGAGACACCATCGTTTACGATGTGGCCATTGAAGCAGCCCACCCCTCCAACGACAGGCCGTTCATGCAAATGCGCATCCACAAAGGCAATTCCTACCTCGCCGTGGTGTTGCAGGCCACAGCCGCAAGTGGCCTTGTCCATGCTTGGAACCACACACATCTCTCCAACGACGTGGGAAATTGGGGCCAGGACTTTTTGGCAGCAGGCCAACCAGGTTGGCTCGCTGGCAACCCCTACTATGGCGTTCAACAACCAGCCTGTGGCGAATCGGTCATTGCCATTGGGGCATACAATTCCGAGTACTTGAGCACCAGTGGGAGCGAAGTCGGTGGCAATTTGGCCAATTTCTCGTCCTATGGTCCCACGCTGGACGGACGCCTGAAGCCCAACGTTTCCGCCCCAGGTGTGAACGTCGAGTCCTCCCTCAGCTCCTTCCGAGATGGGGCGTACAACGTGACAAGCAACGTGGATGTTGATGGCACCACTTACGACTTTGCCAAACTCTCTGGGACGAGCATGAGCAGCCCCGCAGCGGCAGGTGTCGTGGCTTTGATGTTGGAAGCCAACCCCGAGTTGACACCTGGTGATGTCCGTACAATCCTCGAATGGACGGCCCGCCAAGACGACGAAACTGGGGACTTGAACGCCCAAGGTGACCAAGTCTGGGGTCATGGCAAGGTCACCGCAAGCCTCGCCGTGGCTGCGGCCATGGATTGGATCTCAGGACAACCGGAACTCCCAGCCAACCCGCCTGCGTTTTTGGCCTTCCCCAACCCTGCCCGCGACGAAATTTGGGTGACCAACCACAGATCTAGACCTGGCCGTTGGACTTTGTTCAACATGCAAGGCCAACCTGTGCGATGGGGAGTGTTGACTCCACGGTTCAACATTCCGATTGACGACCTTCCTGACGGAATGTTCATGTTTCAGATTGAACCCGACGACGACTTGCCTTCGACAATGCCCATCCTCAAACAGCATTGAATGGACCAACATCGTATTTTACGCCTCTTGCTGTGGAGCGACCCCAATCTGGATTCTAACTTGGTTGCATGAACGGACCCTTTGAACCCTCCAACCTGGTGAAACTTTGGCTGTTGGCATGCTGTGTGCTTGTGGGCAACTTGGCATGGAGTCAGGTGGAATTCCGTGCAATTGGTGGACCTGGTATCGACCGAGGCGAAGTGGTGCTTCCGCATGCAGGAGGCGCTTATTTATTGGGCACCACCCAGCCGCAGGATGGCGACGTTCTAAGACCCTATGTTGTCCACTACGACAACAACCTGGCCGTTGATTGGAGCCTGGTATTGCCTTCTTCCGATGCCTTGGAATGGGTGGTCGATGCGCGACTCAACACTTTGAACGAAGCACGAATCCTCACGCAGCGGCTCAGGTCAGACGGCAGCTATGGCGCCGCCATTCACACCGTCAATTTCGATGGTGAGACAACATCCATTCGCCTGCTCGACGATGTCGCCACGAATTTCATTCCCGCCAAACTGTGCGAGTGGCAAGGGCAGGTATGGGCCGTGGGGCACTCTGGCAACCGCCTTGTGGCGGCAGATGTGTCCATGAACACCGTGTTGGAGTGGGGAGGAACCCCTGGACAGGAACAATTCATTGCTGACGTTCTCGTGCACAACAACATGCTCATCGCTGTTGGCAGTCAACTCGAAGATGGCATCGCAAGTGCTGCCGTTTGGGGAGTGTATCCTCTCGGCCAACTTGCCTTTGACATTGTCACCCCCAACGAGGAAGGTTGGACAGAGAGTCGCATGGATGGCATTGATGTTCGCAACAACAGCATCCGCATCTTGCGGACCTTCCAGTTCATCGATAACAGTGGAAATGACGTTGTCTCTCATGATTTTTTGGCCCTCAACATCAACACTGGAGAAGTAGGGGAATTTTGGGCCGGCGATGCTGGGGAAGAGGGTCGTGATTTGATTTGGACCCAACAGGGAGTTGCCAAATTGCTGAAATCGAGCAATGTAGAAAGCTTGGATGATTCCTTTTTGATCGCGCACATCTCCCCATCTTCAAGCTATGTGAGCCAGGGCCATTTCGGCACCTCGTTCGAGGAGGATCCTTCTCGACTTTCTCTGGGGCCCGACGGGGCAGTGTGGGCTGCGGGGAGCACCCGTGGCGTGCTTGACGGCTCGTGGAGCGCTTGCCTCTTGCGCTTGGATTCGCTGGGGCCTTTGGGCACTTGGGCCAACGGCAACCCTGGCTTTGGGGTGGTGAACGATCCCACTTTGCTGTCTTGGAATGCCATTGATGAACCGGTTGCAGCTCAGCACGCCTGGGGGTGCCATCCCAATCCAGCTTTGGACGAGGTTCACCTGATTGTGCCCGATGCGTTCAAGCATCATGCACCGGCCATTGCTTGGGTGATTCGAGACGCGGGGGGACGCGTGGCCAAGTCAGGCGAAGGCATCGTCATGGATGTCAGTTCACTGCGCTTTGGGAGCTACACCCTTGAGGGGCAAGCCCAAGGACAGCACTTTTCGCTGCCCTTCATGAAGGTCACTCGCTGAGCTCAATCTTGAATCTCAACGCGACGGACCAAACTTGCGGTGTCGAGCATCACCACCTCCAACAGGAACAGTTGACCTGATTCCCGAGCGTCGCTCTCCAACACATACCACTGCGGTTTGTCACGCGGGCCACTGTCGCCAAAATTCACATCGGCTTCGCCCACAAAGGCAAGAACTTCTGAGACCGTCAAAGATGGATGTGCATACGACACATCAGGGGCGAGTTGCACACCCCCTTCAACGATGGTGGTTCGAATTTGGGCTGACGGAAGCCAAGAACCACAGCCGCGGCTGCCAAAGAAATAGAGCGACAAGGCGATGCCAAGGACGATGCCAATGCCAAATCGAGAGAGTCGTTGCCAAAAATTCATGAACGTCAGGGCTTGTTCTGCGAAGCTACGTTCAACGGCACGTTTGGTCAGTGTACCTTCGGGCCATGGTCAGCATTGAGGGTGTGCAATTCCAATACGGCGACGACGGAAAGCCAATGCATTTCCCTGACTTCAAATGCAGTCAAGGGGATCGCCTTTTGCTGCTCGGCGATTCCGGAACAGGGAAAACCACCTTGCTGCACCTGCTCTGCGGCTTGCTTCGGGCCGATGCAGGCACCATCCGCGTGGCCAATTGCACCCTCGATGCATCGACCGATCGCGAGCTGGACACGTGGCGGGGCAAGGAATTGGGCATCGTGTTCCAGAGGCCACATTTTGTCCAAAGTTTGACCGTGGAGGAGAACCTTGCGCTTCCGCACCAGCTCACCAACGGCAAAGTCCCCCACGATGTGCTCGAGCGGATGGATGCGATGTTGGACCGCCTTGACATCGCCCACAGGAAGCACGCCAAACCCCACATGCTGAGTGTCGGCGAGCAACAGCGCGCCTCCATCGCTCGGGCCCTGCTCCACAACCCCAAGGTTGTGTTTGCCGACGAACCCACCTCCGCGCTGGACGACCGAAATGCACACGTGGTCATGGACATCCTCGAACGTGAAGCATCCGAAGCCACCCTGGTCGTGGTCACCCATGACCAACGACTGAGGGACCGTCACCCCCATTGTGTCACCCTGCAACGCGCCCGCTCATGAAGCTCGGATTGTTCTACCAAGCGTGGCGCAACTTGCAAGCCAAGCCACTCCAAACTGCATTGAGTTTGGCTCTGCTCGCATTTGGTGTCGGAATGGTCAGTTTGATGCTGTTGACAGAAAAGCAGGTCAATGACGCCTTCGAACGCAACATCAAAGACATTGATTTGGTGCTCGGCGCGAAGGGCAGTCCATTGCAGTTGATTTTGGCCAATGTGTATCACATCGACGCCCCCACGGGCAACATCAACCAGCAGGCTGCTGAAAAGGTGTTGAAGCACCCCTACATCGCCTCAGGCATTCCCCTCGCTTATGGAGACAACCATGAGGGCTACCGCATTGTGGGAACAGAGCACACCTATGTCGAACACTATGGGGCCACGGTGGCGACGGGCAACCTTTGGGAGGCTCCGTTTGAAGTCACGGCCGGCGCAAGGGTCGCCAATCAATTGGGACTTCAAGTGGGAGACACGTTTTTCAGTGCCCACGGACTGAAAGACCAAACCGACATCCACACCAACAAAACGTTCACCGTGGTTGGCATCCTCGAGCCAAGTGGCAGCGTGGTGGACCAATTGCTGCTGACCCCGATGGAAAGCATTTGGTACGTGCATGCCGAGGAGGGCGAGACCATCGATCCGGCTGAGCGAGAGATCACCGCAATGCTGCTCAAAAAGCGCAATCCGTTGGCTGTGCTGACCATTCCAAACGCCTTGCGTGAAACCAACATGCAAGTGGCACTCCCGGCCATCGAGGTGAACCGGATGACCCAACAGTTTGGGATTGGAACGTCGGCGCTCAGGGCCATTGCCATGCTCATCATGGCCTTGAGTTTTGCGAGCATTTTCATCTCAGTGTTGGACAACATTCGTGCCCGACGACATGAATTGGCCTTGATGCGGACCCTTGGAGGCACCCCCTCCACACTGTACCGACTCCTGTTGCTCGAAGGTGGGATGCTCAGCATCGCCGGAACGGCCCTCGGCCTTCTCCTGAGCCGATTGGGCATGGGTGCGCTGGGCCAGGTGGTGGAGAGTCAATTTCACTACGACGTGCATGCCATGGCGTTGCTTCCAGGAGAAGGAATGCTCGCCGGAGCTGCCGTGGCCGTGGGGTTGTTGGCTTCGGCCATTCCTGCACGCCGAAGCCTCCGCTTGGACATCAGCCGGACGTTGAGTGATGCCTGAAACGCGTGGACCTTTATTTTTGCTCAAGATGAAATCCCGGTCGTTCCTCACCCTGGTCTTCTCTTCTGTCGCACTCGTGGCCGTGTCCATGATGGATTGGAGCAGCATGTGCCATCCCTCTGAGGAAGCACAAGCCACTCAGGACCAGTTGAGGCTCGCCGGAGAGGCCAAACTTGCAAGCCTCGACCCCACTCCCGTGGCAAGTGCCCTGCCCTCGGAAGAGGTCGCACTCACAGAGTTGACCTGGCAGACCTTGAGCGACGTCGAATTCAAGGACGTCTATCTCGAAGAGCTCGATGCCTACTATTGGATGCCCAATTTTGGGTCCAAAGTCATTGAAGCAGAAGGCAAAGAATGCTACATCACTGGGTACATGATTCCCGTGGATGTGGACGAGGACTTTTACGTGCTCAGCCGCTATCCCTTTGCCAATTGCTTCTTCTGTGGCGGAGCTGGACCTGAGTCAGTGATCGACTTGCGCTTTCCAAACAAGGCCGTCAGGGCCTACAAAACCGACGACCGTCTCACCTTCAAGGGCACACTCAGGCTCAATGCCGACGACGTGTATCAGATGAACTACATTCTCGACGGCGCGACAGAGCATGCCCCTTGATCTCAGTCAAGGCTGGTTTCTTTCAGCCACTTGCGATAGGCTGTGAACAAGCGGGATCGTGACACAAAACCCACGTACCGCCCATCTTCAACCACGGGCAAGTTCCAGGCACCGCAGTGCTCAAATTTGGCCATGACGTCGTCCATCTTGTCTTCCCATTGCACCTCAGCCAAAGGCAACGTCATCAAGTCCACCACCCTCAGAGTCAGGTATTGATTGCGGTCGAACATGACTTGCCGGATGTCCTGAAGATCTACAATGCCTAGCAAATGACCCTCCTGATCCACAACAGGATGCAAGTTGCGTTGGCTTTGCGCCACCACTTCGACCAATCGCCCGAGGTTCCAATGGGCTTGAACCGGCAAAAAATCCTGTTCAAGCTCTTCCTTCACATTCATCAGAGTCAACACAGACTTGTCCTTGTCGTGTGTCAGCAATTCGCCGCGCTCTGCCAATTCACGTGTGTAAATGCTGTGTCGCTTCAATGCACGAGAGGTGGTGAACGAGATGGCAGAGGTCAACATCAAGGGGACAAACAAGCCATATCCCCCACTCAATTCCGTGGCCAAAAAAATGGCTGTCAACGGTGCGTGAAGCACCCCGGCCATCATTCCACAAAGACCAGCAAGCACTGAATTTCCGATGGGCATGGTCGTGGGATCCAGAAAGCCGTTGAGACCCAATGCAAACGCGAAACCGAGAATGGCCCCGCTGAACAACGCTGGTGCAAAAATGCCAGCCACTCCACCCGCGCCGGTCGTGAATCCCGTCAGCATGGGCTTCAAACAAGAAACCAACACCAAAAGGCCAATCAAGCCAGGCAACGCCAACGAACCCTCCATCATCCAAACGTCCTCAATCAACACGTCAGAATACCCCAAAAACAACTGGTTGATCACTTCATACCCTTCACCAAAAAGAGGGGGAAACATGGCCACCGCAACCCCGATCAATGCGCCGGCCAAGGCCATCCTCGTCCGTGGATTGACAAAACGCCCGATGGCCGATTGACTGAGCAAATACAGTCTTGAAAACACCACCGAACCCACACCCGTCACGATGCCCATCAACATGTACCAAGGCAACCGGGCAGCCTGAAAACCGGCCAAGGTGGGAACCGTCAAAATGTCCTCTCCCTCAAAGAACACAAACGCAGTCAACAGTGAGGCGAGCGAGGCCATCAAGATGGGCACCAAGCTGGATGCCGTCAAATCAATCATGATGACTTCCACGGCGAATACAATCGCCGCCACAGGCGCCTTGAACATGGCTGCCAAAGAACCCGATGCAGCACATCCAATCAGCAACAATCGCCTCCGGAAGTGTCGGCGCGTCTGAGATGCAACTTCTGACCCCAACGCTGCACCCGCTTGCATTGCAGGCGCCTCCAATCCACCAGAACCTCCAAAACCCACAGACAAGACACTTGTCAACACAGGGGCAAACATCCATGTCCGTTTCATGCGCCCGCGACGGGTGGAAATGGCGTGAAGCGTCGAAGGAATCCCAGGACCTGGATGGTCTCCTCCCAAAACGCGCTGGACCACATACGCAGTGGCAGCCAGGCCCAAGATGGGACCCAAAGCCAAAAACCAAGAACCTCCAACCCACGATTGGATGGCGAACATCACCACCCTCAATCCCCCCACACTTTGCTTCATGACCACCGCCAACAGTCCCGAGGCAATGCCCACAAGCACCGCCCACAACAACAGGCCTTTGTCGGACCGCATCCACGTCCAAGCAGCATGCACTGCCTCCTTGCCCAGCGTTTTTGAACTCATGGCACCCTCATGCTCACCACGAGCACATCGTCAACCTGTTCTTCCTCACCTCGCCAATCTTCGAATTTGGCTCTCAAATGCGCTTCGTGTTCAACCACAGGCAAAGACGCCGTTTCCACCAAAAGTTCGCGGAACCGACGGCGCATGAATTTCTTCCCCCTTGGACCTCCGAATTGATCCACAAAGCCATCCGTGGCCAAAAACAGCGTGTCACCCGATTTCACTGCAACCTTTTGCACCTCGTAATTCTTGGCTCCCGGCTCAAAGGAACAAATGGCAAACTTGTCCGGCTTGAATTCCTGGAGCTGTCCGTCTCGCACCAAGAAAAGCGGATTGTTGGCGCCTGCAAATTCAACCGTCATGTGCTCCCAGTTGATGGCCACCATTGCCAAGTCCATGCCGTCTTGACCGCCCATGTAGGTTGAGGGAAGCTGTTCCACCGGCAAGGCCAAATCACGCAACAATTCCGCAGGAATGCTCGCCTCTTTTCGAATGTCTTGACGCAGAAGCAGCAAGACGTGTTCGTTGAGCTTGTCGAGAACCTTGTGCGGCTCCGTGTACACCTTCGTAACGCGATCCAACGCATTGTGACCGACCAAACTCAAGAAAGCCCCTGGCACCCCGTGGCCTGTGCAATCGATGGCAGCGAACATGCGTCGACTGCCCACCGATTTGAACCAAAAAAAATCGCCCGAGACGACATCCCTCGGCTGATAGAATACCGCCGAATCGTAGATGACCTCTTTGCGTTCTTGTTCGGACGGCAAGATGGCCTGCTGGATACGCAATGCGTAGGAAATGCTGTCCTGGAGGTCTGAAAGAATTTCCTCCGCGCGGGCCTTTTGTTGGGCCAACTCCTCCGTCCGCTTTTCGACCTTGCCTTCCAATTCGCGTTCATTGGCCGCCAGTGAACTCCGCATTTGAAGCAGGGCTTTGCCCAGCGCATCATCGTCGCTTAGGGGCTGGTAGGGAGTGTCAAAATCCCCACCTCCCACCTCTTGTGAAAAGCGTTGCGTTCGGGCCAATCCATCGGCCAGCCGGTTGACTGCCAATGCCATGTCTCCAATTTCATCCGAGGTGACCCTGATTTTTCGGTCAGGAAGGACACCTCGACCCATGTGGAGCAAGGCCCGTTTCAATTCCTTCATGGGTTGCACAATGCTCCTTGTCACAATCACCCCCAAGGCAATGCCCAAAACCACCACGAACCAAGCGACCCGACCCGCATACATGGTCAATTGGGCTCCAAGCTCCTCCATGCGGGCTGTTCTTGCGCGAAGGGCCGCGTTTTGTCCTGCCGTGAGCTTTGCCAAACGCGATTTCACCCTTTCAGTGTAGGTCTGCAATTCAGCCCCTTCCATCGAATAATGGCGAGCCTGCATGTAGGCAATTGGATTGTCATAACTCCTGAAATCCGGCAGCAAACGCATGATTTCGCCATACAGCAGCCCGAGCGCATCCGTTTCCAATCTGAGGGTGTCCAAATGGGCCTTTGCGGCGGGGGACCATGCGTGGTCCATCGATTGCAGTGCAGCAATGTGCTGAGGGAAGGCCTCCTTCACGAGCTTCCGCAATGCCCTTTTTTCTTCATCGTCGGCCCGACTTTGGTCTTTCAGCCAATGGCTGATGTACACCCGGGACTCCGCCAACGTTTGACCCATGTCTTCAAGGGCCTCCAAACTCGGCACCAAGGCCTCGTCCACCTCCTCAGCCAATTCACTGCTCTGGGTCAATGTGGCGCGGGTGAACACAAACAACACCGCCACGGCGAGGATGAAGACGCCAAAACCAAGGCCCATGCGCCATGCGATGTTCCAGCGCATCATGGCCTCAATGCGGATTCAAGTGCGGCTCGATAACGTCCTGCCTCTTCGTCATCAAACAAGGCGTGATGGACAATCATCAACCCCCTCAGGGTTTCAGGACGGTTGGGCTCCAGCACATTCGACTTCTCAAACCACGGCAACGCCTGACGAAATTGAGCAGCGCTCCGTTCTTGGATGGAAAAAATCTCCCCCAGGGATGTGTTCTCGTCCATCGACTTGATGAGGGACACGCCGCGGTTGTACACGTTCACAGCCAAGTTGTAACAAGCGGTGATGTCTCCAGGAGAAAGCGTCAAAGCACGCTCATATTGGGCAACTGTGCCGTTGAAGTGAGCCTCCTCCCCTGTCGACTCATACCATTGACGATAGGCGCGGGCGATGTTTTTGTGGACTTCGGTGCGCTCCCTGGTTGCGTCGAGACCGGGCGTCAACAACTGGGCCACGGCCACATGAGCATTGAACAAATCGACAACATGGGTTTCGTCGCCTGGCTCGAAGGTGCGCACAGCGTGCACCACGTCGTCGAAGTAAGAACCTCCCAAATAATCCAATGCCCGCTGGGCTGACGCATGCCAACTCGGCTTGGGGGTTTCTCCCGCAGCCATTTCCATGGACCGTCCCAACCAGTGCACTGCGTCAGCACGGTCGCCATCCAAACGTCCACGTTGTTCGTCCACCTCCGATTTGAACCTCTCCTTGTGCAGGAACCCTGCAACATAGCACGCCTTGGGATGCAATGTTGGCCCGTCAAGCACCGGCGAAAGCAGGTCGAGGGCGGCCTCAATCTGACCGGACTTGCCCAACGCAATGGCCCGATCCACCAACACGTCTGTTGAAGCTTGACCCAAAAGGGCGGGAACAGAGGCCGCCAACAGGCAAACGGCCACGAACGCTTGAGACATCATTGAAGAGAAGTTCACCGCTGTATGGCCCATGAAACAAGTCGGTTGCCGACAAGGATGCCTCGTTTCTCGGCATCCTTGGCGTTGATTTCGTAACGAAGGTTGTCCCCTTGCTTGATCAAATTGAAGCAGACCCCAGAAAGCAAAGAAGGTTGAAGGGCAGTCACCACCAAGGTGGGCTTCCCTTTCACAGCGGACAGCAACGCTTTCAAAGCATCTCCCTCGCATTCTGTGTACAACACATGGGGGGAATCCAATTCCTCGGGGTCGCTGACCGACTTCACAGTCAACACCTGAGAACCAATGGGGTTGTTGCTGTATTTGGCCGCCAATTCCTTGGCCAATGCAGGCTTGTCGTGAACCGCCAAAATGAAGGGCCCTGATTTGGCCGATTCCGGCCAATCGTTGCCTTTGGCGAATTGGAACAAATACTGGCCTTTCAGCACCAATTGGGTGTCCGTGGTGTCGAGCTTGGCGTCTTGCGGTCCGCCTTGCACAGCCCAAATGAACACAGAAAGGACCGGCAATGTCAATGCAGCGGTCGCCCACCGGGTCCACATTGAACCCTTGAAGTCCAGCCAAAACCTCGGCACAGTCTTTTGTGAACGGCCCCCGCTCATGCTCACTCTCCTTCTGAAGCTCCGAAGGTCACGATGTCTCTGTCGAACAGGTACAGCGCCCCGTGGTCGTCTCCAGCCAGGGCAAGCTTGTCGAGGATCTTCCGAGCCAATGCCTCTTCCTCAATCTGCTCGCTTACGTACCACTGCATGAAGTTGTGGGTGGTGTAATCCTTGGCTTGCAAACAGAGGTCGACCACATTGTTGATGCACTCTGTCACCTTGGTCTCATGGGCAAGGATGCTTTCAAACACTTCTTTGAGCCCTGTGTATTCCGTGGCTCCTGCGTGGACTGAAGGAACGTTTGCGACAGCGCCGCGTTCGTTCACAAAACGCATGAGCTTGAGCATGTGCTGACGCTCCTCCTCGGAATGGGCGTAGAGGAATGCAGCCACCCCATCAAAACCCTGGGTTTCTGCCCAAACAGCCATGGTGAGGTAGGTGTGAGAACTTTGGCCTTCGAGTCCGATTTGCTCGTTCAAAGCCGTGGAAATGGTGTCGTGCATCATGTATCCAAAGTACCCTACATCTTCATGCTTTGAGGCGGGCGAGGACAGACTTTAAGAACACCTCACTCTTGGAAACCGAAGCCACCTTCCCTCACCGATTTGAAGCGTTCTGCGCGCACTTCTTTTGGCAAAGGAGTCCCATCCAGCCACCAATGGACGAGATGGTTTGCCATGGCCGGCCCCACCAACACGCCACGGGTACCAAGGCCATTCAGCATCAACACACCCCTTGCTTCGCCCGGCCAAGGCCCCACCGTGGGTCGGCGGTCTGGTGAAGCAGGACGCAACCCAGCTTCATGACCCACGAGTTTCGCGTTGACAATTGCTTGGGCTCCTGTCGAGTCGAAGGCTTTGGCCAGGTGCGTACGCAGATCGTGGTCCGCCTCCTTGGATGGCTTTGAACTGAGACGATGCCATGCGTAGGTCGCCCCCATGCGCCACTGTTGTTGTCCATCTCTCACATCGGTTGGAAGCAACCACTTGCCATTGTTGATGGTGTGGTTCGACGTGTCCAATGCGCCTTCGCCCTTCAACGGGGTGCTTACAGTCAGCACATCCCCGTGGTTTGGATTGATGGTGATGCCCACTTTGGACAGTTCCCTGGCCGCACCCACACCTCGACAATCCACCACTGCGTCAGCACCTTGTGGCAATCCATCTGACACACCCCAAGCACGCTCTTTCAGTGTCCCCATGGATGCAAAAAATGCTTCCATGCCGGCCAAGAGGCGCGGCACATCCACCCACCCTGAGGCATGCACGCGGCCCAAACCAGCTGGCCCCTCCAACATGGCCATGTCTGCATCTGCAAAGTCTTCACCTTGAGAAGCCCATTGGCACACCCCGTGACCTTCCTCCCATCGGGCCTCCCACACCTCACGATACGCCTCGTTGGCGAAGATTTTCGCCACGGGCACATTGTGCAACAACAGCCCTTCCAAGCCAAGGGCATTCTCGATGGATGCCATGGTTTGCCGCATGGCGTCCAGGTGCTCCCCCGCATTCCAAACCTCCACGACCCTCCGAAAGGACACTGGATTGAACATGCCCGCAGCCACGTGAGAGGCACTTGGGGAACCGTCTCCCCACCATTCGACCTCACAGCCTCGTTGGTGAAACTTCCACGCCACAAAAGCGCCAGCAAGGCCTCGTCCGACGACGACAATGCGCTGGCTGGAGGACGTACTCATGGTGTCGGTGAACAGAACGGATTGGTCACGAGATGACGCCCAAGTCTCTGCCGACTTTTTCAAATGCCGACAAGGCCCGGTCAAGTTGTTGCCGGGTATGGGCCGCGCTCAGCTGCACGCGAATTCGGGCTTCTCCTTGGGGCACAACAGGGTAGAAGAAGCCGATGACGTAAATGCCTTCATCAAGCAAGGCGTTGGCCATGACCTGAGAAAGCTTGGCATCGCCCAGCATCACGGGCACAATGGCCGACTCGCCATCCTTGAAAGGCAACCCTGCTTTGCGAAGACCTTCTTTGAAATACGCCGTGTTGTCTTCGAGTGTGTCGCGCAATGCTGTTGTCTCATCCAACATTTTGAACACCTCGATGGATGCACCCACGATGCTCGGGGCGAGGGAGTTCGAAAAGAGATAGGGACGGCTGCGCTGGCGAAGCATGTCGATGATCTCGCGCTTGCCTGTCGTGAATCCACCCATGGCCCCGCCCATCGCCTTGCCCAACGTGCCAGTGATGATGTCCACGCGACCGAGTGCGTTCCGCAATTCAATGGAGCCGCGACCGGTCTTTCCGATGAATCCCGTGGCGTGGCATTCGTCCACCATGACCATGGCTTCATGTGTGTCAGCCAAGTCACAGATTTTGTCGATTTGAGCGACATAGCCGTCCATCGAAAACACGCCATCTGTGACGATGATGATGTTGCGTGCCCCGTTCGCCCGTGCTTCTTGGAGACGCGCTTCAAGCTCCGCCATGTCGTTGTTCGCGTAGCGGTATCGCGCGGCCTTGCACAAGCGCACGCCATCGATGATGGAGGCGTGGTTCAAACTGTCGCTGACAATGGCGTCCTCCTTGGTCAAGAGGGGTTCGAACACTCCGCCATTGGCGTCGAATGCCGCAGCGTAAAGGATGGTGTCTTCGGTGTGGTGAAAGTCTGCGATGCGCTGTTCCAGTTCCTTGTGGATGTCTTGCGTGCCGCAGATGAATCGGACACTTGACATGCCAAATCCGTGGGTGTCGATGGCTTTTTTGGCCGCCTCCACCACCCGTGGATGAGAACTCAACCCCAGGTAATTGTTCGCACAAAAATTCAAGACCCGCCTGCCGTCGTCCAGCGTGATTTCAGCGTCTTGGGCAGAGGTAATGATGCGCTCACGCTTGTACAGGCCCGCTGCCTCGATGTCGGCGAGTTCTTGTGTCAACTGGTCTTTGATGCTTCCAAACATGAGCGAAAGGTACACTCAACCCTTCCCCTGCCGCACCTCCAAGGTCGACGCAAGGGTCAACCAAGCACCACAGGCGCATTGCGCTTGCCGTGCCCCACAGGAACGTCCCATTCCACGTCGCATCCGCACCCAACAACATGCTCTTCGATGATGTCGCGGGCCGTCCGGCCAAACGGATTGTCCACCGACTGGCCAAACGCCTTGGTGTTGTCCTTCATGTCGGTGAAGGTGCCCACCATCACCCCTTCCACGGCCTCAAAAACTCCCGCTTGCGCCAAGGCCACAACCATCCGATCGAGGTGATAGAGGTATTCGTCAAGATCTTCGAGCAGGAGCCATCTTCCCTCTAGCGGTGGCATGTGCGGCGTCCCGAGCAAGGCATACAGCACCGACAGATTGCCACCAACGACGCGTCTCGAGCCTTGGGTCGCTGCAGGCCGACCCGTTCGCCAAACTTCCCTGAGCGCTTCGACATCTGACGCTTCTGTGGAGGCTAACGTGGAGGCCACGGGAGCGTGCAAAGAAGCCACACCGCGGCCCGAAGCCCAACCATGCAATGCGGTGATGTCTGAAAATCCAGTGATCCACGTGGGATGGGTTTGGAATGCCTGGCCATCCAGCAATGGTAGAATTCGCGAGCAACCATAGCCTCCTCTCAAGGCCCAAACAGCACCCACATTGGGGTCGCGGAAGGCCGCGTTGAGTGCCGATGCCCTCTCGTCATCAGTGCCGCCAAACTGCCTGTCTCGTGCGCGAGTCGCTTCGGCAATCACCGGTTCGAACCCCCAATCGATGATGAGCTTTGCAGAAGACTCCAGAAGTTCCGGTGGCGCGAATCTGGCCGGGGCCACAAGGGCCACGCGAGACCCCGGCGTCAATGGCGGGGGCAAGCGCAATTTCATGAAAATCGAACGGTTAGAGGACTTGCCCCTTCTTGGGCCGAAGTGCTGCTTCAGCAGCCGTCTTCACGCCCGGCGTGAACTCGTGTTCCTGTTTTCCCCAAATCTTCTTTTGGAAGAAGCCCTCCAAAATCACTCGCTTCTCAGCCGCCTTCTGAACCGGAAGGTTCTTGGCCGTGTTCTTCGCCTTGCTGTTTGTTGCACTCATGCCAGGATTGTTCAGATGTCAGGTTTGTGCCTGATGTGTCCAAAGAAAGGACCCTGCTCCTTGCCTCTGTACGCACGTAGTCTTCAGATTTCCACAATGGACATTGGACGAAGGTGTGAATGAGGGTGCTTTGGCGTGTGTCCCAAGAACACGTTTTGGGTCTTTTTCAGCCCAAACCAACCCACAAACATCCATCTCCCAATCCCCCGAATTACTTTTGTCCTCATGTCGCAAACTGCTCCCAAGCGGAGGATGATCACTTCCGCGCTTCCTTACGCCAACGGGCCCATTCACCTGGGTCACATTGCCGGCGCATACTTGCCCGCCGACATCCATGTAAGGCACCTGCGAAGCATGGGGGAAGACGTGCTTTGGATTTGTGGGAGCGATGAACACGGTGCGGCGATCACGCTTCGTGCAAAAAAGGAGGGCACCACCCCCCGGGAAATCGTCGACACATACCACGTCGAGATGCAAAAGGCCTTCACGGGACTCGACATCAGCTTCGATCATTACAGCCGCACTTCCTCACCCAAGCACCATGCCGTGGCGCAGGACTTTTTCCTGACGTTGCTCGACAAGGGTGGGTTTGAAGTCAAAACCGAGGAACAGTTTTACGACGAAGAAGCCAAGCAATTCCTTGCGGACCGCTACATCCAAGGCACGTGCCCATCGTGTGGTCACGACGGCGCCTACGGGGACCAGTGCGAGAATTGCGGGAAGACCCTGAGCCCCACCGAGCTCGTAAACCCGCGCTCCACCCTCAGCGGCTCCACCCCGGTACTCAAGCCCACGACTCTGTGGTACCTTCCCATGGGGCGGCACGAAGATTGGCTGCGGGAATACATCGTGGACGGCACGCTCGACGGCCAACCGCACCACAACGCCAAGGAATGGAAAGCCCACGTGCTGGGGCAATGTCGCTCGTGGATCGACGGTGGGCTCGAAAGCCGTGCCATGACCAGAGACCTTGATTGGGGTGTGCCGGTGCCGGTGGAAGGGGCGGAAGGGAAGGTCTTGTACGTGTGGCTTGACGCCCCCATTGGTTACATCACGGCCACCATGGAGTGGTGCGAGCAGAATGGCCAAGATTGGCGCGACTGGTGGCAAGACCCTGAGGCCGACCTCATCCACTTCATCGGCAAGGACAACATTGTCTTTCACTGCATCATCTTCCCCATCCTGCTCAAGGAGCATGGGGGCTACAACCTCCCAACCAATGTGCCGGCCAACGAGTTCATGAACCTCGAGGACGACAAAATCAGCACGTCCAGGAACTGGGCGGTTTGGGTGACGGAGTATCTCGAGGATTTTCCCGAGGGCAGCGACGCCATGCGCTACGTCCTGACAGCCATCATGCCGGAACAAAAGGACAGCGAATTCACGTGGAGCGACTTCCGCGACAAGGTCAACAACGAGTTGGCCGACGTCCTGGGCAACTTCGTGAACCGGGTGCTGGTCCTGACCCGCAAATACTACGACGGCGCTGTACCGGGGGCTCCAGACGACAGCGCCCTCGACGCCACCGACCGCGCGCTGCTCGAGACGCTCGCCGCCGCTCCGGACAAGGTCGGTGACCTCATTGCCCGCCACCGCTACAAGGAAGCGCAGCTCGAAGCCATGAATGTGGCGCGCCTCGGCAACAAGTTCCTCACAGAGCAAGAGCCTTGGAAGCTCCAAAAAACGGACCCCGCCCGTACCGCCACGATCATGCATCTGACTTGTCAGGTCGTAGGCAACTGCGCGGTGCTCCTCGAGCCCTTCCTGCCCCAAACGGCCGCGAAAATCGCCGCTGCATTTGGCGTCTCCAACGCGCGATGGAAGGACGCCCGCACCGACCTCGTGCCCGCCGGCACGGTCCTCGGCGACTTGCCCATCTTGTTTTCCAAAATCGACGACGACACCGTCGCCGCCCAAGTCGCCAAACTCGGCCAGAAGGGCGAAACTTCTGACTCTTCAACCCGCGACCTCATGCCCGCCAAAGACGAAATCACCTTCGACGACTTCACCAAATTGGACTTTCGGGTCGGCACCGTCCTCGAGTGCGAAAAAGTCCCCAAAGCCGACAAGCTCCTGAAGCTTACCGTCGACACAGGCCTCGACACCCGCACCGTCGTCAGTGGCATCGCCGAGCACTTCACCCCAGAAGAAGTTGTCGGTCGACAAGTCACGCTCCTGATCAACCTCGCCCCTCGCAAGCTGCGAGGCATCGAGAGCCAAGGCATGGTTCTGATGGCCGACACCGACGACGGCGGTCTCCGCTTCGTCACCCCAGAAGAGGGAACTTCTCCGGGCAATGTCATCAGCTGACACTCGTTCGGCTTCGAACATCCTCCATTTCTCCTTGTTCTTTGGGCCATGAGTCTCCTTGAACTTTCCAAAAAAAGACACAGCCCTCGAGCCTTCGATGGCAGCGCCTTGAATTGGGAAGATCTTGCTGAGGGACTGGAAGCTGCGCGACTGAGCAGCTCTTCCTACAACAACCAACCTTGGCGCTTCGTGGTTTCCCTGAGGGGGGAACCCGGGTTTGAGACTTTGTTGAAGACTGCCGTTGACGCCAATCAAAGATGGATGAAAGATGCTGGTGCCATCATTGGCGTCGTCGCCAACACCATTCTCGAAAAGACGGGTGAGAAAGACCACGCCGCACTGCTTGGCACTGGGATGGCGGTGGGGGCTATGGAACTCGCCTTCGTCGAACAAGGCCTTGCCAGCATGCAAGTGGGTGGATTTGACCGTGACGCTTTTGCCAACGCAGTGGCATTGCCCAAACACATGGTCGCAGTGTCCCTGCTCGCAGTGGGGCGTCTTCCTCATGGCCACAAGGCACCCCTCAGCAAAGACCGCAAGGCCCTTCGAGACATTGCGTTCAAGGTTGGCGACTCAATCCGTTGAAGGGGGTGGTCCCAGCGCCGTCACGTCATTTTGACACCACCAAAGTGCCGGAAAACCAAGGTTCGGTTCTCGTCGGAGCTCCCACGGTCATGATGTAGTGCCCAGTGGCCATGCCGCTTACGTCGATTTGTTGAACGTGTTCTTGGATGGTCCAAGAGCCTGCGAGTTTTCCCTGCAACGTCTTTGCTTGAAGCTCTGCCCCAATCCATGTGGCATCGAGGGATTCAGGAAAGGACACGGTCACCATGTCCTTGGCAGGATTGGGGAACATGTTCAAGGGGTGTGCAACTGCCACTTCATCCAATCCATCTGCGTCGGCATACACGCAACCGTCAGCATTCATGGCGGCAGGCTCATAATTGGTGGCCTCGGGATCGTTGCAAGCGATGATGATGGGCAGCACACCACGGAATTCGTTTTGGTTGTCGCCTTCAAGGAAAAGCTGACATTGAATCTGTCCGGAAATGTCACCCGCAGTGGTGAGCTGAGCCACCAAGACCCTCAAGTCGCTTCCTGCGATTGCCTCCACATTGGTGGGAAGGGGCAACACAAACCAAGCGCTTCCAATGTTTCCGTTCACTTCAATGCTCTCGCCTTGCTCAAAGGCGGCAAAAGCAGCAAAAGATGGATCCTCTAGGCTGATGATGTCCACTGCGGCAGTGTTGTCTTCGGCGCCAATGGTCAACCAACTGTCGTATGCGAATTCGGGAAACGCCGCAAAAAAGATGGGATTCACGTCCGTTGCAAACGCCGTAGTGGCCGCCTCATGTTGAAACCAAGCCGGTTCGGATGTGCTCGACAACACGAGAGGATTGGTCGATTCCCCGGAGCAGCTCGCCAGAAAATCAGATTCGTTCAATGTGTACAGGTACAACCGGTATGTGGTCATGCCTGCCAAATCGCCTTCTGTGTGTACGACTTCGGGCACCAAACCCAGCCATGGTGCTTGCGCCATCATCAAGACCGGCGAAACCACCAATGACAATGTCAAAAGAAGGGAGGGTTGATGAAAAACGTGCATGGCAGTTGTGTTTGTCAAGGCTTGTAAGATAACGCCCAGAACGAGCCAACCGTTGCAGGACGACCTCAGGTTGCATCGCGCGAACTTGAAGAAAACCCTGTCCAGGAGAAACCAGGCTTTGGAGCCGATACGCGGACTTGAACCGCGGACCTACGCATTACGAATGCGTTGCTCTACCAGCTGAGCTATATCGGCTTGTTCAGAAGACTCCCGCAAAGTTACGCAGTCACATTCTGTTGGGGTTCAGTGATGTCAGATCCAGCGACCCTGTTGGTGGAGATGCGCGGCGATTTGGACTGTGTTTGTCGCGGCACCTTTCCGCAAGTTGTCGGCCACAACCCACATGTGCAGCCCCTTGGGATTGCTCAAATCGCGGCGCAACCGCCCCACGAACACCTCGTCTTTTCCCTCTGCGTTTCTCGGCATGGGGTACACCAAAAGCTCAGGCTCGTCCTCCAAGACCACACCCGGGAAGGACGCCAAGGCTTCGCGCACTTCTTGAAGGTCAAAGTCGCGCTCAAATTCAACGTAAACCGCCTCACTGTGCCCACCGACAACGGGGACGCGCACTGCCGTGCATGACAGCTGTATCTCGTTGTCACCCATGATTTTCTTGGTCTCGTGATGGACTTTCATCTCTTCTCGGGTGTACCCGTTTTCTTGGAAGGTGTCGCAATGGGGCAGGCAATTTTGGTCGATCGGATGCGGATACACCCCTGTGCCTTCTTCTCCTTTGCGTTCTGCCTCAAGTTGGGCCACCGCAGCCTGCCCAGTTCCCGTCACGCTTTGATAGGTGTTGACAACGCCCCGAACAATGCGCCAACCATCGTGCAATGGTTTGAGGCACATGACCAATTGCATGGTGGTGCAATTGGGGTTGGCGATGACCAAGTCTTCCTCCCCCAACACATCGCCATTGACCTCTGGCACCACGAGCTTGTGGTCTTCCGACATTCGCCACGCACTGCTGTTGTCGACCACTGTGATGCCTGCCTCAGCAAAACGGGGTGCCCATTCCAAGCTCAACGCTCCCCCTGCCGAAAACAAGGCGACATGTGGCCTGGCCGCAAGCGCGTCTTCGATGGAAACCACCGTGACCTCTTCCCCATTGAAAGACACAGTGCTTCCAACAGATTTTGCCGAGGCTACTGGAAGCAAACGTGCAACGGGAAATGCATGTTCCTCCATCACCTTCAACATCGTTCGTCCAACCATGCCTGTTGCACCAACAAGGGCGACATGAATTGGGGGGTGGGCTTCTTGCATGGATGCGTCGATAGAAATGTGTGTACGTAGGTGTCTGCTTTGCCAACGATTTGGTGCTGGCCTCGCGAAAATACGAGGTTTGCAGACATGGGGAGAGTGGGGTGATATACGGTTTCACCGAGAAGCAAAGAATTCATGAACATGTGCGACCTTGGCGACATGCTGGAAGGCACGCCTTTGAACCCCTCGCATTCGATGAACGCCCCATTGATGTGGTTGGTGGTCATCTCTCTTGCATGTCTATGGGTGCTCGTTGCAGGATTTCCTCGCGAGGTTCAGCGTCTTCGTTGGGCGTGGTCACGCCCAAGAAATTTGGCGCTCAGAAATGCCTCGGAAACGCCCCGCACCATGGGTGTGGTGCTCAATGCAGGTTTGTCCATGCTTGGAATGGAGGTTGGCCTGATGTTGCTCGAACAGGAGGGGCTGGTGTCATTGTCCTGGTGGACTGGACCAATTTGGGTGTTTACAGGAATGGGGTTGCGCGCCTTGGGAGGGCGCTTTGCATTTGGCGCTGGTGACCTGTCAAGCACCTTGGTCGAGTTGAGTCGACACAACAGCACGTGGGTTGGATTGGCTTTGGTTGGCTGGGCTGGCGTTGTCTTGTTCAGCCCCCATCTGCAATCCTTGAATTGGGAATCGTACGGAATGGTGATGATGTTCTCCTGTGCCATGTTGCACGGGGCAATGAGGGCCACACAATTGGTGCGAGCCTCAAATTCACAACGGCTTGTTGGAATCTTGTATCTTTGCATCCTCGAATGGGGGTGGACCTTGCTCTGGATTGGATGGAGCGTAGGACTTTTCGTTCGAGGACATTGAACCTCAAGACCCATGGCCCAAAAGATCAAAACGGTCCTGATCTCTCAGCCCAAGCCATCCACCGAGAAGTCTCCATACTTCGACTTGGCAGAACGGCAAAAACTCACCATTGACTTTCGCCCATTCATCCATGTCGAAGGCATGGATGCCCAGGAGTTCCGTCAACAAAAAATCGATCTGGCACAGCACTCTGCCGTGATTTTGACGAGCCGATTGGCCGTGGATCATTACTTCCGGTTGGCCAAGGAAATGCGCTTCGACGTTCCCGATTCCATGAAATACTTCTGCATCTCAGAAAGCACCGCTTACTATCTGCAGAAATACGTCCAGTATCGAAAGCGCAAAATCTTCCACGGCACAATCAAGTTTGACGAAGTCGTGGGATTGATGAAAAAGCACAAAAGCGAGAGGTTTTTGCTGCCCTCCTCAGATCTGCTCAAAAAAAGCATTCCCAATGCATTGGACGCTGCTGGATTTGACTACTCCCGCGCCATCATGTACCGCACGGTGTGCTCCGATTTGAGCGATTTGAGTGACGTGAAGTACGATGTTTTGGTGTTCTTCAGCCCTAGCGGAATCGAATCCCTGTTCAAGAATTTCCCTGACTTCGAACAAGGTCCTACGCGCATTGCTGTATTTGGTCCCACCACTGCAAAAGCTGCAGAAGCAGCAGGACTGCGCATTGACATCAACGCACCCACCGCCAAGGCTCCCTCCATGACCATGGCGTTGGAGCAGTACATCACTGGTTGAGTGCACACGCTCTCCAAACGCGAGCGCTTGAAATCGACCGCGCTCATGGATCTCGCGTTTGCGAAGGGGCTCAAAATGAAGCAGTTTCCTTTGATGGGACGGGCGATTCAAACCCCGTTACCACATGAAGTTCCTTTTCAAGCAGCGTTCTCTGTGGCAAAAAGGAGATTCCGACGTGCTGTCGATCGCAATCGCATCAAACGACTTTTGAAAGAAGCATGGCGGTTGGAGAAAAGCCGTTTGGCCAAAAATTGGGAACCAGGCTCTCCCCAATGGGCTGTGGTGTTCATCTTTGTGGGAACTGAGATTCCCACGTTCTCTGAATGCCAAGGTTTGATGGCACGTGCTGTCGATCGCCTTGCGGAAGCACAAGGAGAAGAGGGCGATCGCCAAACCAACCCATAACTGTTGCCATCCATGCGTCGATTGCTGTTCATTCTTGGGCTCCCCTTGGCCCTTTGCTTGACCTTGGCTGCTGGCCTCAAAGACGACTACTTCGAAATGTCGAAGCAGCTCGAGATCATGCAGTCTGCGTTTCGTGAATTGAATTTGTTCTACGTCGATGAATTGGCGCCTGGCGAACTGATGGAAACCGGCATCAAGGCCATGCTCGCTCAGCTCGACCCTTACACGCGCTACTTCCCCGAGTCCAAGATGGAGGACGTTCGATTCATGCAAACCGGAGAGTACGGGGGCATTGGAGCGAGCATTGAAACCAGGAAGGGTGAAACCATCGTCGTTGACATGCTGGAAGGGCAACCCGCTGAAACGGCTGGGGTGCAACTTGGCGATGTGGTCACAGGCGTGGACGGGCGGTCTGTGGATGGCTTGGCGCAAGACCAAATTGGTGACTTGCTTCAAGGCGCCACTGGAACAACTGTGCAACTTGAAGTGAAGCGACCAGGAGTGACATCGACATTGACGTTTGACCTCGAGCGCCGAAAAGTCAAGGTGCCCGACGTGCCTTACAAGGGAATGTTGTCCGAGACCACTGGATATCTCGCATTGAATTCATTCACCAAAACCGCGAGCTCGGAAGTTCGAAAAGCGCTCATGCACCTCACCGATTCACTCGGGGCTGAAAACGTGGTCATCGACCTACGGGGCAACGGTGGCGGGCTGTTGCGTGAAGCCATTGCAATGGTGAATTTGTTTGTTGGCAAAGGCCAGGAAGTCGTGAGCACCAAGGGGAAAACGCCAGACTGGAACAAATCCTACAAGACCCGGATGTCAGCCCTGCGACCCAATTTGCCCCTGGCAATTCTGGTGGATGGCAAGTCCGCCTCGGCCAGTGAAATCGTGGCAGGGACCATTCAAGATTTGGATCGAGGCGTTGTGGTCGGCGCTGAATCGTTTGGGAAAGGCCTTGTGCAACAAACCAAAAAACTCGCTTACGGCACACGCATGAAGGTGACTGTGGCCAAATATTACACCCCAAGTGGCCGATGTGTCCAACGTCTTGACTACAGCCATCGTGACGATGCCGGAAAAGCCCATGCTCAGGCAGATTCCACCTTGAGCACCTTCTACACATCCAGTGGTCGCGAAGTGATTGAGGGCAGGGGGGTCATTCCCGATGTCGAAGTGCCAGCAGAATTGATGAGCTACGTGCTCGAAGGCTTGCTGGAACAAGGAGTGCTGTTCGACTTTGTGGTGGCCCACCGCAACACGTTGTCTGCCCCAGAAGATGCGGAGCAATTTTCTTTGCCCAACCCAACGTGGGAGCAATTCGTGGCATACGTAGATCAATTGGACGACGTTCCATACGCTTCGCGGACCTATCAGGCGTTCGAGACGCTTCAAACGCAAGCCCAAGAAGAGCTTCTCGACAAAACGAACGAGGCTACGTTGGCCGAGCTGCGACGAGGGCTCGAAGCAGACGTGGCCCGAGACCTTGCGCAGCACCGAGAAGAAATCGAATTGGCGCTGAGCCAAGAATTTGTGGCCCATCTCTACAACACGACGGGTGAATACCGCCACGGGTTGAAACACGACCCAGTGGCCAAACGTGCCGTCAATCTGCTCGAATCGGAAGCATACATGTCCATCCTTCAAGGTCCTGGAGCAAAGGAATGATGGGTGCTTTTCAGCCAAGGCTGCATGCCCAATGGGGTTGGGCTCTTGTGATTTTTGGGCTGCCGTGGTCACATGCCGCCATGAGCTTGGGTACTGCATGGGTCGGTGTTTGTGCCCTGATGTTTTGGTGGCAAAATGGATGGGCACTCACCCTGTCCCGCAAGACTTTCGCCTCTCCTTGGTTGTGGCTGACTTTGTTGTTGATTTGGGCGAGTGCTTCGTTAGCTTGGTCCGACAACATCAGGTGGGGTCTGCACCAGCTTTCGATTCTGGCGTCGCTGTTCATCCTGGCATGTGCATGGCTCACAGTGCCACTCAAGACAAAACGACAACTCACCTCATGGGTGTTTTATAGTGGAGCGTTGGCCATGGCAGGGGTGCTGGTCTGGGGAGCTTGGCGAACACTGGATGGGGCCAATTTGGCAGGTCGTGACTGGACCCCGTGGACATCGCACATTCGGTTGTCCATGCTCGTTGCGTTGGGCATGGTTTGGGGAGACGATCAACCAAGGCCATGGAGGTTGGTGTACCTGGGGTTATGGATCGTCTTCACCGCAGTTACAGGCTCTTTCACGTCCGCCCTGTTGTTGCTCCTTGCTCTGATGTGGTCACTGTGGGATGCCACAAGCGAAAGGGGCCATCGACTTCTGGCTGCGGGGTTTCTTTCGGGTTCATTGATCTTGGCTTTTGCTGGCATGCAATGGCTTCAACCTGTCCCACTCCCCATGTCAGAGGATGAGCTCCCTTCCCACACCTCATGGGGGAATCCCTACACGCATCGCCTCGAACGCACCTTGTCCGAAGGGGGGCATCGGGTGCACTTGTTTTGGTGTGAGAGCGAGTGGGAACGCGCCTGGGAGAGCGTAAGCAACGTGTCACTCGACCAACAAGACGAACACGGATTCACCAATCGAGATCGATTGCCACGATACCTCACTTCACTTGGCTGGCCCAAGGACGGTGAACACATTCTCCAGCTGACCGCCAATGATGTGCATGCCATTGAGTCCGGGGCGACCCATCACGTCATGCGAACAGGGCTCATGCTTCGCATGCGGGAATTCAAAAGAGAATGGGAAGTCTGGCAAGACGGGGGCAATCCAACAGGCCATGCCGTTTTCCAAAGATTGTCCCACTGGCGCGCTGGTTGGCACGCCTTTCGAAAGTCTCCTTTGCTGGGGCATGGCATCGGGGACACGCCAACAGCCATGGAACGTGCGTACGACCAGCACAATTTTGGACTGCGAACTGGACACCGTCACCGGACGCACATGCAACACCTGACTTGGGGCATCTCAACCGGATGTCCAGGGCTTGTCCTTTGGTTTGGGGTTTGGTTGATGTGGTGGCGCCAAGGTGGACCAGCGAACCGGAATGCGATGTGGGGAGGGGTTGTGCTCGCCCTGAGCTGCATGTTTGAAGACACGTTGGAAACACAGGCAGGCGTTGTGGTTTCGTTCCTCGCTTTCTTCGCCTGTCTTCGGTCTCAGCATTGATGCTGCTAGGCCTTTAGAAGGTCGTGCAACGCCCGGTGCACCTCTTCCACACCCAAGTCCAAACCACCATCTGGCAGCGTGGTTTTCGTAGAAAGAACGCTCGACGGACCCAAAGGACCCCAACGTTCAGGCCAAAACGGCGCATCAGACCGATACATCCCAACCACTGGAGTGCCCAATGCAGAGGCAAGGTGCAACGGCCCGGTGCTTGACGCAACCACCACCCTGACTTTGCCCAACACAGCCATGAGCTCTTCAAGCGTCCATTTGCCCATGGCATCCATGAGCAAAGGCGCTTCCAGATGACCGTCCAACCACTTCGCAAAGCTGTCTCGTTCCGTTGCAGTCCCCGTGAAGATGACGTGGATGCCGTCTGACATGAGTCGTTCGGCCAAGGTCAAAAAACGCGCATGGGCCCATCCATTTGCCGAGCCGTGATTTCCCGGATGCAGCACCACGGATGTCGACCATGAACGTTCTTCGTGCCCTGCAAGGTGTGGAAGCGGATTCTGGGACAGCCCCGTCAAATTGAACCAATCCGAAGGCTCTGGAAATTGCCACGCCGCTGGCAACGCAAGGGCGTGCAGCAATCGCAACCCCTGAAGCGTTTCGTGGATAGGCTGGTTTCTGCGTCCTCTCCAGCAGCGACGGTTGGACCAAATCAACCCACTCCAGCGTCGCCCGGTGGACACGCGCCACGGCACTTTGGCCAAGGCTGCTGCCCGCATCAGTCTCGCTTCCGGAAAGGCAAAAACCACCGCATCCAATCCCTGAAAAAGCCCAACATTCTCCATGTCAATTGAACCCTCTCCGTCCCAAGTACGAACTTCATCCACCGCAGTCGATTGAGCTGCAATGGGCAAGGCATAGGTCCGACAAATCCAAACCACCTCAACCCCGGGCATCATTGCCTTCAATGCACCGGCCATTGGCAGAGACAACACATTGTCCCCCAACGCATCGGTCCGAACCACTCCGATGCGTTGGCATTGTCGAAACGGTGCATTTTGCCTGACCATGTTCCATTTCCAATACGCAGCGCATGCACTCCACCTGGCAATTTCGAATCCGGCTTTGCCGTCGCGCCAGCCCCCCTGAGCACAACACTGTTTCGTCCATTGAAACACTGCCCGGGCCAAGGGTTTGAGTTTCGAACTTCCACGGCCTGAACGAACCGCATCGGCGGCTCCAAGGCGCGCAAATTTGGCCCACTGTCGGAGATGATCCGAGGTGCTGTGATAGCTGTAATGCAACAAATCAGACCGGAATGAATGCACCTTTACGCTTTCATTGGGAATCCACCTTTCATGGAGCATGTCCCCATCGCGCGGCGTGGACCAGCTGCCAGAGCCCTTTGACCACAATCGCACCTTCCGATCAGGATACCATCCTCCATGTCGGACCCATGAGCCACAGTAGTTGGTCAGGCGGGGCATGGACCAAGCTCCGATTTGGCTTGCCGCCGTCGACTCCTTCCATCGCAACACCTCTTCGACCAGGGCCTCGCTGAGCGCCTCGTCGGCGTCTAGACTGAGCACAAAGGGTTCCAATGCCTGACTTGCAGCCCAATTCTTTTGATCCGCAAACGTCGTGAACGTCCGGTCAAACACCCTTGCACCGTGAGACTCAGCGATGGACCTGGTGGCATCGGTTGAGCCAGAATCGACCACAACAATGTCCTCTGCAACGGATGACACCGAAGCGAGACATCGAGGCAGGTTGTGGGCCTCATTTTTGGCAATGACAACAACGCTCAGCACAGCCGACAAGTTAGGCCCTGTCGACCGGTTCGCCTCGGGGAAAGTGCTGCTCCGTTGTGGATAAAGCGTCTTGTTGGCCCCTGCGGCCTGACTTACTTTTGGACGCATGAACGTGTTGCTCATTGGCTCTGGTGGACGGGAACATGCCGTGGCTTGGAAATTGGCCCAAAGTTCCTTTCTCACTCAGCTCTTCGTTGCTCCGGGCAACGCTGGAACGGCGGACGTCGCCACGAACATCAAGTTGGACGTTGGCAACCACGACGCCGTCTCACGGAGCATCAAAAAACACAACATTCAAATGGTGGTGGTGGGACCCGAAGCCCCGCTGGTCGACGGGCTTGTAGACCACCTTCTCGACTGCGGACGGCACCCCGATTTGGTCGTCATTGGTCCTCGACAAGAAGGAGCTCAATTGGAAGGCAGCAAAGCGTTTGCCAAAGAATTCATGAAGCGACACAACATCCCCACCGCGGGATATGGTTCTTTCAATGGAGATGAGCTCGAGGCTGCCCTGGCGCATTTGAACACAATGAAGCCTCCCTACGTATTGAAAGCCGACGGCTTGGCAGCGGGCAAAGGGGTCATCATCACCGAAGACCTCCAGGAGGCCCAAACCGTCGTCACGGACATGCTTTCAGGGGCGTCGTTTGGCGCCGCAGGCCAGCGGGTTGTCATTGAGCAATTCATGGATGGCGTGGAATGCAGCATGTTTGTCGTGACAGATGGAAAGGCGTATCACTTGCTGCCCTCCGCAAAAGACTACAAGCGCGCGGGTGAAGGGGATGCCGGACCAAACACGGGAGGCATGGGTGCTGTCAGCCCCGTCCCGTTCATGGATGCCGAATTCCATGAAAAGGCCATCAACCAAATCATCATTCCAACCGTCAAAGGATTGGCGGCGGACGGGATTCCCTACAATGGGTTCCTGTTCTTTGGATTGATGAAAGTTGGTGGTGATCCCTATGTCGTTGAGTACAATTGTCGGCTTGGCGACCCAGAAACTGAGGTCATCATGCCGCGCATCCAAAGCGACTTGTTGCACCTCTTCGAGAACATGGGTGCTGGGTTGCTCAGCGAATACGACTTGCAGATTGACCCGCGTACATGCAGCACGGTGATGCTGGTCTCCGAAGGCTATCCCGGTGCTTACGACAAAGGCAAACCCATCACCCTTCCAGACAGTTCAGAAGAAAGCGCTCTTTTGTTTCATGCAGGCACGGGCACTTCGCGTGGTCACGTGGTCACGGCGGGTGGTCGCGTGTTGGCCTGCACAGCCATGGGGATTTCTCCAGAGAAAGCGCTGGCGAAAAGCTACGCCCTGGCAGAATCCGTCTCCTTCGAGGGAAAGCAGTTTCGGCGGGACATCGGACAGGACTTGTTGTAACCCACCGTCACAGGCGGCATGAGGCGGCACGGGATGAATGTCACCTGAACGCCGTACGGCGTGGCTCCATGAAAAGGGTCACATAATGGAGCCCTCTTGCTCTGCGCGGCTGTTGTACTTCTTTTGCAGCCTCAACCAAAAGAACAACCCAGCCAACCCCAATGCGATGACTGCCCAGTTGAATCCGTTGCTGATGGGGACCAACACTGTGGTGAAAGTCCATTCAACGAATTGTGCGAGGGGCGTGATGATGTCTTGCGTGTTCATGTCGTCAAGTCTTGCATGGCAAAAATAAGCAACACCCCTTGATGCAGGTGAACCCTTTTCTATGTCATCTCGCAATTGATTGTGAAACTCCAATCACTTCGTCAAAAACATTGCAGCGCCAACCCGTGCAAGGAAACGGACAAATCCCCGTTGAGGACAATCAATGGCTAGGCTTCGTGCTGCAGCGTTTGGTTCACGAACCATCCAACACCATGCGCACTTGGAAAATGGTTCGACAAGGACGTGCACAGGAAGTTGAGAATGCCGAACTTCGCGGCATGAAGATTGGTGTTGTCACCTTCCCCGGCTCCAATTGCGACATGGACATGGTCCATGCGCTGAGCCAAGACCTCGGCTTCAACGTGGTGCAGCTCTGGCACAAGGACAGAGACCTGCAAAGCGTCGAAGCCGTTGTGCTTCCAGGTGGTTTCAGTTACGGGGACTACCTTCGAAGCGGGGCCATTGCGCGCTTCTCCCCCATAATGGAAGAAGTCATGGCATTCGCCAACAGAGGCGGTCGCGTGTTGGGGGTTTGCAATGGATTCCAAATTCTGTGCGAGGCGGGCTTGCTGCCAGGCACCCTCCGGCACAATGAAAGCCGCAAATTCATTTGTCGAAACGTGCACCTCAAGCCCGTGTCCCGAACCGCGGCTGTTTCAGCTGGATGCAACCCCGACAAGGCCCTGGTGATTCCAATTGCGCATGGAGAAGGCAATTACTTCATTGGCGAAGATGGCTTGAAAGGGTTGCAAGACAACGACCAAATCTTGTTTCAATATTGCGACGAGCAAGGCAAAGTCAACGCGATGAGCAACCCCAATGGCGCCCTCCTCAACATCGCAGGTGTGTGCAATGAGGGCATGAACGTTTTTGGCATGATGCCACACCCGGAGCGCGCGTGCAGCGAGGATCTCGCAAACTCCGATGGCCGCGCCATCCTCCAAGGTTTGGCTGAGCAGGTGCTCGCCTGACAGCAAATTGCGGCGTCAATGATGGGTCGCTGACGCACGTCTTCGCGTCTTTTGGCGTGAAAGGAAACCTCAAGGGGTTAGATTTGTTACTTCCCCTCAACCCCTTGATCGCCAAACCATGGACGCTTACGCCGCCGGCCCATTCCTCTCGCAGATAGAACATGCTGCGGACCTACGGGCCAAATTCAAGCCTGAGGACTTGCAACAAGTTTCTGACGAGTTGCGGCAGTTCATCGTGGACGTCGTCTCCGAGAAAGGAGGTCACTTCGGCGCAAGTTTGGGCGTGGTGGAACTCACAGTGGCCCTTCATTATGCTTTCAACACGCCAGAAGACCAAATCGTTTGGGACGTGGGGCACCAAGCCTATGGCCACAAAATCCTCACGGGACGCCGTGACCGATTCCACACCAACCGTCAATACCAGGGGTTGAGCGGATTCCCCAAGCGCAGTGAAAGCGAATACGACACGTTTGGGGTGGGCCACAGCAGCACCAGTGTCAGTGCCGCCCTGGGCATGGCCGTGGGAAGCCGTCACAACGGACAACGCGATGTGCAACACGTCGCGGTGATTGGCGATGGCGCCATGACTGCTGGATTGGCCTTTGAAGGACTGAACCACGGTGGCGTGGAAGACACCAACATGCTCGTCATCCTCAACGACAATTGCATGTCGATTGACCCCAACGTCGGTGCATTGAAGGAGTACCTCACGGACATCACCACCTCACACACCTACAACAAAGTGAAAGATGAGGTTTGGGAACTGTTGGGACGCATCAGCAAGTTTGGGCCCAATGCGCAAGCCATCGCCCAAAAAGTGGAAAATGCGATCAAGAGTGCAGTGCTCAAGCAAAGCAACTTGTTCGAGTCACTGAACTTCAGGTACTTTGGACCCGTGGACGGACATGACGTCGAATACCTGTCCAAGGTGCTCGAAGATTTGAAGGACATCCCTGGTCCCAAGTTGCTTCACGTCGTGACCCGAAAAGGTGCAGGTTACGCTCCCTCAGAAGAAGGGAGCGCCACCACATGGCACGCACCCGGGCTCTTCAACAAAACCACAGGAGAAATCCTGAAAGGCTCGGACAACACGCCCAAGCCACCCAAGTTTCAAGATGTGTTCGGGCACAGCATCATTGAACTGGCCAAGGCCGACCGCCGCATTGTTGGCGTCACGCCGGCCATGCCTTCCGGATGCAGCTTGAAGTACATGATGCAAGAGATGCCCGACCGCGCATTCGATGTGGGCATTGCCGAACAACATGCCGTGACGTTCAGTGCCGGAATGGCCACGCGTGGCCTCGTGCCGTTCTGCAACATCTATTCGAGTTTCATGCAACGGGCCTACGACCAGGTCATCCACGACGTGGCGATTCAAAATTTGCACGTGGTGTTTTGTCTGGATCGCGGTGGATTGGTGGGTGCAGATGGGCCGACGCATCACGGTGTCTACGACATGGCTTACATGCGCTGCATCCCCAACCTCGTTGTGAGCGCGCCCATGGACGAGCAAGAATTGCGGAACCTCATGTTCACCGCATCTCAAAAACACAATGGTCCATTTGTGATTCGCTACCCGCGCGGAACAGGGTCGATGGTGGACTGGCAAACCCCGTTCGAAGCCGTTGAAATTGGCCGGGGTCGCCGCTTGCGCAATGGCGATGACATCGCCCTTTTGAGCATAGGCGCCATTGGTACGGAAGTGTCCGAGGCTGCTGAGAAACTGGGCGAGCGAGGCATTGAAGCCGCCCACTATGACATGCGCTTTGTCAAACCTCTGGATGAAACCTTGCTCCACGAAGTGTTCAGCCGATTCAAAGACGTGATCACCATTGAAGACGGCTGCATCCAAGGTGGCATGGGCAGTGCGGTGGCCGAATGGGCCATGGAACAAGGGTATTCTGCACGTGTTGCAAGACTCGGTGTTCCCGACCGTTATGTGGAGCACGGCACACAAGCCCAGCTCTACAAGGAATGTGGTTACGACGCCGAAGCCATTGTCGACAAGGCCGCTTCGTTGTGCGAGGCACGTGCCTCAAAGTCGGCGGATTCGGGCATGCGAATTGCCTGATTGAAGCCTTTCTCAGGCGATTCCCGTGCCGTAGCTTCGGGAGATGGATGAACCCATTGTCAACCGCGTTGAAGAAAGTGGCCTGATCCAACTGGATTTGGGGCAACTGCTGAAACCTCAACCGACAGCTGCTGTGGATTTGGCCGAATGGCTCGACCAGGGAATGGTGCTTCGAGAAAAGCCATTCCGTCAACAAGTCGCCGCATGGGAAGCTTCTTCTCTGTCAGGGCATGTTGTTGCATTGAATTGCAGCTCTGATGCGATTCTTCCCGATTGGGCATGGATGCTCGTGGCGGCCAAACTGCAATCCTCTGGTGCCACCTCGTTGGTGGGCTCGCTTGCAGATGCCCAGACCCAGGCATGGCAACTCGCCGTTGAATCGCTCGATCTCGACACGTACCGCGACCAACGGGTCATTGTGAAAGGGTGTGCAACCGCAGGCGGCCCTGCCACGCTCGTCGCCTTCACCCAGCGCATCGGCAACGTGGTACGCAGTCTCATGTTTGGCGAAGCTTGCAGCGCCGTACCCCTTGTCAAGAATCCCAAGACATGATCACTCCACCTTCTGACAAAAAACTGTTTCTGGTGGATGCATATGCTCTGATTTTCAGGGCTTACTACGCGTTCATCAAGAACCCGCGCATCAACACCAAGGGCATGAACACCTCGGCGGTGTTTGGATTCACAAACGCATTGATGGAGGTGATTCGGTCTGAAAAGCCCACGCACTTGGCCGTGGTGTTTGACCCGCCTGGTCCCACATTGAGGACTGAACAATTCGAGGCTTACAAGGCCAACCGCGACGAAACTCCTGAGGACATCAAGTTGAGTGTGCCATGGATTGTGCGCATCCTGGAAGGCATGCGGATTCCCGTGCTTCAAGCGCCGGGATATGAGGCTGACGACTTGATCGGATGTTTGGCCAAGCGCGCTGAACGAGAAGGTTTTGACGTGTTCATGATGACCCCAGACAAAGACTTTGCCCAGTTGGTGACCGACAACATCCGCATGTTTCGACCCGGTCGCGGCGGAAACCCCGCCAGCGTATGGGGGCCAGAAGAGGTGAAGGAACGCTATGGCCTGCAACACCCTGAACAGGTCATCGACTTGCTCGGCCTCATGGGCGACTCCGCAGACAACATTCCAGGAATCCCTGGGGTGGGTGAAAAAACCGCGATCAAATTTTTGCAGGCTTACGGTTCCATGGAGGGGCTCTATGCGCACGTGGATGAGCTCAAAGGCAAAATGAAGGAGAAGGTCGAGTCGAGCAAAGACCTCGCTTTTTTGAGCAGGGACTTGGCCACAATTGTGGTCGACATCGATTTTCAAGAGGATTTCGCAGCCATGGCCATGGAGCCGGCCGACGCAGCCATGCTTGCTCCTGTCTTGGAGGAATTGGAGTTCCGAACGTTGGCCCGAAGGCTGCTGGGAGAAACTCCTGCCCAAATTCCATCAACGACCCCAACGCCCGCTGCGGCAGAATCGATGGAAACAGATGGCGATGGCCAGTTGAGCATGTTTGACGCAGCTCTGGATGTGACGCCATCTGCATCCACCCTGAATTCGATTGACAAGGAGACATCCAAGTACATCCTGGTGGACGACGAAGCGTCCATGGAAGCTTTGATGGAGGCCTTGCGTGCGGCTGGTCGATTTGCCTTTGACACAGAAACCACAGGCCTGAATGCCATGGAAGCTTCGTTGGTCGGCATGTCTTTCAGCACGGAACCAGGGACGGGAAGCTATGTTCCTGTTCACGGTCGGTCTTGGGAAGCGGTGCGCAACCTGTTCAAACCTCTCTTGGAGGATCCTGACATGACCATCGTGGGGCAGAATCTCAAGTTTGACGGCAAAATCATGGCGCGTCATGGCGTTGATTTGTCCAAGGCCAAGCTCGAAGACACCATGGTGGCACATTACCTGCTTGAACCGGACCAACCGCACGGCATGGATGCTTTGGCCAAAGCCTTCTTAGGGTATCAATGCATTCCCATCACAGAGTTGATTGGGAAGAAGGGGAAGAACCAAAAATCCATGGCCGACTTGCCGCCAGAAGACGTCGTTCACTATGCGTGTGAAGACGCAGACGTGACTCTGCGCCTGGCCGATGTCCTGCTGCCCAAACTTGCCGAGGACGGCCTCGACAGGCTGTTTCGGGATGTGGAAATGCCCCTGCTGTCTGTGCTCATGCATATGGAATTGGAAGGGGTTGCGCTCGACACCGATCACCTGGCCCGATTCAGCCAAACACTTGCACACCAACTGGATGTGTTGCAGCAATCCATCCAGGGACATGCAGGCACCCCCTTCAATGTGGATTCACCCAAGCAGCTCGGGGAAGTGCTCTTTGAGCATTTGGCCATCCCCGCCAAGGTGAAAAAAACCAAGACGGGACAATATCCCACGAGCGAAGCGGTCTTGAGCAAACTGAAAGACAAACACCCCATCATCGGCGAGGTGTTGGAATACCGCAAACTCAAAAAACTACGGTCCACTTATGTCGAGCCGCTGCCGTCGCTGATTCATGGATCAACAGGTCGACTGCACACCACGTACATGCAGGTTGTCGCAGCGACGGGACGTCTGAGCAGCAAGGATCCCAACCTGCAGAACATTCCCATTCGCACCGAACAGGGTCGAGAAATTCGCAAAGCATTCGTGCCTCGTGACAAAGACCACGTCCTGGTGGCCGCAGATTACAGCCAGGTGGAATTGCGCATCGCAGCTGCGATGAGCCAAGAACAAGGTCTCATCGAGGCCTTTCGAAAAGGAGAAGACATTCACGCAGCGACCGCATCGAAAGTCTTTGGCGTGGCTCTCGACGACGTCACCCGGGAACAAAGAAGTCAGGCCAAGGCCGTCAATTTTGGCATCTTGTACGGACAAGGAGCGTTTGGTCTGGCCGAGACCTTGGGCATTTCCAGAAAGGAAGCGAAGAGCATCATCGATGCATACCATGCACAGTTTTTGGGCCTCGAGGCCTTCACACAAGATTGTGTTTCGAAAGCCCGAGAATCAGGCATGGCCACAACCATCCTGGGCAGAAGAAGACCTCTCGCTGACATTCACAGCAACAATGCTGTGGTCCGGGCATTTGCCGAGCGAAATGCCGTCAACACACCCATTCAAGGTTCCGCTGCAGACATCATCAAAGTCGCCATGATTGAGGTCGCCAGAGAAATGAAGGGAATGCAAAGTCGATTGATCATGCAGGTCCACGACGAACTGGTCGTGGATGCCGCGGTGACTGAACTCGACGAAGTGAAAGCGTTGCTCGTGAGGTGCATGGAACGTGCCGTCAAGCTTGACGTCCCTCTCGAAGTGGAGGTCTCCCATGGACACAATTGGCTTGAAGCGCACTGAAACCAAATCCTCTTTGTTGCACATACTGACGTGCAGAACTTTTCTGCATCAAGTCCCGTAAACAGCCCACATGCATACAAATTCGCAACAACTCCAATCCGCATGAAGAAGCTCCGCAATTCCTTGTTTTTAAGTCTGGCCGCAAGTGCACTTGTTCTGGCCAGCTGTGGAGGGCCAACAGGTCCGACCACTTCGGGCGACGTCCTCACAGAAGGCGCCTCCGTGTCCCAACGCACCAAACGGTTGAAGAAAATTTTTCGCGCTGCCCCATCACCCATGGAAACAGCGCGGCTCGTTCGAAAAACAGGCGCCACGTTTTCCGCCGATCACCTCCACAGCACCATGGCGGCGTCGAACTACGTCACCGCAGACAGACAAGCCATCAACCTCGGGGTGTATGGTGCTGACTTGAGTTATGCGACCATCTTCCAAGAAAATGCGGTGTCTCTCACCTACCTCGAAGTCGTGAAAAGCCTTGCACGAGAGCTCGGGGTTGGCGATGTCATCGGCGACGAAATGCTTGCACGCGCCCAGGCCAACCGGGCGCGTCAGGACTCTCTCGTGTCCATCGTGTCGGAAGCGTTCTTCAATCTGAACGAAAAGTTGAAATCCAACGGACAAGAAGATCTGAGCGGCATGCTTGTCGCCGCTGGCTGGATCGAAAGCATTTATCTGGCCACGCGTCACACAGACAAGGCCAATGAAACCCTTCGCCAACGCATTGCCGAACAAAAACTCGTCATGGAAGACGTCATGGACTTGGTGACCAGTTATCAGCAATCTCCAGAATTGCAAGGAGTGGTTGACATCCTCCGCCCTGTGGTGACCGCTTTTGACGCCGTCAATGAAGAGCAAGCCAGCAACGACGTCACCAAAAGTGAAGGCACCATCGTCATTGGCGGTGGACCTCGATACACTGCAAGCGAGGAAGTTTTAGCCCAAATCACCGACGCAATCACCACTGCACGTAACCAACTCGTGAAATGAGCGTAAAGTCGATTCACATGAAGCACACAACCCTCCTGTTGGCCTTGGCGACCATGTTTGCTGTTCAATCGCAAGCCCAGTGTCGGAAATTCACAAAGAAAAATTGCTTGCCCACCCTCGATGGGTACGTCCAAAATGACAATTACAACTCTGCTGTGCTCATCCCAGGCGATGAAGCGGAGCTCGAGTTGACGTTTTTGGGTGACACCGAATACCGTGTCGCGGTATGCGCGCATCCTGTGCTGAATGACGTTGAATTCAACGTTCTTAACCAAGAGAACATTCTCCTTTGGAGCAATTCCGACGGTTCAGACCATCTGGATTTCCGCATGGAAAATGCACAACGACTTCGTTTCCGCGTCAAGGTTCCGGAGACCGACGCCGCCATCCTGCATGAAGGCTGTGTCTCCATCCTTGTCGGAAGCAAAGATTGACCCTTCCCTCCTGACCACCTGCAAACGAAAAGCCCGCATCTCGCGGGCTTTTTTCATGGGAGTCCATGGCGCAAGTGATGCTCAATGGACAATCCAACGCCAGGTCCGGTGAGCTCCACCGCCGGCATTCAATTGAATGAAGTACACCCCCGGAGCGTCAGGAACTGGAATGGACCATTCATGCGCACCCCGTCCAAACCATGTTGATCGCGCCTCGACCAGTCTGCCAGAAGCGTCTCGCACAGACACGTTGGCGTCGCCATCTGCTGGAGTTTCAAACCTCAACATTGACCGTTCCGTCGAAGGATTGGGCACCAATTGCCATTGTTCTACGAGGTCCAAGTGCAATTCTGACAAATCCGTGGTTGCCACCGAGTAGATGTTGATGTTGTCGAGATAAACGTTGTTTCCCAAACGACCCTCAAACTCGAATTGCACCCTGAAAAATTCGGTCAAGTACACGTCTTGGTCCAGCGCAATGAACGAAGACGCCCAATCTGATTCGCTCGAAGGGGTCCAAGGGAAAGGCGTTGGGCTCGCCGTTGGCAGGGTTGTGTAACCACGGTGCATCTTGCGCAAATCCCAATCTCCTCCACAGTCTCCAGTCACACTGATTTGCAAGCGATCATCGGTCTCTGCATCGACTCCGCTGCCTTTGTGGACAAAGGCCCAAGAATAGCTCACGTACACTTCCTCAGCCTCTGAAACGTCCATGGTGGACGAACGCAAAAAGTCTTTGTTCCCATTCACAGAATTGGACCAATTGGCCAACCAAAGGCTCCGTTCGCCCGAGAGCGAACTTGCATCCGTGACCTCCCACGTCCCGTCTTCCAACACGTCGAATGTGCTCCAATCTTCCGAGGGGTATTCTCCGTACTCAAAACCTTGTTCAACAGGCAACTCAAGTTCACCTGCGTCCATCACATACACCGCTTGATTCAAGGTTGTACTCACCTCTTCCACTCCATTGCCCACGGTCAACGTCACATCGAAGACACCAGGTTCGTTGTACACGTGATACAAGTCCCCTGCGTTGTCTGACGCCAAACCAGCAAAGGACTCGCCGTCTCCAAAATCCCATGACCACGACGAGGGGTTGTGGAAACTGGCGTCCGTAAAACGTACGCTGTCGCCGAGACAGATGGTTTTGCGGTCGACGTCAAACGCGGCTTCACACAAGATGTCTTCTCCAGCCACACCGGTGGCTTGGAGATTCGCCGTGGTCGAAAGCTGATTCCGCTGGGACACGGGGGAAAGTGCTGCCGCGCGCATGCGTTCCTTTTGTCCCAGGGTGAACATGCGACCACAGTAGCTGTAGTCCATGTAGTTCTGAACGTTGTCCAACGAACCACAGGTCGAACCCTCCAAGTCACATGACGTCCATCCGATGGTGTTGGGCGTGTCTTCCACCAAATCATCGGCGTCACAATTCCCTGCAAGGCCAGGATCATTGCTGTTGCCCCATGGGTGCCGCAAATTCAACCAGTGCCCCACCTCGTGCGTGAGCGTTCTCGATCGATACGCATTGGATGTGCCGATTGAACCACAATACGTGTGCTGAATCACAATGCCGTCTTCACCCGGTGTTCCAGCGACCCACTGCGGATACAAGGTGTATCCAGCGGCACCTCCAGCATCCTCGCACACCCAGACGTTGAGGTACTTGTTGCGAGGCCATTGAATGAGCTGCTTCATCTCGGAGTCTCCCACGTAGGTCAGTTCGCTCACAACCCGGTTGATTCCAGAATGACAATTGCCTTGCGGATCCCGCTGGGCAAGCCTGAATTCAATCTCGATATCCGCGACCAGGTCCACAAATTCTGGAATGACCTGATCGATGTTTTCATTCAATGCCCTCATGTTGGTGTTGAGCACCTCCACGGCGTCGTGAATTTGCGCGTTGCTGATGTTCTCCGGGCCGTTGAAATGGATGATGTGAAACACCATTGGAATGATCAAGACATCTTCCCTTGACCCATCCCGGGATGCATTTTGCGTTTCTGCTTCCAATTGGATTTCTGCCGCAGCAGCCTCCTGACGGAGGTGAGGATGTGTCGTGAACAGTGCACGACCGGCTTTGTACAAACCGCAGGGATGGGCCAGGTTGCCGGCCTCGTGCTGGCCAAAAATGGGAGCCTCCAGGAGAACCATGAACAGGGTCATGAGGACGGTCAGGCAGCAGATTGGTTTCATCAAAGGTTGCATTGAACAGGCGTGCAGGACCGGCAAGATACGCCGGACACAAAGGGAACAAGGCAAAGACCTTTTCGGTTGCGTCGTTAAGGGTGCAAAGCGCCTTGATGTGCCTCCAACCGAACACCCATGTTTGCCAATCCTGGAATTGGGTCGTGCCTCATTCCGTGACGGACCTCCAAGCCATAGCGTCCCCGCAGGGGAAATTGGATGCCTGATTGAAGCAAAAAGCGTTGATCCACCAGATCGCCAAAACCGCTTCCACGCCAATCTCCTCGCTCATCCGCGAGTGTGCACTCCACCGTGTCAAGACGCGATTTCCCATTAGGAAAACGGTAGGTCAAAAAAACGTACAGATTCGAGTACGGATAGGATTGTCCATGCCTGACATCCAGCAGCAAATCGTGACGAAACAACGTGTCTTGAACATCCCAATGAAACAGAAGGCCGTCGTCACTGGACCACCCTTCCAAGGACACGTCTTTCGATTCCGCCATCACCGGTGGTTGTCCGCAGCCTATGACAAGAGCAGCAACCACAAGAACCCATGCTCTGCGCTTCAAGAGGCCGCCGGTTTGTTTCCACCCCCTTGACCCTTGCCTCCACGACGGCGGTTTCGACCTCGTCCCCGGTTGGATTGTTTGTTGTCAGACGATTTGGATTTGGGCGCATCCTTCGAAGCTTGTTTGGGCGCGGCAGCGGATCTGCCACGACGCTTGCCTCTGCGTCTTTTGCGTTTGGCCTCATCAAATCTGGTCAGGCTCTCTTGACCCACCACGTTGCCAAACGTAGCATCGACTTCTTCTGGTTCTTCCTCCAACTCATACGCTGACAAGGAGCCCACCACATCACCTTTGGCCGAAGCCGCAATCAATTCATTGGCATCCTCCACATTCATGGCGATGGGGGACGCCCCTGGCTCTCCCAATTGCAAGAAATAAACGAGTCTCTTGAAGATGTCCATTTTGAACACGACTGCCTTGCCTTTGGGCGTGCGAATTTTGGCGTTGGGTGAAGGGAATTCCTTCACCGCTTCCACATATTGATCAAGCTCGAAATTGAGGCAACACTTCAGCTTTCCACACTGTCCTGCGAGCTTGCCCGGATTCAATGAAAGCTGCTGGTAGCGCGCAGCCCCTGTGCTTACAGACCGAAAGTCTTTGAGCCAAGAGGTGCAACACAATTCTCGGCCACAGACACCGATGCCGCCGACACGTGCCGCCTCCTGGCGGGCTCCGATTTGGCGCATGTCGACACGGATGTCAAACGTGCTTGCAAGCTCCCGCACAAGATCTCGGAAATCGACCCGTTGCTCTGCGGTGTAATAAAATGTGGCACGCGCATTGTCCCCTTGAAATTCCACATCCGTCAACTTCATCGAGATGCCTAGTCGTTGGATGATTTGGCGCGCTTCTTTCAAGGTGTCTTCCTCTCGCTGTCGAGCTGCGTGCCAAAGGGTGATGTCCTCCGTTGTGGCTTTCCGAGAAATGCGCTTCAACTCATGGTCGTCTTTGATTGTGCGCAGTTTCATTTGGCTTTTCACCAATTCTCCTTTCAGGCTCACCACACCCACATCATGGCCCGGTTGCAAATCCACCACCACCACATCGCCAACATGAACAGTCACTGCGCCGGGACAGCGAACGTAGAGTTTTCGGTTGTTTTTGAACCTCAATTCTACCACGTCAAAAGGGGAACTCCCATCGGGAAGAGGAATGCCCTCGAGCCAGTCAAACACGGTCATGGAGCCGCATCCACATGAGCCACAACGTCCATTGTTCTTGCACCCTCTTGGCAAACCATCTGCCCCCTTGCTGCACGTTGAGCATCCCATGGTTCGAAGGTAATGCTGGAATGTCAATCCACGCTTGCCGAAGTGCGCAACAATCGGTGCACACGCAAACTGAGGTCGACAAACACCAACTTTCCGTTGACGTTGCCTGCGACATCACCATGGGCGTCTTCCAATGCCTGCCGCAAATCCAGAACATTGTCGTGGTGGATGAACTTGCTGAATTTGGCCAAGAACGTGTGTTCCGATTGGGTCAGCCGCACCAAGGATGTGACCCCAAAATGGCCCACGATGCTTTGTCTCACCAAGTGCAATGCGTAATGCAGAAATCGCTTTTGACCCTCTCTTCCAAGCGCGGCAAATGCCTCAGAACCTTCCACCATGGCGCGGCCATCACGGGACCAACACGCACGCATCCACGCGGAAAAACGGTCCAAATCCGGTTGGCTTTCCCCAGCGCGCGCCATGCGAAGCGCTTGGGCCACATTGCCATCCGAGACATGGGCAAGACTCTGCGCCAATTCCCTGTCCATGCCCCATTTTGAGGTCAATCCACGCACTGCCTCTTCCATGCCAAGTGAAGGGACATGGATGCGCTGCACACGTGAACGGATGGTCGACAACAAGCGGTCAGGATGCTCAGTGACGAACAGCATGACAGTTTGGTCGGTGGGTTCCTCCATGAGCTTGAGAAACTTGTTGGCGGTGTCCACACGCATCATCTCAGGAAGCCAGCAGATCCAAACTTTCCATCCGCCGTGGAAGGCTTTCAATCCCAATTTTCGATTGACTTCGAGCGCCTCATCCACGGAAATGAAAAGCTGTTTGCGGTCGGCTCCCAGTCGTTCAAGCCAGTCTTCAACGCCCAAATACGCACCCTCCATCATGGCCTCACGCCACGCACCTTGGTGAGGTTCTGAAGTTGCCTTTTCCTGCCCATCCGCTTTGAAAAACGGGAAGCACCAGTGCACATCAGGGTGCTGCAACTTGGCGTGGGCTTTGCATGAACTGCATTGTCCACAGCTGTCTTCATCCGAAGGCTGTTCGCAGGTGAGGTATTGTGCATGGGCTCTGGCCAGCGCCAGTGCTCCTGCTCCTTCCCTTCCCTCAAACAATTGAGCGTGCGCCACACGACCTGAGCGAACGGAGTCACGCAGTTTGGACCCCAAGTCCCCATGACCAATCACCTCTGCGTAACGCATGTTTCGAAGGTAGTCAGAATCGCGCGGAGAGGGTCACTCTCAAGTTGCGGCCAGGAGCAGACATTCCCGAGCCAAACGTGCGGTAGTGCACATCGAACACATTCATCGCCGACAAACGGAGTTCGAGGTCGTCCGTCATGCGAACATTGGCTTCGGCATTGACCGTGGACCATCGAGGTGTGCCGTCAGGCAAGGCTTCCTGCAAATTGTCTGTGGCACCTGGACCAAAATCTTCAGCGCTTTTGGCGAAGGCGCAATGCATGGACAACGCCCAACGCATCCACGCACCTTTGCGGGACAACTCCAACAGCCCAAACGTTGGCGGGATGTGCGACAGAGGTGTCGTGGCATCAAGGCTGTTGCCCTTGGTCCAATTGATCACGGAACGGAGCGACGTTTGGGGCCAGAGCTTGCCAATCACCTCCAGCCGCGCGCCACGGACCCAAGCCTGATCAACATTCTGGTTCATTTGGATGCGCGCCGTGTCCCCATCAATGACCAGGGTCGTGTCACCATTCAAAGAAGCGTTCTCCTGCACAATGGCATCGTTCCACAAGCTTCCAAACGCCGCGAGTTGAATGCGCAACAAGTCCGAGTTGGGTTTCAGCGACCACGTGAGGCCTTGTTCAACAGTGGTCAGGTATTCGGGTGCCAAATCCACGTTGGGCACCAGCACAAACCCATTCTTCTCGCGCACCTTGCCAAGATCGTCGACATTGGGGTGACGGAACCCCGTGGCAAAAGAGCTCAAACTGGCCCAATGTGGAGTCCACCTTGTCGACCAAGACACGTTTCCTGTAAGCGCACCGCCCGATTGGTCAAATTGTTGCGTGGGCAGACGGATCCAGGTCGTGTCTTCAAAGGAGGCGCTCACGTAGGCATGGCTGTACCGCACGCCTGAGCGAAATGTGCGTTGACCCCAACTCCGGCGTGCCGCGCCAAACACCCCCCAAGTCCCCATCGTCGATCCCCCATCGGCGTAACGCGTCCATTCCGGAGCAGACATGCCCGTTTCGATGTCCGTCCTCGTCGCTGTGGATTGAACGTCGTTCCATTGGGCATCCAAACCAGATTCCCACTGCCACTCTCCCCGAAGACCTCGCACCACAGAATTCACGCCCCAAACGTCCAATTGCTCCACTTGGGCAATGCGCGAGTTCTCCCCAAACCGACGCTTGATTCGCGATTCCTCTACCTTTTGAAAGCTTGCTGTTGTTGTCCAAATCGGGCCTCCTGGCAAATGAAACGACCCCGTCGCCGCCACCATTGTTCGGAGCTGAGGACCATAATGCCACTCGGCCCATTTGGGCTCTCCATTCACCATGTCGTTGTAGGTGTCAAAGCGGGGCACGTTGGACGATGTGCTGTGTTGCACGTTCAGGTCAAGATGTCCAGAAGAAAGACGCGCGCGAAAACGTTGCTGAAGGTCCCATTGATTGAATCCAGTGGGCACCTGTACCTCTGGATTGGGATTGGACACCAACGTGTCGCGACCGTCCACACGCTCGACCACAAAAGGAACCAGACCCCAAGCACTGTCTCCATGCGCTCTGTTGGAGCCCATTTTCAAATCGCCAAACGACCGGCGAGACACACTCGTCAGGGAGGCCCAACGGGCGTGCCTCATTTGGACATGGGCATGACCTGCCCATCCGCCATTGACGGTCGACACTTGGCCCACAGCTTGACCATCCACCTCTAATTCATCCTGGCTGAACGCCGGACGCCGTGTCAAAAAATGAACCACACCACCGAGCGCATCACTTCCATACATCACACTACTCGGGCCCATGACCACCTGTGTTTGCGCAATGGCGAAAGGATCCAATGTTCCCGCATTCTGCAGGTGTCCCGAACGATAGATGGCGTTGTTCATGCGGACCCCGTCCACCACCAGCAACACTCGGTTGGCCTCAAAACCACGAAGCACAGGACTGATTCCCCCCTGCTGGCTCATCTGCAAATGCACCTGTCCTGAATTTTGGAGCAAGTCACCGGTGGTTTCCGCCGTGACCACAGGCGCTTTCACTGCCAATCGATCCAACTGTGACACCACCGCTGTCGTCAATGCACCAGACACCTCAGCGTTGGATCGCACCACCACTTCTTCGATTTCAAAGGTGGTGGGGACCAACTCAACTTTGAGCACCGGTTGCGTCCCAGGAACGACGAAGAGAACCTCGTAGCCCATGGATTGAATTTGCAGCGTGTCGTTGGCGCCCCACATTGAAAGGGAAACTTGACCTTGTGCGTTGGCGACGGCGGCTTGCCCCGTGTTGGTGTTGAGCACGGTGGCGAACGGAACTGGCGCTCCCTTGCTTTGAACGACCACTTGCGGATTGCGACTGTTCGCCTCTGTTGACGCCTGTGCCGTCTGTTTGACAGGGGTGGTAGGGCCTGTTGTGGGCTGTTGTGCGCAGGCCACTTGCATCCATGCCAAACAAAGCGATGTCAGCACATGTGTCGGTGTGACGTTGAGTTCAAGCAAACAGGGCCTCCAAAACATCGTAACTCTTCAATTCTCTCGATTTTCCCAATTGAGCCTGCACATAGCGATGGGCACCCAAAACGAGTGCTTTTCGCTGTTCACGAGCCCAATTCAGGCGATGCACTTCACCAAAATCCATGCCAACAATCTCTCGCATGCCCCTCACCGTGGCTGCATCCACGGCTGTTTTGGGAGCCAATTCCGCCCGGACATACTCACCAGTCGAAATGTCCAAAGGCCAACCGCTCACAGGAGGCTCTTGTGGAAGCAAGCCCAGCGCGTGAACAAACTCTGCCATGAACTTGACGTGAATCCAAGGAATGTCGGACGCAGCATCGAGCCAATTTGCAGCCAGGCATGCCAAATGGTGCACCTCAGGAGCGGGGGCTCCCTCTTCCAAACTGTGCGAGAGCACTTCCGCAATGAAAAAACCCACTGCGGAGCGCGCAGGCTCCCGCCGGTACATCAATTGTGGAGCGCTTCGCTTCCATTCTCTCGCCGTCCAAAGCCCGCCACTCTTTCCTTGACGCAAATCCACGATTTCCACGACTGCCATGGGATGCCACAACGCTTTGCTCTTCGACGCATTGGGCACCCACAACGGCACCACACCGTGCGCCTCTGTCAACAGCCGAACAATCCTGCTCCGGTCGCCGTAGGCCACGCCGCCAATCACAATGGCAGGTGGGTTGAAAGACGGTTGCGACGCAGTTCTTTGCATGACATTCAAAAGTACGGGGGCCGTGAGGACAACATCCACCCCTGCCGTCGGTTATCTTCACATCGCAACCTTCTCGATGATGCATCAAGACTATTGTCCCGACGCCTTCAATTATCAACGCCGCGCCACCCGCGAGGTGAACGTTGGCGCCGTGGGTTTGGGTGGAGAACATCCCATCCGTGTTCAATCCATGACGACAACCGACACCATGGACGTGCCTGGGACTGTGGCGCAAAGCATTCGAATGATTGAAGCAGGATGTGAATTGGTACGCATCACGGCTCCAAGCAAGCGCGACGCCGAGAGCTTGGGTCTCATTGCTAGCGAACTCCGTTCAGCTGGGCACGACACCCCACTTGTGGCAGACATCCACTTCACCCCCAACGCCGCAGAAATCGCCGCCGATCACGTCGAAAAAATTCGGGTGAATCCAGGGAATTATGCGGACAAAAAGCGATTCGAAAGTCTCGAATACACGGATGAGAGTTACGCGGCCGAACTCATGCGCATTCGAGAAAAATTCACGCCCTTGGTCCAAAAGTGCAAACGGTTGGGCAGGGCCATGCGGATTGGAACGAACCATGGATCGCTCTCCGACCGCATCATGAGCCGTTACGGTGACACACCGATGGGCATGGTCGAAAGTGCACTGGAATTCCTGCGCATCTGCGTCGACGAGGACTACCGCGATGTCGTCGTATCCATGAAGTCATCCAATCCCCAGGTGATGGTTCAAGCGTACCGGTTGCTCGTGGCGAGGATGAACGATGAGGACATGGATTTCCCGCTGCACCTCGGCGTCACGGAAGCCGGGGATGGAGAAGATGGCCGAATCAAATCGGCGCTTGGCATTGGCACGCTGCTCGAGGATGGCCTCGGCGACACCGTGCGCGTGAGTTTGACCGAAGAGCCTGAGGCGGAGATGCCTGTCGGACGCATGCTCGTGGAGCGATACGCGAAGCGGGAGGCCCACGATCGCATTCCTTCCGTCGTCTCTTCACTGAACCCTTTCGAATACCGCCGCAGGGCGTGCATTGAAGTGGACAACGTCGGAGGCAAGCTCGTGCCGGTCGTCGTCCACACCCTGCGGCCCGAGGATGTCGAGCCTGCCAGCTTGTTTGGGGCGGGCTACCGATACAGCGTTCCCTTGGACAAGTGGAACCTCACCGACGCCGCGTGTGACGTGGTTTACACGGGCGATCGACCCCTGAATTTTGACCTGCCTGGAACCCTGACCGTGTTGGTCGATGCGAACGCATGGGAGGCCCTCGACACGTTGCCTGCCCGACACCAACCCCTCTGGAATGCCGCCGACACGTGGGAGGCCCTTCCCGCTGCCAAAAGCGGCGTCGTACACTGGGTCAGGGTCAAGCGTGCCGACGTTCAGTCCAGACTCAAGGCGCGCGTTTCAGACACGCAAGGACGCATGAGGGAGGATGTGATTTGGGTGGTCGAAACGGACAACGCCCATGCCATGGTCGACCTGCGTACCACCGTGCTTGCCCTGGACGCTTTGGGTTGTCCAGCGCCAGTGGTGCTTCGTCGTACCTGGAAAGGCCTGGATGACGAGCGTCTCGCTTTGCATGCAGCCACGGATTTGGGCGGGCCCATGATCGATGGACTTGGCGATGGACTCTGGATCGATTCGCCTGAGACCGCCTTGGCCAAACGCAATACCATGGCGTTTGCCATACTCCAAGCCGCACGGACGCGCATCAGCAAAACTGAATACATCAGTTGTCCGAGTTGTGGCAGGACGTTGTTTGACCTTCAAGAAACCACAGCCAAAATCCGAGCGGTGACGCATCACCTGAAAGGCGTCAAAATTGGCATCATGGGCTGCATCGTCAACGGCCCTGGTGAAATGGCGGACGCCGATTATGGGTACGTCGGCACCGGGCCCGGCAAAATCACGTTGTACAAAGAAAAGGAGGTGGTTCGCAGGAATGTCCCCGAAGACGAAGCCGTCCATGCCCTCATCGACCTCATTCGGGAACATGGGGACTGGGTAGATGCTCCTGAGGCGAATCTGGCAGGCTGACCTGCCCACATCAATTCACCGAAGGAAAATATTTCTTTTGGTTCAGCAGCATCCAAATGACGCTGACTGAAATGGCCGCATCGGCCAAGTTCCAAATCGGAGGAAAGACCTCCCGTCCTGCCAGAGATGCCACTGGAAACCCCGATGGCCACGTCACGACGAAATGGAACATGTCGACCACGTTGCCTTGAAACCAAGGGGCGTAACCCCCATGTTCAGGCATCCATTGTGCCAGCGTTCCCCAGCCTGAACGACCAAAGAAGCGACCGTACACCGCGCTGTCGATGATGTTCCCCAACGCCCCCGCCCAAACAAATGTCAGGCTGTATAGCAAACCGCGCGGCGCCTCTTCCTTGATCCGACGAGAGATGTACACGCCGATGGCGACTGCCGCAATCAACCGAAACCCAGTCAAAATCAATTTACCTGTCACCCCGGGCAAGGCCCATCCAAACGCCATGCCCTCGTTCTCAATGAACTGAAGTTCAAGGATGCTCGGAACAAAATCCATCCTCTGGCCCACAGTGAATGATGTTTTGACCCAGACTTTGATCGCCTGGTCGACGGCCAACACAGGAAGGAGCACCCTCCAAACAAGTTGAGACAATGTAGGGGTCACTGGCGCTGCTTCGCTTCGATGGAAAGCGTGGCGTGCGGAACCAAACGAAGACGCTCCTTGGGAATGAGCTTGTTCGTTACTCGGCAGACACCGTACGTCTTGTTCTTGATGCGGAGCAACGCGTTTTCCAAGCTTTGGATGAACTTCTGCTGGCGTGCTGCCAATTGAGCGGTTTCTTCTCGGCTCATGGTCTCAGAGCCATCTTCCATCATTTTGAAGGTCGGCGCCGTGTCCTCAGTGCTGTTGTCGTCTCTGTGCGACAACGAACGCTGAAGTTGGTCCAAATCTTCTCTCGCACTTGCGAGTTTTTCGTGGATCAAGTCCTCAAATTCTTTGAGGTCTTTGTCGGAGTAGCGCAATTCAGCCATGTCTGATCGTCAAGCGTGCTTCAATTCAGCATTTGATAACCTGGGCCCAAACCGAAGCACCGTCTTCGAGCTGCAGGGTTTCGCCGGATTCGTCCTCTGACCATGTCACTTCTTCCGCCAGCGTTTCCGTCCGAATATAGTCCAAATTGGCCTCGAGTGCACGGCGAATGTGATCGTCTGCCTTGACGGTCAACTGAATGCGATCTGTGATGTCCAACTTTGCGTCTTTGCGCAGGTTTTGGACACGGTTCACCAACTCTCGAGCAAGTCCTTCCGCACGCAATCCGTCGTCGATGTTCACGTCAAGGGCCACCGTGACGCCAGATTCACTGGACACCAACCAGCCTGGAATGTCTTCGGTTTGGATGGTGACGTGGTCCGTGGTCAGCTCCACAAGTCCGAGCCCATCGCCAGGGTCAAGAGACAGCGTGCCTGCGCGTTCGAGTTGAGACACCTCCGAAGAACTCAACGAGCCAATGGCCGCCGCAACGGCCTTCATGCGAGGCCCCATCGCACGACCCAATGCCTTGAAATCGGCTTTGGCCTTCTTCACAAATGCGCTGTCGTCACGCAAAACCTGCACTTCCTTCACGTTGACCTCGCTGCACACCAGGGCGGCAATGGCTTCGAGGTGTGCGGCAGTGGCGTCGTCGAGTGCAGGCACCATGATGCGACGCAACGGCTGACGCACGCGGATCTTTTCCCGTTTGCGCAAGCTCAACACCTGGGAAGACAATTGACGAGCCAGAGACATCCGGGCTTCGAGCGCCTCATCTCTTTGGGAAGCATCGCTCAATGGGAACAGCGCCAGGTGAACAGAATCGACGGCGCCCGTCACATCGCGATGCAACCGGTCCATGTAAAACGGAGCGATGGGAGAACCGAGGACGGCGACGGTGCTCAGGCAGGCACTCAACGTTTGGTACGCGCTCTGCTTGTCCGTGTTCATCTCGCCCTTCCAGAACCGACGCCGGCTCAACCGTACATGCCAATTGCTGAGTTCATCGACCACGAATTCCTGAATCGCACGGCCGGCACGGGTGGGCTCAAGCGCACTGAACGCTTCATCCACCTCCTGAATCAAACCCTGCAAACGGCTCAAAATCCATCGGTCGATTTCCGGCCTGTCTGCGTAGGGAACTTCCGTCTCGCCACCTTGATAGCCGTCTGCACCAGCATACAGAGCCAGAAAATTGTACGTGTTGTGGAGTGTCCCAAAGAACTTTCGCTGCACCTCACCGATGCCTGCCACATCAAACTTGAGATTGTCCCAAGGCTGTGCGTTCGTGATCATGTACCAACGCGTGGCATCCGGACCATAGGTTGAGAGCGTCTCGAACGGATCCACCGCGTTGCCGAGGCGCTTGGACATTTTTTGGCCATTCTTATCAAGCACCAACCCATTGGACACCACCCGCTTGTATGCAACTTGGTCAAACACCATGGTCGAAATGGCGTGGAGGGTGTAGAACCACCCGCGGGTTTGGTCGACACCTTCGGCAATGAAATCCGCTGGGTAGGCGCCACCCTCGTCCACTTTCCCTTTGTTCTCAAAGGGATAATGCCATTGGGCGTAGGGCATG
>JAYZBB010000025.1:0-25760 GCA_036339415.1 Bacteroidota bacterium | reverse complement strand
TGGAGATTGTGCGGCAGACGTTGATTTCGATGGCATCTGCGACGACGAAGATCCTTGCGTAGGCCAACTCGACGCCTGTGGCGTATGCGGCGGCCAAGGAGCCATTTACGAGTGCGGATGCAATGACATCCCTGAAGGCGATTGCGATTGCAACGGCAACGCTCTCGACGCCTTGGGCGAGTGTGGAGGTGACTGCGCAGCTGACGCCGATGCGGATGGCATCTGCGATGACGTAGACGACTGCGTTGGCGAGCTCGATGCTTGCGGCATTTGCAACGGACCGGGCGCGATCTACGAATGTGGATGTTCTGACATCACAGAAGGAGACTGCGACTGCGACGGAAACCAACTTGACGCCTTGGGCGTGTGTGGTGGCGACTGCGCCGCTGACGCCGATGCCGACGGCATCTGTGACGACGTGGACGACTGCGTCGGAGAGCTCGATGCTTGCGGTATCTGCAACGGACCGGGCGTGATCTACGAATGTGGATGTTCTGACATCACAGAAGGGGACTGCGACTGCGACGGAAACCAACTTGACGCCTTGGGCGTGTGTGGTGGCGACTGCGCCGCTGACGCCGATGCCGACGGCATCTGCGACGACGAAGACGACTGCGTCGGAGAGCTCGATGCTTGCGGCATCTGCAACGGACCGGGCGCGATCTACGATTGTGGATGTTCTGACATCCCAGAAGGAGACTGCGACTGTGACGGAAACCAACTCGACGCCTTGGGCGTGTGTGGTGGCGACTGCGCCGCTGACGCCGATGCCGACGGCATCTGTGACGACGTAGACGACTGCGTCGGAGAGCTCGATGCTTGTGGCATCTGCAACGGTCCGGGTGCCATCTACGAATGCGGATGCTCTGACATCCCAGAAGGGGACTGCGACTGCGACGGAAATCAACTCGACGCCATTGGCGATTGCGGTGGCGACTGCGTTGCTGACAACGATGCTGATGGCATTTGTGACAACGTAGACGACTGCATTGGAGATTTTGACATTTGTGGTGTTTGCAACGGTCCTGGCGCCATCTACGACTGTGGATGTTCTGACATCCCGGCAGAGGACTGCGATTGCGATGGCAACCAACTGGACGCCATTGGTGAATGTGGCGGGGACTGTGCTGCTGACGCCGATGCTGACGGCATTTGCGACGACGTGGACGACTGCGTCGGAGAGCTCGATGCTTGTGGCATTTGCAATGGTCCAGGTGCCATCTACGATTGTGGATGTTTTGACATCCCAGAAGGAGATTGCGACTGCAACGGCAATCAGGAAGATGCCTTGAACAATTGTGGCGGATCTTGTGAAGAAGACGCCGATGCCGACGGCATTTGTGACAACGCCGACGACTGTGTGGGTGACTACAACAGCTGTGGGATCTGCAATGGCGATGAAGCCTTGTGCGAGTGTACCGACGGAGACGCAGACGGCGATGGCATCTGCGACGAAATTGACGATTGCGTGGGGCAATATGACGATTGTGGAGTGTGCAACGGCATGGACTTTTGTGAACTCGATGACGCTGACTTTGCTGGTCGCACTTTGACGGCATCTTCCGAATGTGGCGATGACCTCATCGCTCCAGGTTTGGGTGAAAGCTTCGATCTGCTTCTTCAAAACAATGGGCTGCTCGCAGCCTTGAGTGAAGCTGGCAATGTGATTGTGGGTTCCTGGGAAATCAACCCCTGTGAGTGTGCTGCCGAGTTGTCATTCGACGCTTTGACGTGCGACCCGTTGGCTTTTGAAATCGATCCATTTGGACTGGTACAGCAACTGTCGCCCACCAATTCGTGTTGCTTGAGCATCACCGACTTGACTGAGGTTTGGTGCTCAACGACCTTCTTGGAGGAGCTGGAAACACAATACGTCCAGTGTGCTGAAGATTTGCCTACGGAATGCGATCCAACCATTTTGCTGGTGGACACTTGCGCGACTGGTGACGTGAGTTGTGGAATCCTCTCCTCAGCTGATGAAGGCTTTTTGACGCACAATGTGACCACTGCCTACGGCCCCGGTCCTGACGGTGTGGTTCGGATTTACGGTTTGAGCGCGCAGTCAACTTGCGCCACCGACTTCTTCCTGGAAGATCCTGCGAAGCCGCTGACTCTGACGCGCTTCGGCGACTCTGGCACAGCCATGTTGACAGGGGGCATCGTGAACGACCAAGACACGTTGGTCAAGTTCGATGTGGAGATGTATTTCGAAATGGAAGAGAACGCCGCCGATTGGATGGCGAACACGCCCGGTGCCGGATTGATGACCGCGTGGGATTGTGACGTGATTCCCGAGGCACTGACGGTGTACTCCATGAACAACTCCATCTCTCGTTTGACCGGTACAGGTTCGATGGAAGGACAGCTGTTCTTGAACCACATGCCAGTGTCGGAAAGCAAGCGTTTCCAGCTTGGACAAGGTGCCAACAACCACAACTGTGAATACGGATTCGCGGGGTGGTTTGGATGGACGGGGAATTTGGACGGCGAAGACGTGTCCGGTTTTGCCGGCGACGTGATCGCTGATTTGGGCGCGCCTTCCTTCCAAGACACCGATTGTGGAGGAGAGTTTGTCACACTCACCTACACAATGATGGATCCGGTGACAAGCACATCCACCCTGTACCACCAGCGGTGGGAAGTGAATGACACCATTGCGCCTACGTTCATCAATGCCCCAATGGACACAACCATCCAATGGAGTGATTTGCACGATGACAACTGTGACTGGAGCATTGACGTGCCATGCCTTGACATCATTGACAATTGCGGCCAATGGGACCCTGTGTATGCCGGGTGCAACGACCCAGACGATGCTTGTGGATCCGTGACCTTCTCTGAGGACATCGTTGCGCTCTCACCAGAGTGTCCTGGCAACTTCGTCATCCTCCGTTTGTGGGTGGCTGACGACGAAAATGGCAACGTGGCCGTGCACCGTCAAGAAATCACGGTTGTTGACACGGAAGGGCCAAGCTTTGAAGGAACTTCCCCAGAAATCATCATTTCTTGCGGGAACATCAATGAGACCGAGTATGTGGTCAACGACTGTTCTGGAGTCGTGGACGTATGGTTTGACCAAAACCTCTTGACCGACACATGCACCAACCCTGGCGGCATTTCTCGGACATACTACGCGGAAGATGCATGTGGAAACATCAGCCAATTTGAGCAGCACGTCTTCATCGAAGACAACGACGCCCCGATTGTGTCAGGTTTGAACATTTCCCTCGACTGCAGCATGTACAGCCCCGACAGCCTGTATCCTCTGGAAATTCAGGATTGTGCGTTGAACAGTTGGAGTTTGGAAGAAGGCATTTGGGTTTCTTCAACGACTGAAAACTGGTCGAGTGCTTCCGACGGCTTGGACACGCCGGTTGAATTGACGTGGGAAGACAGCGAAGCTCTTGCGGGCGACAGCGCCAGCTGCTATCGCATTGAACGCACCGTTCACGCCGTCGATCGCTGTGGCAATGAATCCTCGACCACGTACAGCCTAAACATCACGGACACAGAAGCGCCCATGTTGTGGGCTCCGACCGTCCTAGAAATGGAGTCTGAACTCTACCAAGGCAATGGTGCGCTTACCGTGGATGCAGGCCAAATTGGCCAAATCCTTGGTGGAGACCAAGCCCAATTCTCAGTCAATGACGACTGTTCGTTCGATTGGGGAGGCGTCGTGGAAGTGGTTTGGGTGGACAGTGTGTCTGACCTGCCACACTGCCTTGATTTGCCTGGTGGTTCCGTCTTCAACAGAACGTACATCGCCACGGATGCCTGCGGCAACACCGCCTCAGAAGAGCAACTCGTGAGGCTTGTTGACACCCAAGCACCGGTCTGGGTGACTCCAAACATCACCCTTGATCCCGTTGCTTGTCAAGATGCCACGCTGGACATGGTGAACGATCCAACCTTCATGATCAATGAAGGAGGTGTGTTTGACAACGCAGACACAGACCTGGACATTACAGTCACGGCGACCTTGATGAGTGGAGGCTGTGTGGGTGTTTGGTTCCGCCAATGGGTGGCCATCGACGATTGCAACAACATTGCTTTCGCTGAGCAATACATCCCATTGTACGACAACGAAGCTCCTGAATTCACCTCACTGCCAGATGACACGACTGTGGAACTCGATGGCAGCTGTGCCGCAGACACCACTCCTGACGGAACGGGTGGCTACCCAGAATTCACTGACAACTGTGACCTGTGTTTGGATCAAAATCTCCCTCTGGAGTTCGAAGAATCTGAACCTGTCTGGCTGTGCGCAGAAGGGATTGGCTCGTACCAAATCGAGCGCTCTTGGAGTGTGACCGACCACTGTGGAAACACTGCACAGCACGTGCAGACGGTGACGTTTGTCGACGTTTCCGCACCGTTGTTGGCCATTCCTGCAGATTACACTGCCGAGTGCAACGACGAGCACCCCTTGGAAGAAGCAACTGCCACTGACAACTGCGGCAACCCTGCAATCACCATGGATGTGGACACTGCTTTCATTTGCCCGCACACCTACACCGTGTCGCGGACATTCACCGCGGTGGACGAATGTGGCAACGACACGTCGTTGACGCAAGTGATCACCATTCAAGACACCACCGCTCCTGAATTGACCATTCCTGCGGACTACACGGCAGAGTGCAGCGACGAGCATCCACTTGAAGATGCCTCGGCCACTGACAACTGCGGTGAGGTCACCATTGCACTGGCGACAGATACGCTGGATGGAGATTGCCTCGACAACTACAAGGTGACGCGCACATTCACCGCAACAGATGAGTGTGGAAACAGCACCACGTTGATGCAAACCATCACCATCGAGGACACCACTGCGCCGGAGTTCACTTCTGTGCCAGCGGATTACACTGCCGAATGTGACGAAGAACTCGTGTATGACGCCGCCGCGGCGACAGACAACTGTGCGATGCCTGCGATCACAGAAGTGCGTGACACTCTTGATGGAGATTGTCCACAATCGTTCACGATCGTTCGGACGTTCACAGCAACTGACAATTGTGGAAACATTTCAGTGTCTCAGCAATCAATCACGGTGCAGGACACCACCGCTCCCGAACTGACCATTCCGTCAGACTACACTGCCGAGTGCAGCGATGACCATCCCCTTGAATATGCAACTGCATCGGACAACTGTGGGGCCGTGACCATTGAACTCGACGTGGACACCCTTGACGGTGCATGTGCTCAGGCTTACACAGTCACCCGGACTTTCACAGCCACGGATGAATGCGGCAACGAAACCTCAGCAACGCAGACCATCGTCATTGAAGACACCACGGCACCGTTGTTTGTCGAGGCTTTGCCTGCCGACGCAACGGTTGAATGCGACAGTGTGCCAGCAGCCGACATTTTGACGGCCACAGACAATTGCCAGAACGTGGATGTGAGCTTTGAAGAGACTTCGGAAGCAGGTGACTGCCCCAACGAGTCCATCATCACACGCACATGGACGGTTTCCGACGATTGTGGAAACAGCAATGACCACACCCAGGTGTTGACTGTTGTCGACACCACGGCACCGGAGTTGAGCATTCCAGCCGATTACACCGCTGAATGCAGCGAGGCCCATCCACTTGAGGACGCCTCTGCTACAGACAACTGTGGTGACGTCACCATTGAGCTCGCCGTGGACACCCTAGATGGTGATTGCGATCAGGCCTACACCGTGACGCGCACATTCACCGCAACGGACGCTTGCGGCAACGAAACCTCCGCAACGCAGACCATCGTCATTGAAGACACCACGGCACCGTTGTTTGTCGAGGCATTGCCTGCCGACACCACGGTTGAATGCGACAGTGTCACTGAACCCGCCATCTTGACGGCAACAGACAACTGCCAGGATGTCGACGTTTCTTTTGAAGAAATGACAACTGCTGGCGATTGTACGGAGTCCTTCACGATCACCCGTGTTTGGAGTGTGGCAGACGATTGCGGCAACGCGACTTCGCATACCCAAATCGTTGAGGTGGTCGACACCACCGCTCCGACAGGAATTGTGGAAGACCAAACCATGGCTTGTGACATCTACAATGCCGACCCAAGCCAAGAGTTTGGACCTGGGGTGACAGCCACAGACAACTGCTCAGACCTCATTGCCATTGAATTCGATGGCTCAGAAGATGTCATTGTGACGTTGGACGAGAATGGAAATCCAGTCATGGATGGTTGCATTTCCATTGCACGTACGTACACGTTGACGGATGCATGCGGCAACTCAAGTGAGTTGGTCCAAATGATTCACCTCGTTGACAACATTGCGCCGACCTATGATGGTCCGATGGAAGTGACCATTCCGGCCCATGAATACGCGGAGGATGGAATGTACCCACCTGATGCAAACTGGGAACTCATCGACGGCACTGGAGACACTCCAGTGTGGTTCATGGACAACTGCAGTGGCCACGACACGACCATTGTCATGGATTTGCCTTTGTCAGGTGGCTGTGCCAACCAGCCCCACCCGTTGTACTGGGGTGAGACTGCCACTTACCTGCGCGTTTTGAGCTTCCGTGACAACTGTGGAAACCAGAATTTCGCGGAAATCATCATCAATTTGGTGGATGACGTGCCCCCTGTGTTTGACTTTGTTCCTGCCGACATCGAAGCGTCGTGCGCTGCCGACGTCGTGCTCGAGGATCCAATCGTGTCCGATGCCACAGATGAGGAGTTGGAGCTGGTGCTGGTCGTTGACTCTGTCAACCATGGCTGCCCCAATGCCTACACCTTGATTCGCACGTGGACGGTCACGGACAACTGTGACAACGAAACCACAGCTACACAGACCGTCACGGTGAGCGACACCACGGCACCAGTGCTGACCATACCGTCAGACTACACTGCCGAGTGCAACGATGCACACCCGCTCGAAGACGCGATGGCCACAGACAACTGTGGAAACGTGGTGGTCACCATGGACGTGGACACAGCTGACGGTGGTTGCCCCGGTGAATACACTGTGACACGGATGTTCACCGCCACAGATTTGTGCGGGAACGAAACATCTGCAACGCAAACCATCACCATTGTTGACACCACGGCACCGGAGTTCACTTACGTCCCTGCGGACTACACCGCCGAATGCAACCAAGAACATCCGATTGAAGATGCCATGGCATCCGACGCATGCGGTGCCGTGACCATCGACATTGAAACCGACACACTTGATCTCGATGACGAGTGCACTGGTGCGTACATCGTGACACGCAAGTTCACTGCAACCGACGAGTGTGGCCTGACAACAGAGGCCATCCAAACGATCACCATCGAAGACACCACGGCACCAGACGTTTGGGATGCCATTGATGAAATCGTGGAGTGCAACGGTTCTGGAAATGAAGCCCAGCTCAATGCATGGCTGGACAACCATGGAGGTGCTTCAGCGGAGGACAACTGTGGGGCCATTGAATGGAGCCATGACCACGTCGGATTGAGTGGCGCATGTGCAGCAGCTGGTGCAACAACGGTGACCTTCACGGCCACCGACGACTGCGGCAACTTCACTACGACAACGGCGACGTTCACTGTTGTGGACATCACCACGCCAGAAATCGTGGGCGATCAAGAAATCGATGTTGCCTGTGACATCTACAGTCCTGACTCTGCATACGCAACAACCCACGACGTCTGCGGAAACGTGACATTCACATGGGAAGATGAGCCCGTCAGTGGTGGGTGTACCTTGCCTGTGGCCATGTTCCGCCGCATGTACATTGCGACTGACGAGTGCGGCAACGTTGACTCACTTGAGCAATTCGTCAGCATCATTGACACCATTGCGCCGTTGTTGACTGTGCCTGCGGACTACACGGCCGAATGTGACGACGTCCTCGTGTACGACGACGCGTTTGCATCCGACAACTGTTCGGGGGCGACCATCACCGAGATGCGTGACACCGTTGAGGGCAGCTGTCCACAATCGTTCAGCATTGTACGCACCTTCAGTGCGAAGGACAATTGCGACAACGAAACGGTGCTGACGCAAACCATCACAGTGGAAGACACCACTGCACCCGAATTGACGATTCCTGAAGATTACACCGCCGAGTGCAGTGACAATCACCCATTGGAAAGCGCCTCGGCCACAGACAATTGTGGTGACGTGGTCATTGAGTTGGCGGTTGACACCTTGGACGGAGCCTGTGACCAGGCCTACACGGTGACGCGGACCTTCACCGCCACAGATGAGTGCGGAAACGCCACAACGCGGACGCAAACCATTGTGATTGAAGACACCACGTCGCCTGAGTTTGTAGAGGCATTGCCCGTCGACCTCACCGTTGAATGTGATGCCATCCCTGTCGCTGATGTCCTGACTGCCACTGACAATTGTCAAGGAGTGGAGGTCTTGTACGAAGAGACACAGGTGGCCGGCGATTGTGCCAATGCGTCCACGATCTTCAGAACTTGGACTGCGACGGACGACTGCGGCAACAGCACGTCCCACACCCAAGAGATGACAGTGATTGACACCACCGCACCTGAATTGACAGTGCCGGATGGATACACTGCGGAGTGCAGCGCGGCACATCCTCTCGCGGACGCCATCGCAACGGACAACTGCGGTGAGGTCACCATTGAGGTCGATGCCGACACTTCTTCTGTCACGTGCGAAAACACGTACGTGGTCACACGCATCTTCACGGCAACGGATGCATGTGGCAACGTCACCGTGGGACAACAAGTGATCAACATCCAAGACACAACCCAACCTGCCTTCGTGGAAACCCTTCCCGCAGACACCGTTGTGGAATGCAGCAGCATCCCTGCTCCTGCCGTGTTGACTGCCACCGACAACTGCGGTTCGGTGGACGTGATGTTCGAAGAAGTGGAATCAGACATCGAAGACGGGTGTGCACACACCTACTTGCTCACGCGCATTTGGACTGTGGAAGATGCGTGTGGCAACACGAATTCACACACCCAAACGGTGGAAGTCGACGACACCTCTTCCCCACTCTTCATGAACCTCGGATTGGACAACGGCGAAGTGGTCGTTGTGGCTTATGACGATGTCTATGGAAACGTCACCCTCCCGGCCATTGCCAACCCATCGGCGTCTGACAACTGTTCAGAGGTTGAGCCATGTGACTCGGCTGCCAACGCCGAAGCCAACGCCATGTTGGCGGACATGCTCGGTCTGGAGGAGACCATTGCGTACTTGAGCAGTGTGGAAGGAACTGGACTCAACAATCCGTTCTTGACAGGCGGTGATTGGACGACAGGAGTGATCACCACTCCTGAAGTGATGGCCGATGGACAAACCTGCGACAACAATCCTGTCATCCACGGTGTGCGGATGTTCAACTTCGCAGGTGGTGAATATTACACCACTGAGTCCGGCTCAATCGAATTGAATGAGGATGGCACTGTTCACGTGACCATGGAGGCTCGCATGGTGGACGATCCCGATGCTGTGTTGATGGTGAACGCGAACTTCGCAAGCCTCTTGACATGGGACGAGTGGCTCGACACCCCTGGTCCTGAGAACTACAAATCAGATTGTGGTCTGGGAGATCACATGCTTTGGAAGTACACAACGCTGTTGGACGGCAGTTCCATCACCGGAGCAGGATCACTTGCAGGCACTCATTTGGAGTTGACGCACCAGCCGATGAACGAGTACTTCGGTTTCCAATTTGGTGAAGGCGCCAACAACAAGAATGGCAACTTTGGCTTCAGCGGATGGTTCTACTACAACGGCACGCTTGTGCTTGACGGAGATGAAGGAACCCAGGTCATGGGCTCTGGTGATTTGTTCGGTGACATCGACTTCATGCAAGATTGGAGCACGACGCTGACCTACTGCATCACCGACTGTGTCGGAAACACCAGCCAATTCAGCTACCACATCGAAAGCAGTGCCGATGTTCTGAATCCTCTTGACGAAGATGGCATTCAGGGTGAGCCGGAAGACGCCATGCCAGTGGCGCCCAAGGACCTGATCAGCGTTGCGACCTTGCACCCGAACCCAACCAGCGCTCAAACCTTGCTGGTGTTGGATGCAAAGATGAATGTGGCGGCCAAAGTGGTGTTGCTGGACATGAGTGGCAATTTGGTGCTCAACATCATGGACGGCATGCTCTATGAAGCATGGAACACCACATTGACCATGAATCTACAGGGGGTTGAGTCTGGCATGTACCAGATTCAAATCACTGCCAAGGAATTCGTGACGACGAAAAAACTCTTGGTGACCGACTGACCCTCCCACTGACATTGCACACGAAATGTGGAAGGTCGTCCCTCGGGGCGACCTTCCTTTTTTCATGTCATCTTAACTTCGATAACATGAATCGTTTTCTCGTCCATCCCAGCGCTTTGATTTTGATCCTTGGAGGTCTTCTGTCCAATCACTCTGTTCACGCCCAGTCGGTGGGCACCTTCCCCTACAATCCAGACGCCAACAACACCGGATTGGTGGAGTCAAGCGACTTGCTCGAGTTATTGACGTTTTACGGTGCCGCTTTCCAAGCCTCTGGTGTGCTTCCTGTGGAAGGAGGGGGCACCGGTGTCTCCACGGTGGACAGCGCCAAAGTGGTGCTTGGTGTGAGCACCTACACCGACCTCACCCCGGCCGGACAGACAGGTCCAACAGGCCAAATCACGGGTTCACTCAACATCACGCAACGGTTGGCACAAGGATTTGGCACGGACGCGAGCGGAACCTACGCGCAAGCGCAAGGTCGCAACACCACAGCCTCAGGTTTGTACAGTTTGGCATGCAATCAAAACAGCACGGCAACGGCCACTTGTTCCAGTGCCATCGGTGAAGGCACCACTGCCTCAGCAGTCGCTGCCCACTCACAAGGTTTTGGCACAAACGCCGAAGGCACCGCCTCCCACGCTCAAGGGTATTACTCCGACGCGACCAGCAGCTACAGTCACGCCGAGGGGTATCGAACGGATGCCACAAACACAGCTGCTCACTCCGAGGGGTACGAAAGCGAAGCCTCTGGACCATACAGCCACGCACAAAACCGCAACTCCATCGCCTCGGGATCTTCCTCCCACGCAGAGGGATATGGCACTTCTGCATCTTCCGAAGCCGCACACAGCGAAGGTTATGAGACCGAGGCCAGTGGTTTTGCATCGCACGCAGAAGGGTACGCCACAACAGCGTCGGGACTGTACAGCCATGCCTCGGGCAGAGCGTCCTCAGCGACAGGAATCAGTGCCGCCGCCATTGGCTACAACTTGGTGGCCGATCAGGCAAACGGCACGGTCGTGGGACAATGGAACCTCGAAGGGCAAGCCGGAGTCTTGTTCGCGGTCGGGAACGGCACAGACGCAGAGAACCGAAGCGACGCACTCCAAGTGGACAGTCAGGGCAACGTGACCCTGAGCGGAACTGTGGTGGCCAACGGCCAAGACCTGCTCAGCCTCATCGCCGCGCTGCAAGCCCAAGTTGATTCATTGACACAGCAAGTTGCAGCGCTCAGTGGCAACTGAGCCACCCCTGTCAGAGCTTGATGCAGATGTTCTGGGGTTCCGTGAAGAATTCTAGAGCTTCAAATCCTCCCTCTCGACCCAACCCTGACGCCTTCACGCCGCCAAATGGCGTTCTCAAGTCCCGCAACAGCCACGTGTTCACCCACACGATGCCAGACTCTATTTTGGCCGCGACGCGGTGAGCTCGCTTGAGGTCGGACGTCCACAATGTGGCCGCCAGTCCATAAGAAGTGTCGTTCGCAAGCTGCAAGGCCTCTTCCTCCGTGTCAAAGGGTTGCAACGTGACCACCGGGCCAAAAATTTCGTCTTGGTTCGTGCGACACTTGGGACCCAGACCTTCAATGACCGTGGGTGCCACGTAGAATCCCTCCTCCACGCCCTTCGGATGGAGCCTCTTCCCTCCGCAAAGGACCGTCCCTCCTTCCTCTTTGGCCAGTTCAATGTGGGCCAAAATCTTGCGCATGTGAGCCTCAGAAACGACCGCACCCAACTTGGTGCTTGGGTCGAGTGGATCGCCGGCCACCATGGCGGACGCTTTCTTCACAAGGGCGTCACGGAATCGTTTGTACAACGCACGTTGCACAAGTATGCGGGAACCGCACAAACAGATTTGGCCTTGGTTGGCGAAAGAACTGCGCAAGGTGACCTTGAGGGCTTCGTCGAAGTCGGCATCCTCAAAAATGATGGCTGGGTTTTTCCCTCCTAGTTCCAGGCTCATCTTTTTGAACTTGGGTGCAACATGCCCAGCAATGCGCGCGCCGGTCGCCGTGCCGCCCGTGAAGGACACCGCGGCAACATCAGGATGGGTCACCATGGCCTCACCGACTTCCGGCCCCAGTCCATGCAACACATTGAAGACGCCATCGGGAAAGCCCGCATCCTTGATCCAGGCACTCAACAAGTACGCGGTTGCTGGAGTCACCTCTGACGGCTTGGCCACAACACAATTACCAGCAGCAAGCGCCGGAGCCACCTTCCACGTAAACAGATAAAGGGGCAAATTCCAAGGACTAATGCATGCCACCACCCCCAACGGCTTGCGAAGGGTGTAATTCAGCGCCTCTCCCTCCATGGCATGACTCTCGCTCGCAAAATGTTGGATGCCTGAAGCGTAAAAACGGAGGTTTTTCTCCGCACGAGGGATGTCTACATGGGCTGCAAGTGAGATGGGCTTGCCATTGTCCCTTGCTTCGGCCTCAGCCAGCATGGCTGCGTTGGACTGAATCGCGTCTGCCAATCGCCCAAGGCAAGCCGCTCGATCAGACGCTGGGGTTTGCGACCACGCAGGAAACGCCCGTTGGGCGGCATGCATTGCCGCGTCCACTTCTGCCTTGCCTGAGCGCGGGATGGTCCCATACACTTGGCCTGTTCCAGGAGCCACATTTTCAAGGACATTTGGCGTGCTGACAAACGTTCCATCGACAAAATTCCGAACCTCCAACATGGACGAAAGTTACCTCGCCTTGATTATCTTTGCAGCGCTTTTGGCACTATTGCCCCATGGTGTAATGGTAACACACCGGTTTTTGGTACCGTTTTTCCAGGTTCGAGTCCTGGTGGGGCAACCGAGAAAGCACAAAGCCGCCTTCCAAAAGGTGGCTTTTTTTATGCCCCACATCCACGTGCAAGGCTGGCGTTTGAGCTCCTCAAAATCAGTCTGAAATCAGCTGGTACAAACTGTCGAGGTTGGGGGCCAAAATGACTTCGATGCGTCGGTTTTTGGCCTTGTCGTTGGCATCCACTGGGTGGTATTCGCTTCGCCCAGAAGCAGAGAGCATTGATGGGTCCACTTGCGGGTTTTCAAGCAGAATGCCGACCACTGCTGTGGCACGAAGCACGCTCAGTTCCCAGTTGTTGCGCGGGATGGAGGTGCTTCGAACCTGATCGGTGTCCGTGTGCCCTTCGACCACGATTTCAAGGTCCGATTGTTCTGCAATGACTTCAGCCAAACCCACCAGCGCTTCCCGCCCCATGGGATCCACTTGGGCGCTTCCGGACGGAAACAACAATTGTGCTTCCATGCTGACATACACCTTGCCGTTGCGCTGTTCCACATTCAAGCCTTTGCCCTGGAAACCCAGCAAGGCCTCAGCAAGGCGGGCGCGCAGCGCTTCAGCCGCTCGCTCACGTGCAGCCAACAAGGACTCCAACTCCTCCACCCGTTGACTTCGTGCTTCAAGCAACGCCGACTTCTCATTCAGGTCACGCTCCAGGCGATTCAGTCGGTCTTCGCGCTCTTGAAGTTCGGCCCGAATGCGCATGACATCCTCAAGGAGCTGTCGGTTTTCCTCCGCAATGCTGCCCAAGCGACCCGAACTCTGATCGGTCAATGCATCGTTCAATTCTGTGAGTCTGTCCACCTCCTCTCGCATCAACTTGGCCTGGGCCCCAATGCGTTGCACTTCTTCATTGAGCACCGTGTTTTGGTCTGTCAACTTTGCAAGTTCCCCTTCGAGCTCTCGGCTGGCGATCTCCGCATCTTGCCGAGCAAGCCGCAGCGATGCGTTCTCTTCCTCGGCTTCATCAAGTTGGGTTTGCAATGCCTCGTACTGCTGCGTGGACACGCATCCTGTGAGTGCAACCCCGAAGGCCAACAACAACCCCGCAAGGCGAGGGCTCGATTTGAAGCAAGAACCAATGCAAAACGTCATGTGAAGTGGGATTCAAAGAGACCTTCACGAAGGTCAATTCAAATCCTTCAATTTGGCCATCTGCACCCTGTGCTTATCCACAGTGACGTGTCAATCCAGCAGGGACGTCGCCATCAAGGAATGGCAAGCAAAAATGTGCCGTTGGTGATGGTCGTTGCCGCGCCTGCTCCAATCAGGTCGCCCATGCCGCCAATAAACGTGCCGGAGATGACACCCCCAGAGACTGGCTCGCCCGTGATTGGGTCGAGGTCGATGTAATCGATGTTCAAGGTCATGTTCCCACCTGCAACGGTTGAGTATTGTCCCGTGGCCGACACATAGGTTCCAGCCTGGGGAATGGAGGTCGGGTTCAAGGAGATGGTCATGCCATTCGACCAACCATCGGCTGGTGCACTCGAAATCAAGAAATCGATGTTTGCAGGAGCCGGCGTTCCTACTCCCGTCAATCTGTACAATCCGTTGGGTTCAGAGGTCATCGTGGCCGCCGGGTCCGCGTATGCATTTGACAGGTTCGACCAAGTCATTGAAAACACACATGGAGGGCAGCTGGGTCCACCGCAGTCAATGAATTGCTCCAATCCGTCTTGAACGCCATTGGTGCAATCGCATTCGCAAATGCAAGATTCACAGTAGGAGCCGCCACAGTCTACGCCTGTCTCGTCACCGTTCATGATGGTGTCGTCACACGTGGGGCATGGATCGCAATCAGGGCCTCCACAGTCGGGAATGCCGAAGGGATTGTTTTGGGTTTCCAAACCGTTCAAAAGACCATCTCCACACAATTCGGGACACGCTGGGCATTCCTCGCATCCACAGTCGATGCCAATCTCTCCTGCATCTTCGTCAAGCACACCATTGGCGTGCACATTGCAAGGCGCGCAGCTTCCACCACAATCGACCCACTGCTCGCCCAAAAGGGGTTCATACACGCCGTTTTCGCAAGGGTCACAGGGTTCACAAATGGGCCCACCACAATCCACCAACTCCTCTCCATTGTTGAGGATTTCGTCATAACAGTTCTCCCCAATGAGGTTGTCGTCGTTCAAGCAGCCCGTAAGCACAATGCCAGACAGTGCAACCACAAATAGGATTGCCAGGGTGCGAACCAAAGATGGAGATGGAGACGTTTGAGATGTCATGTGCGTAGTTTTGACATGGCGAAAGATACAACTGGAACAACACTGGACCCCGCATTTCAATCAGCACCATGGACAACCTCGAATGGAAGCCTTCCTCTGCACCTGACTTTTCTGAAGTTGGTCGCCTGTCACAAGACACAGGATTGAGTCCGTTGGTTGCATCTCTGCTCATCCAACGGGGGATGGCCAGTCAGGCAGAAGTGGATGACTTTTTGGACCCCAACCGCGACAAGCTCCACGATCCTTTTTTGATGAAGGACATGGACAAAGCGGTGTCTCGGATCATGAAGGCCATCGAGCGAAACGAGCGCATCATGGTCTACGGGGACTACGACGTGGACGGCACGACCTCCGTCGCCATGGTGTCTTCCTTCCTCAAAGGGCTTCAAGTGCCTGTGCTTCCCTACATCCCCATGCGTTACGGGGAAGGGTACGGCGTGTCGCCCAAAGGGGTGGAACGGGCCAAGGTGTCAGGGTGCACACTGATCATCACGCTTGACTGCGGCACCAAAGACTTCGACGCCTTGGCAGTGGCTGCAGAGGCCGGCATCGACACCATCGTGTGTGACCACCACCTGCCTGGGGAAACGCTGCCTGTCACCCATGCGCTGCTGAACCCCAAACGGGAAGACTGCGCTTACCCCTTCAAGGAGCTGTCCGGTGCAGGTGTTGCATTCAAACTCCTCTCAGGTTTGGTCAGCACCATTGGGTTGACCATGTCTTCGGTGTATGACCACCTCGACTTGCTCGCTTTGAGCATCGGCGCCGACTTGGTGGACATCACCGGAGAGAACCGCATCCTCGCACACCACGGCATGCGGAAATTGAGAAAAACCATGCGCCCCGGCATCCGAGCGATGCTCCATGTGGCCAACATTGACCGGGTGCCCAACACGGTTCGCGACATCAGCTTCACCCTTGGGCCCCGCATCAACGCAGCAGGCCGGGTGGGTCACGCCTTGAAGGCTGTGGAGTTGCTCATGGCTTCAGACGACAACACGGCATACGAATTGGCGTACGAACTCGAATCCATGAACCAAGCGCGCCGAGACTTGGACGAAGACATGACAGAAGAAGCGCTGGCCCAAATGGCGGAACAGCCAGCCGGCCGCTGCTGCACCGTCGTCTGCGGCGAAGGTTGGCACCGTGGAGTGCTGGGCATCGTGGCCAGTCGTTTGGTCGAGGCGCGTTACCGCCCCACCATTGTGCTCAGCGAAGAAAACGGACTGCTCATGGGCAGTGCGCGATCCGTCCAGGGTGTGGACATCCACGAGGCGCTCGAGGAGTGCCGGTCGTATTTGGAACAGTTTGGGGGACACCCCATGGCCGCCGGATTGCAATTGCGCAGCGACCAACTCAAAGAATTCACCTCCGCGATTGAAAAGAGCATTGCGAAACAGGTCAACGGCCGCATCCCCGCACCCACAATCAGCTATCACCTGGAAATTGACCTGAATGCCATGACTCCTGAAGTGTTCGAGGAGATGGGCAAACTTGCACCGTTTGGTCCTGGGAATGGTGTGCCGGTGTTCATGGCCAGTGGCCTGAAGGCGGCCGTGCCTCCGCGCACTGTGGGACACCGTGGTCGGCACTTGAAGCTGATTCTGCAAACGACCGACGCACCACACACGCGCTTCGAGGCCATTGGGTTTGGCATGGGCGATCGACTGGAGGAAGTACGACAGATGTCGGAGATGGACTTGGTCTTCACCTTGGTCCAAAACACCTTCCGCGGACGCACCTCACTCAACATGCACATCCGGGCGATTCGCCCGAGCGAGGCTTGAAAATCAAGCTGGCTTCGTGCCTTCCACAATGTGAAGGTCACGCTGGGGGAAGGGGATGGTCACGTTGTGGGCACGGAAACGCTCATCGATGGCCATGCGCACCCGGCTTTGAATGCCCATGCGGTCCCACGGGTCGTCCAACCAGCCCGTGACGCTGAAATGAAGCGACGAATCTGCAAAGTCCTGAAAAAAAACAGCCGGAGATGGTGTGGTCAACACCTCGGGTTGTGCCGCCATGGCCTCGGAAAGCAACCGCATCACCAGTTCGACATCGCTGCCGTACGCCACGCCAACATCCACACGAATGCGCATGGCGCTGTCTCCTTGGCTGAGGTTGATCACCGCCTCCCCTGCCACCTTGGAATTGGGAAGCACGATCAACTCCCCCGTCACCGTCACAACCCGCGTGGAACGCAAATCAATGCGCTCCACACGCACCAATTCCCCATCGACTTCCAGCACGTTGCCAACCGCCACTCCTCCTTCAAACAACAACACAAACCCACTGACGACGTCGTTGAAGAATCCTTGCAGACCAATGCCCACTCCGACCAGCAACGCCGCAGATCCTGCCCAAAGCGCCGTCAAATCGACACCCAACGTCGACAGGGCCAGCATGGTCGCAACAGCCCACACCACAGAGGTCAACAATCGACCCAAGATGAACGTTTTGGCTGCATCCATGGCTTTCGCCGCTGCTCGGGCCAAACCTCGACGGGCCACAGCCAAACCAATGCGCGCCAAAACAAGCACGGCGAGGGCCTCAAGTACCTGAAGGACCGTGACATGATGATGTCCGAGGTCAAGGGATTGGCTCAGGAATTCGTTCATGGCTGTTTGGGAAGGATGACCATGCCAAAATGCGCAGATGTCGCTTGAATGTCACGGTCGAGGCGAACCTTCTGCGCAAGAAGTGTCCGTTCCTCCTCCAGGTCCAAGCCCCCCGCTTCCAATTTGGTTTGCACCGCATGGGCCGTTTCACGGAGATCGATGAGATGCAAGCGTCTCAGCGAATCTTCCAGCAACGACGTCAACTGATCTCGCTCAACCACGGGATAAATTTTGTGTCGATGCGACCAATTGGGACTCAACACATGCTGTTGGACCAATGCTCCGGCCACTTTTTGTTGCAAGCCTACATCCTGGTCGTTGGCCAATTGATCGGCTGTCAAAATGCGCTCGTGGTCGAGCTCTTCTGCAAATCGCTTGACCACAGCTTGGTTGACCGGTTCCTTGATGGCGATGTCCTCTTCTTCGAGACGATGAATGACCAACTCTGCGAAGGGCACTTCCATGGTCGAAGGCTCGCCGCCGCTTTCCCCTTCAACAGTCACATGAACCAGGTCAGCGGCGTACTCGATCAAGGCGCGAATGAGGTCATTTTCAGTGACTGCGCGCTCCGAAATCTGGGGCAGCACCTCATCCATGGGAGGCACGCCAGGCATGTGCGCTTGCGGAGCCTCGGTGGGTTGCGGGGCAGTTGGACGGCCTCCAGGCAGGCCAGAAGGACTGGTGCGTGCCGCGCGTTTGGCTGCGGCTTTGGATTGTTCGTGCAAGACCTTGGCAACCTCTGTGCCCAACACGGACTCGTCCACCTTCAGCTGGGTGGCAGACGACTGCAAATACACCGAGCGTTGAATGGCATCGGGGATGGCCGCGATGGAGGTCACCACGGACCGAATCATCTCCGCGCGCTTGAGCGGATCGGTGCCAGCCTCGTCGGAAAGCAACTGTGCCTTGAATTGCAGGAAATCCTGTGCGTCCTCGTGAATGGCACGATGCAGCGCGTCGCTGCCCACTTTTTTGGCATACGTGTCTGGATCGTCCCCATCAGGAAGGAGCACGACTTTGACCGCCATCCCTTCCGACAACAACATGTCAATGCCACGAAGCGAGGCGCGAATCCCAGCGGCATCGCCGTCAAAAATGACCGTGATGTTTTTGGTGTAGCGCCGGACCAGGTGGATTTGGCCTGTGGTCAAGGCCGTCCCGCTGGAAGACACCACGTTGGTCACACCCGCCTGATGCATCGCCATGACATCGGTGTAGCCTTCCACCAAAAAACAGCGCTCTTCCTTGACGATTTCTGGCTTCGCCAAATGCATGCCATAGAGCACCTTGGACTTGTTGTACAGGACGCTTTCCGGCGAGTTGAAGTACTTGGCAACCTTCTTGTCCGTCGTCAAGGTCCGCCCCCCAAATCCGATGACACGACCTGTGACATCCCTGATGGGGAACATGACACGGCCCTTGAAGAAATCCCAAATCGTCCCGTCTTCACGTTGCTTGCACAAGCCAGCCTCCACCAATTTCTCCGCAGGGTAGCCCGCCTCCTGTGCAGCTGTCGCCAGTGCATCCCAAGCATCCGGGCTGTACCCAATCAGGAAGGTGTCAAGCACATCGTCACGGAAACCACGCTCCACGAAATAGCTGCGTCCAATGGCCTTGCCGGTGTCGGTGTTGCGCATTTGGTCCATGAACCATTTGGACGCCCAAGCCACCAAATTGCCCAGACCTTCTTTCGCTGTCGCAGCTGCGATTTCTTCCGGTGTGCGCTCCTTTTCCTGCACCTCGATGTTGTACCTGCGCGCCAACATTTTGAGCGCCTCTGGATAACTCGCTTTCTCCAGCTCCATCAAAAACGTCACCACACTTCCGCCTTTTCCGCTCGAAAAACATTTGAAGATGCCCTTGGCTGGTAGCACATAAAACGAAGGCGTCTTCTCGTTGGTGAATGGACTGAGCCCGCGCAGGGAACTGCCCGATTTTTTCAACTCCACGTAGTCCCCCACCACCTCTTCGATGACGGCGGCGTTCATGATTTGATCGACGGTTTCTTGCGGAATCATGAGGTGCAAATGGGGCTGACGCGGTCTACGAAGATACCCAAGATTGTGAACGATGGTCCATCTTCCGTGACCCACTGAATGACAGGCAAAAAAAAACGGCACCCCTCTCAAAGATGCCGTTTGCGGAGACGTCATGGACGCCCCGAACCTGTTCCAGAGAGGTGCGTTCACCCCCCCTGACTGTTCACCTGGTTTTCTTGAGGATGCCCGTTGGCACCCGTTCAAGACTGAATCCAAGGCAAACGTAGCAGTGCAGGTTGAGGTCTGCGTGACGCCTGCATGAAGAGGATGTGAATGTTTGTTGATGCCAAGGGTCGCAGCCAGGCGTTTTGTGCCTGAATCCATGCGAGCCGTGCCATCTTTGAAACATGAAAGGCCGATTGATCACGGTGCTTGTGGGATCCATGACCACAGCGATGCTCGTCATTGTGGCCGTTCAGGTGAGCTGGCTGGAATCTTCCGCGAAGCTGCGGAAGGAAGTCTTTGACCAGAGTGTAGAACAAAGCCTGCAACTCGTGGCGACGTGGCTATCCGCCAGCCACAGAGATCCCAAAGACGACCGAGATCCGTCTTTGTTGCGCACCGACGAACTCGCGCCAGACGACCGGCTCGTCGTCATGCGCATGGAAGCCCTTCCCATGGACTCGCTGCTGCGCTTGGCATTGAAGGAACAAGGCATTGCCGCGGATCCCGTATTTGGCGCTTTCGATCGCTACGGCCAACCTGTGTACCTGCTTGAAGCCTCTGAGCCATTCAGCGATGCCTTGCTCGAACAAGGGTATTCCGTTGCTTTGGGCAGCTTGCAATTCAGGGTCCACTTTCCCAAACTCAGCCGATATCTGTTGGGCCAAATGTTGGGCGCATTTGCCTTGAGCGTCATGATGATGTGTTTGATTGCAGGAGGGTTTGGATACACGCTGTTCGCCATTCAGCGAACCAAGCGCACCGATCGACTGCAACGCGACCTGGTGAACAACCTCACACACGAACTCAAGACGCCCATCTCGAGCATTGGCCTCGCAAGCGAAGCTTTGTCAGACCCTGCATTCGATGCAGAATCCCGCAAGCACTACCTCGGACTCATCCGCGAGGAAAACAAACGACTGGGGGTGCTTGTCGAAAACGTGCTTCGGGCAAGCTTGTCGGAAAACGGAGCCATGCGCCTGTACGTGCAGTCGCTGAACGTGCACGACCTCGTCAAGGGTGTGGTCAAAAACATGGCCGTGAAATTTCACAGACAGGGGGTGAAGGTCGATTTGGACTTGCAGGCGAGCAACCCCAACCTCGTGGCAGATCGCATCCACTTGACCAACATCCTGTTCAACTTGATCGACAACGCGGTCAAGTATTCTGGCGAAGACCCGCACATTGTCATTCGTACGGCCCAAACTGCTGACGGAGTGGCACTCGACATTCAAGACAACGGGGTTGGCATCGCCAAAGAACATCTTGGCAAGGTCTTTGACAGGCTCTATCGTGTCCCCACCGGCAACGTTCACGACGTGAAGGGATTTGGGCTTGGCTTGAGCTACGTGAAAAACGTGGTCGAACGCCACGGCGGATCTGTTCACATCGAAAGCCGTGTTGGTGTGGGCACAACATTGAAGCTCTTGCTTCCGTTTGACTGTCAACCCGAGAAAACCGAACCATGAAAGACATCCGCATCCTCCTTTGTGAAGACGATCCCAGCTTGGGTCGCTTGCTCTCCGATTACCTGAAGGCCAAAGGTTTTGAAGTGACCTGGGCCCAAGACGGCGTCGAAGGCCTGAAGGCATTCCACCGCGACACTTATGATTTCATTGTATTGGACGTGATGATGCCCCGAAAAGATGGGTTCCAAGTGGCAGAAGAGATTCGACTCGAAAGCCGCAGCATTCCGATTTTGTTCTTGACCGCGCGCTCCACCAAAGACGACACCTTGGAAGGATTCAAGGTGGGTGCCGACGACTACATGACCAAACCGTTCAGCATGGAGGAGCTCGTGCTTCGCATCCAAGCCATTCTGCGCAGGTCAGCTGCGTTGCCGGAGGTGGGCGAAGAAGTCACCGAATTCAACGTGGGGTTGTACGCCTACGACTACACCACCCAATCACTCACCCTGCGCGGAGAGTCTCAAAGGCTCACCACCAAAGAGAATGAACTCTTGTTCATGTTGTGCAAACACAAAAATGCCTTGCTCGAACGGGCGCATGCCTTGCGGAACATTTGGGGTGACGCCAACTACTTCAATGGGCGCAGCATGGATGTCTACATTGCCAAGCTCAGGAAGCACCTCAAAGGAGACGATCGCATCGAAATCTTGAACGTCCACGGAAAGGGCTTCAAGCTTGTCGCGCCAACCGACTGAGAATGCCTATCTTTGCGGCCTCGAAGCGCCGTCCATGTCTGACATGATCAAAATCCTTGCTGCCTCAGCGTCCCAAGAATTTGGGGAGCGCGTGGCGGCCGCTTACGGAACCAACCTGGTGCCCGTGCGCACGCAGAAATTTTCCGATGGAGAGTTCACCGTGAGCATTGAAGAAACGGTGCGTGGCAAGGAGGTGATCATCGTCCAGTCGACCTTCCCTCCTTCCGACAATTTGCTTGAGCTCTTGATGCTCATTGACGCTGCCAAGCGCGCGAGCGCCAAACGCATTGTGGCGGTGATGCCGTACTTCGGGTTCGCTCGACAAGACCGGAAAGACAAGCCTCGTGTGGCCATTGGGGCCAAGCTCGTGGCCAACATGCTCATGGCTGCTGGCGTGAACCGCGTCATCACCATGGACCTCCATGCAGACCAAATCCAGGGGTTCTTTGAAGTGCCGGTGGACCACTTGTTTGGCTCCACCCTGTTCCTGCCTTGGATTGAAACGCACATCTCCAAAGAAAACCTGTGCATCGCCACGCCTGACACAGGCGGAACCAAGCGTGCGAGCACTTACGCCAAGCACCTCGGTGTGGACATGGCGATTTGCTACAAGCAGCGGAAAGTGGCCAACCAAGTCGAGAACATGACGGTCATCGGAGATGTGAACGGCAAAAACGTCGTCATCGTCGACGACATGTGCGACACTGCCGGCACACTCACCAAAGCAGCGGACTTGATGATGGAACACGGCGCTTTGAGCGTACGCGCCATTTGCACCCACCCCGTCCTGAGCGGCCCCGCCTACGAGCGCATCGCAGCGAGCAGCTTGCAAGAGCTCATCGTGACCGATTCCATTCCGTTGCGAACGGATGTGGACACTTCGAAAATCACCGTGCTTCCTGTGCACGACATGTTTGCGCAAACACTTCAGTGTTTGATGCGCAACGAATCGATCAGTACTCAATTCACACTTCAATAATTTTTCATCATGAAAACAGCATCATTGAGCGGCTCTCTGCGTGAGAGCGTAGGGAAAAAAGATGCCGATGCGCTCCGCGCAGACAACCGCGTTCCCGGCGTGTTGTATGGCGGCAGCGAGCAAATCCACTTCAGCGTTTCTGAAGTTCAACTCAACAAGATTGTCTTCAATCCAGACGTCTTCAAAATCGAGTTGGACATCGACGGAAAGAAGGTGGACTGCATCATCCAGGACATCCAATTCCACCCCGTGACCGACCGCGTCACACACCTCGATTTCCTTGAAATTCTTCCAGGGAAGCCCGTCAAAGTGGAGCTCCCCTTGCGCACCATTGGCCAGGCCATCGGTGTGATGAACGGCGGACGTTTGGAACTCAACTACCGTCGTGTGCCCGTGCGTGGCATCGCCGACGAGTTGCCAGAATGCCTGACCGTGGACATTGGCAATTTGGACATTGGGGACAACGCCCGTGTCCGTGACTTGAATGTGGAAGGATTGGACATCCTTCTCAGCGAAAGCGCACTGCTCGTGGCTTGCAAGCGCACACGTGCTGCCATGTCTGCCGAATCTGGACTCGAAGAGGGTGAAGAAGGTGCAGCTGAAGGCGCTGAAGGCAGTGAAGGCGGCGAAGGTGGTGAAGGCGGCGGCGAAGCCGCTGCGGAATAAACCCTTTGCTGCGTGAAATACCTCATGGTGGGCCTCGGCAATCCCGGGGCAGAATATGAGGAGACCCGACACAACATCGGGTTCAAGGTGGTGGACTCCCTCGCCCAACGTCTGTCCGGAACTTTCGAGACCGGCAGACTGGGCGAGGTGTCCACCGTCCGTTTCAAGGGACGTCACATTGTGCTTCTCAAGCCCTCCACGTTCATGAACCTGAGCGGCAAAGCCGTTCGGTACTGGATGGATGCCGAAAAGATCCCTTTGGAGCGGGTGGTCGTCGTCACCGACGACTTGAATTTGCCTTTTGGAACGCTTCGGCTTCGGGCCAAAGGCAGCGACGGCGGGCACAACGGCCTCAAGGACATCCAAGACGTGCTGGGCACAACGAAGTACCCGCGTTTGCGGTTTGGGATTGGGGCGGAATTTGGCAAGGGCCAACAAGTCGATTACGTCCTCGGCAAGTGGAGTTCCGAGGAGCAAGAGCGCATGGAAGAGCGCTTGACCAAGGCGGGTGACGCCGTGCTCAACATCACCACAGCGGGCTTGGCACGGGCGATGAACGCCTACAACGGACAGTGAGATCGGGTTCAGGCCCCGTCTTCTTCGTAGAAATGGTTGTTGCCGATGTACGCCACGACTGCGTCGGGCAAGAGGAATTGCACGTCATGACCTGCCATGATCGCATCCCGAACGTACGTTGAGCTGATGGCGATGATGGGCGCCTCGTGCACTTCCACATTGTCGTGCGCCAACCACATTGCCGTACGCGCCTCGGATTCTGACGTCTCTTGGGTCAGGCGCGGATAGATCAACATCCGGTGCGCCGCCACCAAGGACTCATGGTCTTTCCATGTGTGGAACGACTCGAGGTTGTCCTGTCCCATGATGATGCTGAACGTCACCTCGGGATGGGCCTCGCGCAGGTGGTGCATGGTGTCGGCCGTGTAATTGGGGCGTGGCAAATTGAATTCCACATCGCTCGCCTTCAAGTGGGGGTGGTCGGCCAAGGCGAGATGGGCCATTTGCAATCGGTGCTCTTCTGGAATCATGGACACGCCTTGCTTGTGCGGACTGCTCGGCGTCACCACAAACCACACCTCATCCAAATCGGCATGGTTGAGCATGTGGTTGGCTATGACAAGATGCCCCAGATGAACCGGATTGAACGACCCAAAATACAGCCCGACACGCAGTGCATGGGGGTGGCTTGTGGCTGGATTCATGAGGTCTGTGCGGTCAGAGGTAAGCGCGTTCCAAGAAATCCCCCACCATGTCCTCCGCTTCTTGCTTGGCGACGTCCAAATCGTCGTTCACCAAGCGCAGGTCAAAGGCAGGTGCCGCCTCCATCTCTTGTTGTGCCTTGGCAATTCGCTTCTCGAGGGAAGCCTCGTCCTCCGTTCCGCGCGCCCGAAGACGGTCTTCCAACGCAAGGAGCGACGGTGGCATGACAAAAATGGAAAGGGCGCTGTCGCCGAAGACGCGCTTGAGGGTTTGGCCTCCCACCACGTCCACATCGAACAAAGGCGTGCGGCCATCGCGCCACAATCGCTCCACTTCGCTGCACAGGGTACCGTACGAGAGGCCCTCGTACACCTCCTCGTGTTCCACGAACTCCCCGGCCGCCACCTTGGAGGCAAACGCCTCTTGGGTCAAAAAATGATAGTCTTTGCCGTCGGTTTCACCCGAGCGCGGACCACGTGTGGTGGCGCTGACGCTGAAGCCCAAGGCAAGGCTTTCTTGTGCCATGAGGTGGCGCACCAGCGTGGTTTTGCCCGCGCCAGAAGGTGCTGAAAAAATGATGGCGAGGCCGTCGCCTTGGGGTTTGGAGCCTGCGGGCATGGGTCAGAGAACGTTCAGGACTTGCTCTTTGATTTTCTCG
>JAYZBB010000024.1:0-8856 GCA_036339415.1 Bacteroidota bacterium | reverse complement strand
TGAACAAGTCCAAACGCATGGCGTAGGTGATGTTTTCGGAGATTTCTTCTTTGAAGCCAATGCGGATGTAACCGCCCACCTCGTGACGGGCCTTTTGTCCAGCGGCCACCCCAAAGGTGCCCGCGGCAGACAATGAGTCGTCCAATACGTAGGTGGATTTCGACGTGAACGGCGCCAAAAAGATGGTGGCACCTGTGAGCGGTTTGATGTCAAGTCCCAAGGCCAGCACCAAATACCCAGGGGCCATGAACCTCGAGGTCACCTGTGTGGGGTCGGGGACGCCATCCACGGTGGCAAATCCGGGTGCCATTTGGGTGCGAAAGCTTCCCAGTGCGGTCAATGACCCTTTCTCTTCGAAACGGTACCCCAATTTCGAGGCCAGCTCAATGCGGTCGTCTGTTTTGAGCAGGATGCCTTCGTCGGGACGGTGGAGCAGTCCAAATGCCCCATGCACCTCTGTGTCCCACCCAAACTTCAGCCCATCGTATTCCCAAAATTGATCGACTTTGGCAATCAAGCTCGCCGAGCTCTGTCCCCCAGCTGCCCATTGACTGAGCTGTACTTGGCTGAACTGGACATTCACGAGCGTCTCATGGTTGTGGTACACGGAGTCTCCGGCGCCAACGATGGGAGCCCTCAAGCGGCCTTCCTCGTCACCGAGCGGCGTGCCGATGGATTGCCCTTGCGCAACGAAAGGACCCAACAACAATGCAGCGAACAGCAGAAGCCCCGTCCGAAGGCATCGGAGTTTCATGCGCTCATCGGATCATCGTGACATGCCCCTCGTACACTTTGGCGCCTTGTCCGAGTTTCTTCTTGATTTTGATGCGCCAAACAAACACCTCTGGCCCACCCGTGTAGTAGTTGCCGTTGCCCGACACCGCATTTTCACCAAGCCACGGCTCGTTGGGGTCATTGGAGGAGAAGACCATGTGTCCGGTGCGGTTGAACACAATGCACTCGTAGGTGGAAATGACATCCTGTCCGAGAATGGATGGGGCCCAAACGTCGTTCAACCCGTCGTTGTTTGGGGTGAAGGAATTGGGCACGTACACGTACAAATCGGTGTACACATCAATGGCTTGACTGCGGACATCGGTGCACCCGTATTCATTCCGGACGAGCAGCTGCACGTTGTACACGCCAGGGTTGGCGTATTCCACTTCAGGATCGGTTTCGCTCGATCCTTCGCCATTGCCAAAGGACCAAATGTTGACGGTTTGGCCTTCCGACAAATTGATGAACTCCACGACGGGGTCCACAAATTCAATGGACGTGTCTGGCAGCACCACAAAGTCGGCGACAGGAGGAGTTTGGCCTTCAAAGGCTCCGCTGTACACCGTGTCTACGGTGCATGTGAGGTCGTGGTCGCCTATGGTGTGCGTGTTGGACAAGGTGAATTCAGGGCTGTACCCTCCTGGGAATTCCACATCGAGCACAAGCGGCGACAAGAAGTTGTCGAAATCTCCAAAGGCAGGAATGGACATTGAAAATTCAGACGCTCCCGATGACGAATTCAGCACCTCGACCGTGGTGGGGACGCACACGGACTCCTGAACGAAGGTCAGCTCTGGCACAGGCAATGGCCGAACTGTGAACGAAGCGTTGCTCGTGGTTTGGCTGCATCCGAAGCTGTTCTCAATTTCCAACACCACGTTGACGGCACCGGCCGTGTCAACCTTCAAGCTAGGGAATGGTGTCGTATCGTTGATAAAAATCAAGTCGCTTTGTTCCAACCCGTCGAGGGGCGTGACAAACCATTGGTAGGACAAGCTGTCGCCAGCGCAAATGTTGTAAAGGGTGTCATGCACCAAAGGAATCAGGTTGGCGCTGTCGGGATCCATGCATGCCTGGGGCGCCTCCAAAGAGAATTCAGGCTCAGGGGTTGGATTCACGACCACGGTGTCGCCAGTGCTTGAGCTGCAAATCAACTCCACCCCAGACCCAAGGTCGTGCGTGAAGAGAACATTGACTGAGACTTCTCTTGTGGCTGGACAGGGATCGCCGGGCGCGGAGGCGTACTCATCGCAGAACTGGTTCAAATTGGACTCCATGGTTCCCCAGAGGTAGGTCACCTGCGTGGCATTCAAATCCAACCCCGTATTCAGAATGTCGACTTGCATGCATTCTGTCGAGGGAGAACACACAGATTGAGGCAACCCGCTCACGAGGTCCAACACAGGCTTCGCAAAAATGTCCATGTTGAAGGTTTCTGTGGCTGACTGGCATCCATTGTTGTCTTCCACCGTCACCGAAAAAGTGATGGGTGCGGTTGGATCTTCTTGAACGCCGATGGTGTCCAAGACGTGCAGTTCGAACCCGCCGCTCACTTCGACGGTGTCCACTCCCGCAGAAACAAACCATGTGGGCACATAGGCAAATCCAGAGTCCAGGTTGGTCACTTCCACAGCCACTGCACCTTCTTCGCCTTGACAGATTCCTGTGTTGCCACCAAGTGCAACAGTGGGTTTGGGGACGACAGCAAACGAGGTGTCCATTCCCACACTGCAGGTCACGATGTTGGTGGGATCTGAGGGCAAAGAGTGCGTTTCGTATTTCACGACCTCGAAAGTGGTCGAGTCGCTGAACAAGGTGAATTGGATTTCATTGTCAGTCACCATCATTTCATCCAAGCCGCTGGATGTCCAATAGTCGTAGGCCACAGCTCCGGCCGATGGCCCATTGTCTTCAAATGTCATCAACTCTCCCTCACAAAAGGGTGGAGGCAAGTGGTTCAATCCAGCCAAAATGGTTGGCATGTCGTACACGATCCAGTCGGCGGCAGTAGAGGCAGAGCACGTCAAAATTTCTCCAGAAGCCACAACATGCACAAGCGCACCGGTGACTTCCACGCTTTCGCCGTTTTGGGGGTCGTCAAAAAGGAGGGTCTGAATGGAGTCCCCAGTGGAGGCAAAAGTTGGGAAATACACGCTGTTTTCCAGTTCGCCAGCGTGGTTGTCCAAGTCGAGATTCCACGTGTAGACGTCTCCTCCAGAAACCACCACTTCGACCGCGCTGTCATTTGCACAAGCAAGAGGTATGTCAAGCTGAATTTCAGGTCGCTCGAGGACAAGGATGCTCGTTTCACGTGGTGCGCTGATGCACCCGTAACTGTCGGTCACGATGACCTCAATGGACTGGGTGGATTGCCCAGTGACTTCGTCCTCATACTGAGCCTCAAAGTTGATGGCAGTTGTCGGATCACTCGTGGTCAGTACTTCGTTGAAGGTGCTCACGTCCCAAGCCCACTCCCACGCGATTGACTCACCGTTTAAGCTTGTGGCACCCGAGACCAAATTGGCATTGAGTGCCAATGTGTCGCCATCGCAACCGACATCGACGGGCAGGTCGAACAGGACAAAGGGCCGTGGCATGACTTGGACGTCCCATGTCGTTTCCACAACGCACTCAAATCCGGGGGCACTGTTGTAAGAATAAGTCGCAGTGGCCAAACCACTGAGGAGTGTGGTGGCATCCAATGGAGCTTCAGCCTCAACATCAACGAGATAAGCTTCGTTTCCGCTGACATTCGTGATGGTTTGCAGGGCAATGCCTCCTGCACCATTGTCTACCTCTTGCTCCCACACGTAAGCCGCGCTCAATCCGCTTGGGGAGTTGTGGGAGGCTGTCAAAATGAAATCCTCTCCTTCACAGAGAACGAAGTCGTCTGCGGCTCCATTGGGGTCGTCACCCAGAACCGCCAAGGCTGGTGTGGGGCGACGCTGCAGCTGAAAAGGCGACTGGGTGCTGCAAGTCAACCCTGTGGCGTATTCGACGGTGCCAACAAAGTCTGTGGTGATTTGGACACCACCTGAAGGGCTTCCAATGTAATCCTGCGACAATTCAATGTCCACCCCAATGCCTGCGTCGGACAGGGTCCATACAATGTTGTCCTCTGGGGTGTCGCCCAATAGAGTCAGTTCTTGGAAACCACTGAGGTTGGCCAACCATGACTCTCCAGCGCACACGGAATTGTTGTCTGCCTGCAGAGCTGGATTGGGATACACGCTCGTCACGTCGTCCCATGACGCAGTGGATTCGCACCCAACGATGTCGATGGTCAATTCGACGGTCAAGGCGTCCGGTCCGGTGAAGTCTTGGAAAGGAAGTTCTGGAAGCTTGGGAGAGGCTGTCACGTTGTCTCCGTTGCCTTCTATGGTCACCGTCCCAGCCGGGTCGTTCAGGGTGGCGGACCAAGTCAACGTTGCATCGCTTGCATCAAGTCCGTCATCGACGCTGTAACTGTCCAATGCCAATTCGATCGTTCCCTCTGAACAAACTTCGCCCGGGTTGACGGTCAGGTTGCCAATCTCTGGGAGTTCGTGGATGGTGACGGTCCAAGTGGTGTCGCCCGTGCATCCTTCGCTGTCCACGATGCTGAACGTGTACATCCCTGTTGCAGGAATCTCATCGAGTGACAACAAAGAAATGTTGGCCGTAATGCCAGCGCCGATGGGTTCGATCAAAAACACATCTGATTCGTCTGCGTTTTGCCAGGAATAGGTGTAAGGAGGACCGCTTCCTGTTCCCACGAGGTCCCTCCAACCCGAAGTGATGGTTTCGTCGGCACACATGGCCGTATCCGGATTGGCGAAATCAGGATTCGAAAGATTCGTCACCACCGGGTTCTCCAGCACACTCAACTCGAGGGTGCTTGGCTGTGTGCATGTGGTGATGCCATAATCCGAGGATGCCAGCAGGGTGTAGGTCACCGGCACGACATCTTCTGTGTACACATCGATGGCCGACCACGGCACAGACCACAAAAAGCCCCCCGCATCGGCGACGCCTTCCGGTGCCCCGGGGTTGGTTTCCCAAGTCAGCGACGTTGGGCCTTCCAATGTGCCCGTCCAATCGTCCCCCGAACAAACTTTCCTGTCGTCGGGGTCAGGGTAGGTCACCAGGGGGTTGGGGTACACGTCGACCTCGTTTTCCCATGATTGGTTGCTTGAGCAATTGCCGTCAGACATGGTCAAGGCCAAATTGAGGGCAACAGGATCCGAAAAGTCACTGAACGCCGCGTCTGGAACAACGATGCCTTCCACGGACGCGTCAAAGTCGACCGCGCTGATGGCCGTGTACGTGGCGCCATCGCTGGCGGTGATTTCCCATTCGTAGGTGACGGCGTCTGCGTTGGTTTGGTCGTCCGTGACAAAGCCGTCCAAATCCAAGTTCAGGGTGGCTCCAGAGCAGAGCGTTGGCGTGCTGACGGTCAAGTTTCCTGCCAGGGGAGGCTCCCAAATGTCCACCACAACAGAAACCGAGGCCATGCATCCTACGACATCTTCGGCTGTCAAGGTCACTTCACCTTCCGAGGCGGAGCCGGCACCCGATTGAACCGAAAGGGTGGCCGCACTTGCAAAAGGGTCGTCAGTTTCAATGTCGAACACCTGCGGCACAGAAGTGTCGTTCCATGAATAGACCAAACTGCCGTTGGGGCTTGTGACTCCATTGTCCTCCAGGGCCAATTCTCCGTCGCGACAAACCAACCAGTCCAAGGGCAGATCCGCGAATTCTGGATTGTCGGTCATGGTGAACACAAAGGCGTCCGTAGAGGGACAAACGGTGCCATCCGCTCCCGACGATTGAGCTTCCACGGTGACCTGGATGTCCTCGAAGGTCCCGGCGGGAAATGTGAATGGACCGATTCCTGAATGGCCAAGAGAATTTTCGCCCGCGACGAAGGTCCACTCATAAGCAGCGCTGAAAGGCGAGCACCCTGAGCCATCTTCAGTTTCTGCAAACGTGAAATCGACGTCAAGGCCATTGCACAAAGGCGACGCCGCGCTGACCTCAGGCATGGCAAGTGCCACAACATTCAGGGCTTGAACGAGCGTATCTGATGCACACATGAGGATTTCACCGTCCACAGTGATGTTCTGGATGAGAACGAGTCCTGCAGAATCCCCGCATGCCACATTGGGGAATTCCGGGGCCGCAGTGTTGGCACCGGTGCCTGAAAAGGCCACGCCGTTGATGGTCCATGCATGGTCGAAGGCAGCGCCGTTCTCGACACCCACTGGAACCACACTTTCGCCTTCACAGGTTTCAGGAAATGCAGCCTCTGGGATCGGCAGGGGATACACCTCCACCAAGCCTTCGATCGGGTCACCCACACATCCGTTGGCGTCAGTGGGCGTGGCGAGCACAGGGTATTGTCCCGCGGAAGTGAAGTTGTCTGCCTCAATAAAAATGATTCCGTTGGCTCCCGGCCAAACCGCCAAATCTGTCCCCCCGTTTTCCAAGGCCCAAACCACCTCCACGTCGGGTGTGGACGCAGATTCAATCTTGATCGAAAGTCCACCATCTGTGCCAAGGCAAATGTTGTCGTCCCCTTCGAGCCATGAGATTTCAGGCTTCTCGATGACGGAGATGCTGAACGACGTGTCGTTGACGCAAGTCGTTCCGTCAGACCAAACAGATGTTTGCTCCACGGTGCCCGTGACGTCCAATTCGAATGAACCCCAAACGATGGACGTGCTGTTGAGGTCAGGAATGGAAGGCAGGATGCTCGGATCCCAGACGTAGCTTTCCACAGGGTCGGCACTTGAGACGCCGTCGATGGAGAGGGTGACTTCAGCACCGTCACAGGCGAAGCCGTCTTCGGGGCCTGTGCTCGCGATGGAAATGGCTTCTGGCACGTGCACCACTTGGGCGCCGTCAGCTGTGGATTCACACAACGCATCGTCGATGAGCGTGCCGTCGCCATCCACGTTTTCGTAGAGAAGTTCGATGGTTTGGGTGAAAGAGTCTCCGCCTTGAGGGGAGGCGAAAATCGCATGTGCCAAATCCGTAGTGCCGTTCGACCAGGAGGCCATGGGCGTCGGCAACGTGCCGTCTGCCATGGCGTAGTCGGCCAGCACAAAATCGCTCAACACGGTGGCATTGTCGTCGGCACAAACCGGGTCGGAGCTCAGTGCGAATGCTGGGAACGCAACAACTTCCACTTCAAGAACTTCCGAAGAGTCGCCGCACATGTTGCTGGATTCCACCACCAAATCGTAAGCCCCTGCGGGCAGAACGCCAGAAGCGAATGTACCGTTGAGGCTTGGACCGTCGCACGTGGGGCTGCCCGTCCCGAGGGTCAGGCTGTCCAAGACGGCCCCTGAAGCATTCAGCCATTCGTGCGAGAGGGTCATGTACACCGAACCCACGGTGTTCGAGAAAAAGCCACCGTCGATGGATCCTCCGTCGCACATCAACACATCGTCAAATCCAAACAGCTCTGGTTTGGCAGGAGCATCGGCCACCACAATTTCTCGGGTGCCCACATTTTGTGTTTGGGTGGAGAAGAAAATGAAAGGGTCCACGGTGACCTGATAACATCCCTGTTGAAGTGGTTCAAAGGTCAATTCCGTTTCTTGCTGCCAATCGTTGAGTGAGGCTCCCACGGAAGCATCCAGGATGAGGTATTGGTCAAGCTCGTCTTCGGGGATGGGAAGTTGGTTGAAGGAGATGGACCAAGGGATGCTGTCCACTTCCTCCTCCTCGCCTTTGAAATCCATTTCACTCAACAAGAATGTGACCGACTCGCCAAGACAAAACTTGGTTTGCTCAGAGCCGCTTGCATTGAGACTCAGGACAGTGACGTCCCCGGTCAAGCTTGAAGAAGATGTGGAAAAGGCCGTTCCAGGACAGGCCAAAAAACTCAAGAAGAACAGGACCATCCATGCACAGCCATGAAGGAGGGTTGTTGCCGAAGTTTTGGTCGCGCAGGCCTTTGTGATTCGTAGGTTCATTCAGAGAAAGAATGTTTGTCGAGCAAGTTACGGACGAGAGTCCAAGCGCATGGCGTTTCCGAACGAGAACTTGTCCATATGCTGGGACAAAAAAAGCGTCTTGTAAAGATTGACGCTTTTCAAGTCCAAAGTGTTGATTCCTTCTTGACAAATGGTCGGAAAGGGGTGGTCTTGGGCGCCTAACTTGCTGACCAAATTACCATTCAACCATATCCCGATTCATGAAACATCTTACGTTTTGTGCGCTCCTGTTGACGGGGCTCTCAACCTTGGGCACAGCCCAATACAATTTGACAGTGGAGGCGTCGCCTGCCACGGTGGTTCCCAATGCAACGACGTACAAGTTCTATGTGAACTTTGACGATGCCAACGACCAAATCTCTGCGGTTTTTGGCAACAACGAGAACCCGTTGGAAGTGAATGTTCCTGAGGGAGCATTCAATGCGGCGACCAACAGCTCCTGGAACGCTTCCGGCATCAATCCAACCTTTGTCAGCATCTTCCCCGATTTGGCCGACGACTCCTTTGCCACCCTAGGCTTGGTAGGACCAGCCTCAACCTCGGGAATCGATGGTGCGGCGGACCCACAGCTCGCTGAAGATGCTGCACAGCCGATCACGCCGTTTTTCGGCACTGATGGTGCGACCTCATTGTTGAGCAATTCCATCATTGGTGCGTCTTGGTTCACCATCAACACCGCCCAAAATGCATTTGCAGGAGACGATCTTCGTATCCTGATCATGCAGGTTACAACCACGGGTGACATTTCTGGAACCTTGAACTATCAAGTGTTCAACCAATTTGACCCAAGCTCGGAATCCGACACGGAAGCGATTCAAGTTTCTGTGGACTTTGACGGTTCTGGTGTGTTCTATCCCGAAGGAGGACCAGTTGCAGGTTGCGACGACACAGAAGCATGCAACTACAATCCAAACGCAACCATCGACGACGGCAGTTGTGAATACATCGCAGAAGGTGCGTGTGATTGCGACGGCAATGTGCTGGATGCAGTCGGCGTATGTGGAGGTGATTGCACTGAGGATGCCGACAGCAACGGCGTATGTGACGGCTCAGAGGTTTATGGTTGCACCCAACCCCTCGCGTGCAACTACGATCC
>JAYZBB010000023.1:0-21970 GCA_036339415.1 Bacteroidota bacterium | reverse complement strand
GGCTTTGCTTTTGACCATGGCATCCTCAACGGCCTGGGCCACGCACAACAGGGCAGGAGAGATCACCTACACCCATGTCCAAGGCTTGACCTATGAGGTGGTCATCACCACCTACACCAAAGCCAGTGCGTTGGCTGACCGGCCCTGGCTTTACCTCACATGGGGTGACGAGTCGACGAACGTGTTGGACAGCCTCGAACGAGAACAGCCCATTGTCAACTTGCCGGGCGACATCCAACGGAACACCTATCGCGGCACCCACACTTACGGCGGTCCGGGGATTTATCCCATCACTGTGGAGGACCCCAATCGAAACGAAGGTGTCTTGAACATGACGGGTTCGGTGGACACCCCATTCGCCATTCAATCGTTGCTCATCATTGACCCTCAGGCTGGACACAACAACAGCGTTCAGCTTCTCAATCCTGCCACTGAAAATGCGTGTTTGAATCAGCTTTGGATTCACAATCCGGCAGCGTACGATTCGGATGGCGATGTCCTGACCTACAGCCTGGTGCCAAGCCGTGGCTTCGGCGGAGAGTTCATCCCCACATACGTCTATCCTGACGAAATCAGCGCTGCCGCTGACGTGTTTGCCATCGATGAATTCACAGGCGACCTCACTTGGAACACCCCCCAAATTGCTGGCGAGTACAACGTTGCCATACGTGTCGAAGAGTGGCGCGAGGTGTCGGGCGTCATGCGGAAAGTGGGAGAGGTCACGCGAGACTTGCAAATCGATGTGCAGCTGTGTGCCAACCAACCACCGGTGTTGTCTGCGCTGTCAGACACTTGTGTGCTCGCAGGCACCTCGTTGACCTTTGAAGTGACCGCCGAGGATCCCGATGGCGACGGCGTGTCGATTTCTGCGGTTGGCGGGACGTTGAGCGAAGTTGCGCATCCGGGGAGTTTTGTTTCGATGTCGGGCGCGGGATCAGGAACGTTTGATTGGACTCCGCAGTGCGAGGAAGTGAGGGCGCAGCCTTATCAGGTCGTCTTCCGGGCGCAGGACCTTGGCAACGCCATCCCCCTGGTGGACATTGAGACGCGTCAAATCACCGTGGTTTCTCCCCCAGCAACCAACCTGATGGCGGAACCCATTGGCTATGACATGGTTGTCAATTGGGCGCCCAACGAATGTGTGGAGGGGCTCTCTCAGGTCGAACGTGAATTGGGGCTTTACGAGGTGCACCGTCGGTTGCAGGCAATCCCTTCCGACTGGGAACCTGCACTGTGTGAAGTTGGCATCCCTGAGGAAGCGGGATACGTTTTGGTCGGCAGCACAACCACGTTGGACGATGTCGGCTGGGTGGATGATACGGGGCTGAGTTTTGGGGTGACCTATTGTTATCGAGTTGTCACGCGCTACAGCGACGGCGCATTGTCGTTGGCCAGCGATGAGGTCTGCGGCCGCATCCGAAAAGACATCCCGGCAATGACGCACGCCTCTGTGGGGTCAACGGGGACGTCGGATTCTTTGCTGGTGGGTTGGTCCCCTCCGAGTGAACTCGATGCCGAGGCGTTTCCTGGACCCTACCATTATGAGTTGTGGGGCCGAGCGAATGTGGGGTCAAGCGCGTTTGAATTGGCATGGACTTCGGGCTCAGAACCTTCGTTGTTGGCGTTGGACACCTTGGTGTGGTTGGACGGGTTGAACACGGCCAACCAAGGCTGGGAATACGAAGTTCGGCTGCACAGCAATGATGAACTTGTGGGGGTTCCACCCAGCGCAACCACGCCTTGGCTGTCCTTTGTGCCGGACGACAACCGCCTTCGCTTGGAGGTCCTGCAAGATGTCCCATGGCGTGTGGATGGGTTTGTGATTGAACGTCAAGTCCCGACCGGTGGTGGATATGAGGTGCTTGACACGGTGGCCGTGCCGTTCTACGTGGACACGAACTTGGTCAATGGCCAAACGTATTGCTATCGGGTCACCACCCTCGGCGCTTACGACGACCCTTCCACAGCGCACCCGATTGTCAATTTCAGTCAGGAGGGATGTGCGCAGCCTTTCGATTTCTCAGCGCCATGCGACATGGCACTTGAAGTGATTCCGAACTGCGAGGATCGCAGAGATTCGCTGACCTGGCAGCCGGTCCCTGGATGCGAGTCAGACGACATTGTGGCGTATCGAATCTATTGGGCGCCTTTCGCTGGGGATTCATTGACCATGTGGAGGGAAGTTGAGGGGGGTGAAAACAACTCGGCTGTCTTCAATGAGGACGATGCCTTGGGCACCATTGCCGGCTGTTTTGCAGTGACTGCATTGGACAGTTTGACAGCAGGTCCGGATGGTGTGCTTAGAAGAAATGAGGGAGGTGCCAGGGATACGGTTTGCGTGGACAATTGTCCATTTTATTTCTTACCCAATGTTTTTTCGCCCAACGGAGATGGACGGAACGATGCATTCAGGGCATTCCCATGGAAGTTCATCGACAGTGTGCAGGTCGACATCTTCAATCGCTGGGGGGTCCTTGTCTACCAGACCAAGGATCCTTGGGTGAATTGGAATGGAACGTATTTGGACAGTGGGGAGCCCATGCCTGATGGGGTCCATTTCTACGTTGTCACGGCGTACACGCGAAGGCTGGAAGGCATCATCGCAGAGCGGTTTTCCGGCGAAGTCACCCTTGTGGATGGGCGCCAAGTGGCGCTGGACTGATTTTGGAGGTTCACTTCGAACAAGCGCCTTGCAACCTGCCACCCATCGTAAATTCGACGCATGTTCACAGGAATCATCGAAGCCCAAGGCACGCTTGTCGGCAAAAGGGAAGAAGGCACCAATGTTCACCTGGATGTGAAGGCGCCTTTCACCGCTGAACTGAACGTGGATCAAAGCGTGGCTCACGATGGGGTGTGCCTCACTGTTGTGGCCATTGAAGGAGACGTGTACACCGTGACGGCCATAGAAGAGACACTTGCCAAAACCCACCTCGGCGGTTGCGACGTCGGCCACGTGTTCAACCTCGAGCGATGTGCTGTGGTCGGCGACCGAATCGACGGACATGTCGTCCAAGGCCACGTGGACACCACCGGCACCTTGGCCTCAGTGGAATCTCGGGAGGGAAGTTGGGTGCTCACCATTGAGCATCCCCAAGGACCTGAGTGGATCACGGTACCCAAGGGCAGCATCGCACTGGCGGGAATCAGCCTTACGGTGGTGGAAAGTGGCCCGGGACATTTTTCAGTGGCCATCATTCCCTACACCTGGGAACATACGAACCTTCACCAAACAGAGGTAGGCTCCCCGATGAACCTGGAATTCGACGTCATGGGCAAGTATGTGGCGAAGTTGCTGGATGCCCAACTCAGCGCGAGGGGCGTGGGCGGAGCGTGAAGTTTTGACCGAGGTACACGCGACGGACGGTTTCGTCCGCAGCGAGCTCTTCGGCCGTTCCCTCCCTGAGGATTTTCCCCTCGAACAACAGATAGGCCCTGTCAGTGATGTGCAGTGTTTCTTGCACGTTGTGGTCTGTGATCAACACGCCGATGCCCTTGTGTCGAAGTTGATCGACAATCCGTTGGATGTCTTCCACAGCGATGGGATCCACCCCAGCAAAAGGTTCGTCCAACAAAATGAACTTGGGGTTTGAGGCCAATGCACGGGCGATTTCAGTCCGCCGTCGTTCCCCTCCTGACAACACGTCTCCTGGACTTTTCCGTACAGTCTTCAAGTTGAATTCTTCCAGCAATTGTTCGAGTCGTTCTCGAGCCTCGGCTTTGGACAAACGTTGCATTTCCAGGATGGAAGCCACGTTGTCTTCCACACTCAACTTCCGAAACACACTCGGTTCTTGGGGGAGATAACCGATGCCTTTTTTGGCGCGCACATACATGGGGTCACTCGTCACGTCATCTTCGCCCAAGTGGACCCGCCCCCCATCGGGGGAAACCAGCCCCACCACAGCGTAAAAACTCGTGGTTTTGCCGGCGCCGTTGGGTCCGAGCAACCCGACCACTTCGCCAGGAGCCACGCGAAAAGACACGCGGTCCACCACCGTGCGTTTGCCATAGGTTTTGATGAGGTTGTCAGCAACGAGGTCCATGTGTCAAAGTTCGTTCAAAGTTCCAATCCGAGTCCCACGCGAAAGCCCCAAGGCTCTCGCATGCCCTCAACGCTTGGGGTGAGGCGACGGTGCACATCTACCCGAAGGAATTTGAACAGGTTCTCCACACCAACCACTCCTTCCGCATACCAACCATGGAGTCCCGTCGTGGTGGTTGGCATGTCCATGATGGACTCGTGCCTGTCATCCCACGTGCTGAAAACCCCTTTGACGCCGACGACTTCGCGGATGCGCAATTCGCGAATGAGTGGTATGCGCCCCAACAGCGTGCCTTCGCCATGCCACTCGGCACAACCTCTCACCCAACGGTCACTTGCGAACTCCAGGAACCGCAACAAATTGAAGGCCTCGAAAATGCCCAGCGACGTTTCATTGGCGGGCTGGAGTTCAGTGAGCACGACGGGTGCTTGGCCAGTGTACATGCCACCTTGCGACCACCATTCGATGCGTCCCAAGGGCCCCATGCGTTGGATGCCCTCAACGTCCAATGTCCATCGCTGGTAATTGAATTCACTTCCAAAGACATTGGGCAAGCCCAAGGTGGCGGTGGCGGTAAGGATGGGCCAGTTGGATCCCAAACTGATGCGCTCAAATGCCCCCGTCAAAAAGCGCTCGTTTCTCGCATAGCGGGTCTGAATTGTGAGCTCTGAGGTGGTCAGGGGAGACCGTCCCGTTGGGTCGCTTTCCCGGACGAATTCCACTTCACCGCGGGGCGCGACGGTCCGGTGCCGGAGTTCCAACGCCTGTCCCCAGCCTGCCCCGAACTCGTGGAGGACACTGATTTCAGTGCGGGTGACTTCGCTCAATCGAGTTTGGGCATTGAGTTGCAAGACGCTGTTCAATCCATTGCCTTGGTTGAAGAAACTCATCATCCCCAGCTGGTCAATGTCTCGTGTGTGCTCGGCAAACACCTCGGTGCGTGGAGACCTTCGGACAATCCACTCTGCTGAACCGCCGTACTTCCATCGTTGGTCCAGGGTTCCATATGCCAGAAACGACTGCAACCAAATTTTCCGTGAAAAGTCGTTGCTTGTTTGAAGCCCCAAACTGAAGCGGTTGCCTTCGATGGCGTTTTGGCTGAACGCATCGAAATATGGCCCAATTTCCAGAGGCCCCTTGACCACATAACCGGTTCCTAAGAGCATCAAGAGGCCTTCAAGGAACTTGTACTGCCCCATGCTTTGCACGCTGTCGACCAACCAATACGTGTTGGAGGCGCGCGTCGAAAGAGGTGTGGGCCGAAGGTCTTGCCAAGATGCTTGCAACACTTCATTGGAACCCTTGGCAAAGCTGATGTCCCTCGAACTCGTCCACACAGAATCAGGCCATCCGCTGGCGGTCTCAAATGCAGAATTGACCACCACCTGGTGGCTGTAGATGCCCATGCCGCCCTCCCTCAAACTGATGTCAGCAAGGTTTTCTTCTCGTCCGAGCACCCAGCGATTGTCGAGGCGCTCGAAGGTTTGGCTCCATGTGTAGTTGCGGACAAAGTTGACATTGGCACCCTCGCTGATTTTGGCCTCGACATGTTTCAGGCCTAGGGTCAATGTGTCGATCCACATTTCTCCTTCAAAAGTGAGTTCGCCTCTCCGGCGAGGCACGAAAGCCAGATGGAAACACGTGCGTTGTTGGTGGTCGAGCGTATCCAGGATGTAGTACCGGTAATGAACGTTCCCCCGGTCGTGCAGCGGACTGGTGAAGGCGCGGTCCAACAACAACATCTGGTTTTCATAGAGGTTGATGTCCAAAAATTCAGCCTGGACACTCGATGTATTTTCGCCATTTTTCAGCCAGGTCGCGCGCGCCGCCTCGATGCGTTTTTCACGCCTTCGCTTCTGCGTGCGCATGGATCCGGAAAGCTCAGACACAAAAAGCGGCAAGGACATTCGGTGCTCGGAACTGTCGAGGTGGTCCCACACCCACTTGAACGGTCCCCAAAAGCGTCGTTCCGGCCATCGTTCGGGATAATCGTTGAGGGCCACTTCCATGATTTCGTAGAACTGGTGGTGCAGCGCTGGAATCGAGGCGGGGTCGTTGTTTGGCTTGGCGTCGGCCACGCGTTGCATGAGTGGTTTGGCGGGGTTCACGGTTTTCCTGTCAGGCCGAATGACTGCGGCCTCGAGATCAATGCTGCGTGCTTCAAGTGAGACATTGATGACTTGAGGCACCCCGCGTTGGATGGAGATCGTTTGGTTTTGATAGCCCAGACAAGAGAATGAAATCCGGGTCACACGGGATGCGCCCGCCTCCAAAGCGTACATGCCTTGGGCGTCGGTCATGGTGCCAATTGGTGTGCCTGCGAATGCCACATTCACGAAGGGAATGGGGGACCCTGTGTTGCCGTCAAAGATGCGGCCTGAAACAGAGGTTTGGGCATGGGCGCAAAGTCCCAATCCCCACATGATCCAAGTGAGCAATCGACGGATCAATTCACGCGTCGTTTGTCCTGTCTTCGGGCAATCCAAATTCCCATCTCGTACAACAGCAACACAGGCATGGACACGAGGATTTGGCTTGTCACGTCAGGGGGTGTGATGACTGCGGAAAGGGCCAAAATGCCCACCAATGCATGTCGACGGTACGACTTGAGCATGGCGGCTGTCACCAGCCCTGCCTTGCTCAAAAAGTAGATGAACACGGGCAACTGGAACACAATGCCTGAGGCCAGGGTGATGCTCGCCACGGTCTTGACGTAGCTCATGACAGCAATGCGTGACGCCACATCACCCAATTCGTAATTCCCAAGAAATTGCAGGCTCAACGGGGCGATGAGAAAATATCCAAACCCAACACCAACCAAGAACAACAAGGTCGAGGCGAGGCCTGCTCCTTTGGCAGCGTTGCGCTCTTTGGTTTTCAAAGCCGGCCTGACAAAGGCCCACGCTTGGTGAATCAGCGCAGGAAAGGCAAGGATGATGCCCCCTACAAGACTCACAATGATGTGAGCTGAGAAGTTGCCAAGCATCGTTGTGTTGATGAGCTCGTACGAAATGGTCTCCACGCACAAGGCGTCGCCGGAGCCTATGGCGTGAGACAAGGCGCACCATCCTCTGTAACTGATGAACTCCGGATTCCTTGGGCCAAACAAGATGGTGTCGAACACCCAATCTTTGTTCACGAACAACACCACAGCCGAAGTCACCACTGCCACGACCGCAATGAACAACCGACGTCGAAGTTCTTCGAGGTGGTCGAGAAACCCCATTTGGGCTTCGTCGTGGGCCTGGTCCATCGCCATGTCGCGAAGTTAAACCAAGCCTTCTCGGAGGCAATCGTGCAAATGCACCATCCCTGCGTAGGTGTCGCCCTTCATGACCACCACTTGACTGATTTTTTCATCTTGCATCCAATGGGCGGCCTTGGAGGCAAGGGTGTCGGCAGACAGCGTTTTTGGGGACAATGAGGCGATGCTTCCAGCCCGAGCAGATTGGAGTTGATCCGCAGCCATGGCCCTGCGAAGGTCACCATCGGTGACAATGCCAGCCACATGGCAATCACTCCCCTCTGCCCAAACCACAGTGGCTCCGTATCGCGCCTCAGACATGGCTTGCAGCACTTCTGGGATGGAAGCGTCCCACGCCACAGCTGGTCTGCGGCTCTTGTCGACGAGTTCCCCCAAGGTCCAAGTGAGTTTCTTCCCCAACGCTCCTGCTGGATGGTTCTTGGCAAAATCGTCTGGTTGGAAGCCTGAACGGTTCATCAAAGCCAAGGCCAGAGCGTCACCCATGGCGAGTTGCAATGAGGTGCTTGTTGTTGGGGCCAAATCAAACGGGCAGGCCTCTTCAGATACGTCCACATTGAGCAACACATCGGCGGCTTGGCCCAGGGGTGAGGTGGGTCTGGCGGTCATGGCCACAATGGTGCATTGGCGCTGCTTCAAGATGGGCATCAAGGCCACGACTTCATCACTGCTTCCACTTTTGGACAAACAGAGCACCGCATCACCATGGTTGACGGCGCCGACGTCGCCATGCATGGCCTCTCCAGCATGCAGGAACATTGCGCTCGTTCCGGTCGAGTTCAAGGTGGCGGCAATTTTGGCTGCGATGTGGGCACTTTTCCCGACTCCGGTGACGATCACCTTGCCCTTCGTCAAGAACAATTCCTGAACGGCTTTTGCGAAGTCTGCATCGAGGGTCCTCGCTGCATGCCGGAGGGCCTCGGCGGCCAACTCAAGCGCACGGCGCCCCACCGATTCATCCGTCTGCGAAGTCGAGCTGGAATTTGAGGGTTTCAAAGGGTTGGCCACGTGGTTGTTTTGCGTATATTTAATGATAGCAAAGCTAACGTCTGTAGATGAGCCTGGTAGAGATTGCGCCGCAGGAGGCGCTGAAAACGTATTTTGGATTCGATGAATTCAAGGGTGAGCAAGAAAAAGCCATCCAAAGTGTGCTGGACGGAAGAGACACCTTTGTCATCATGCCCACAGGTGGTGGCAAGTCGATGTGCTACCAGTTGCCAGCCCTCATGATGGATGGTGTGGCCTTGGTCATCAGCCCCCTCATTGCGCTTATGAAAAACCAAGTGGATGCCATTCGCGGACATCACGAGGACAAGCGTGTGGCTCACTTTTTGAACTCTTCTTTGGGCCGTTCTGAGGCCGAGCGGGTCAAAATGGATGTGGCGGAAGGGTGGACCAAGTTGCTCTATGTGGCCCCAGAGAGCCTGACAAAGAGCGAAAACATTGACTTTTTGAAGTCGGTCCGCATCAGTTTTGTTGCTGTGGACGAAGCCCACTGCATTTCTGAATGGGGACACGACTTTCGGCCTGAATACAGACGCATCAAACCCATCATCAAGGGCATCGCCGATGTGCCCATCATGGCTTTGACAGCCACAGCGACCCCCAAGGTTCAACAGGACATTCAGAAAAACCTGAACATGGTGGATGCAGTCGTGTTGAAATCGTCATTCAACCGGGACAATTTGTTCTACGAGGTGCGGCCCAAAAAAGACGCGCTGAAACAAATTGTCCGTCACTGTCTCCAGCATGCGGGAAAGAGTGGCATCGTCTATTGTCTGAGCCGCAAAAAGGTGGAGCAGATTGCCGAGACGTTGAGTGTGAATGGCATCAAGGCACTGGCCTATCATGCAGGCATGGACAGCGGCCAACGCAGCCGCATCCAAGATGAGTTCTTGATGCAAGACGTGGATGTGATTGTTGCCACCATTGCCTTTGGCATGGGCATCGACAAGCCGGACGTGCGATACGTCATCCACTACGACATGCCCAAGTCTCTTGAGAGCTATTACCAGGAAACGGGCCGCGCAGGGAGAGACGGCGGTGAAGGGAGGTGCATTGCATTCTACAGCCACAAAGACATCGACAAATTGGAGAAGTTCTTGCAGGGCAAACCCATTGCGGAGCAAGAAGTGGGCATGCAATTGTTGCAAGAGGTCATGGCGTATGCAGAAACGTCCACCAACCGAAGGAAATTCCTGTTGCATTATTTCGGGGAAGAGTTCGACGAGGTGAACGGACCTGGTGCCATGAATTGTGACAACAGCCAGAATCCACCGACGCTTGTGGACCGTCAAGAAGACGTTCACCTGCTGCTCAGTGCCGTGATGGAGCACAAGAGCAAACACCGCATGGGCTTCTACACGTCCTTGTTGACTGCCACGAAGAACAGACAGATGGAGGATTACGGTGCCATCGACAGCGTGTTTTGGGGACGAGGGAAAGAAGAGGGATTGGAATTCTGGCAAGGCATTGTGCGCCAAACAGTGGTGTTGGATTATTTGGCGAAAGAAGTGGAGAAGTACGGAGTCTTGCACCTCACCGAGAAGGGCCGTGCGTTCATTTCAGAACCTCACCCAGTCATGCTCGCCAACCAACGTGATTTCAGTGACGTGGACACCAGCGACTCCCTTGCCCAGACCCGCGGAGACAGTGGTGGAGCGTTGGATCCCAAATTGAGAGGCATGCTGTCCGAGTTGCGAAAGACTGTCAGTGAAGCCAAGGGATTGCCTCCTTACGTCATTTTCCAGGACATCAGTCTTGACGAGATGGCCACGCACTATCCCGTCAATCCCGATGAGCTGCTTCGCATCACAGGGGTTGGGTCGGGAAAGGCCGCCAAGTTTGGTGAGCCCTTCACTGAACTGATTGCCCAATACGTCAAAGACGAGGGGATTGAGCGTGACGAAGCGCTTTTGGTGCGAAGCAGTGGTTCCAAATCGAGCAACAAAGTCACCATCATCCAACTGATGGATCGCAAAATGGGGCTGGACGACATCGCAGCAGGCATCCACGGAGACAGGTCCCAGGTGCTGGATGAAATTGAAGCCATTGTGGGCGCAGGCACCAAAGTCAGTTTGGATCACATCCTCGACGAGAGCTTGGATGAGGAATGTCTCGAGGAATTGTTTGAGTTCTTTAGCGAGTCCGAGGACGAGGGTTTGGGCGCGGCCATGGAGGAATTTGACGACGTGTATTCAGAGGAAGAACTCCGGCTTGCCCGCATCAAGTTTTTGTGCGAAGTCGCACATTGACCCACCCCACAGCGAGGTCAACGATCAACAGTGGCTGCCGAGTAGGCCATCAATCCAGCACCGACGCACAGGGCATCTTCGTCGACGTCGAAGCGAGGTGTGTGCAGGCCATGGGTGCCCAAGTCGTTCCCTTCGATGGGAGACGCGGTGCCCAAACGATAGAAACACCCAGGGATTTCATTGGCGAAGTAACTGAAGTCTTCCCCGGTCATTCGAATGTCCAAATCGTGAACTCGGTCGGCACCGAGGTACTCGATGGCTGCTGTTTTGAACGCAGAGGTCAAAGCCACGTCGTTGTGCACATGGGGATATCCTTGGCGGATTTCCAAATCGGCGCGACATCCATGTGCTTTTGCGGTGCTGTCCACGATGTCTTGGATGAGACCGTGCGCCTTGGCGCGCCAGCCTTCGTTCATGGAGCGGAAGGTCCCTTGAATCGAAACGCTGTTGGGAAGCACGTTCGTCGCACCAAGGGCTTCAACACGCCCAAATGAAAGGACCGAAGGCATGCCAGGAGGACACGCTCGCGACACGGTTTGTTGCGCTGCAACAATGATGGCCGAAGAGGCGAGCACAGCATCGTTGCACAAATGCGGCAGGGCTGCGTGGCCGCCACGGCCGTGAACGGTCAGGTGAATTTCATCTGCAGCAGCCATGTAGTCCCCTCCCCGAACTCCAACATGACCGGCAGGCAATTGCGGGTACACGTGTTGACCCAGAATGTGCGCTGGGGAAGGGTCGGCCAACACGCCGGCGGCCACCATTCCCTTGGCTCCGCCTGGAATGCGCTCTTCACCAGGTTGGAAGATGCACCGGACCGTTCCATGCCAGCGGTCGCGCGTGGCCTGCAGCAACTGCACAGCCCCCAACAGCGATGTGGTGTGCACGTCATGCCCGCAGGCGTGCATCACACCTGGCTTCTTGGAGGCGTAGGGAACGTCATTTGCTTCATGAATGGGCAAGGCGTCCATGTCTGCTCGAAGCGCGACAAGACGGGCGTCCGGATTTTGTCCTTGAACCGTGGCTACGATCCCTGTGTCTGTGACATGGGTTTCATGTTCAACGCCCCAACCCGCAAGTTGAGCGGAAACAAAGGCCATGGTTTCGTGCTCCTCGAACGACAATTCAGGGTTGGCATGAAGGTGGCGTCGCAGTTCGATCCACTCCTCGTGATGTTTGGCCGCAAGGGCTTGAAAATGCTCTGAGAGGGCAGTCATGGCCACAGGGTGGGTTTGAGCTGACACCAAGCCGTCCAAAGCATGCGACAAGAAGCGTACAGCATGACAAGGCCAAACACGAGTTTGACCCAGGATTCGGAGAGCTTCAGGCTCCATTTGGATCCGGTCCAAGCTCCAATGATGAAGGTGACACACAGGATGGCTGCATACGTCCAATGCACTTCTCCAGCGCGGTGGTACTGGAGCACGGCAAGAATGCCCACAGGCGGGAGCATCATGGCGAGGCTGGTGCCCTGGGCGGCGTGTTGCCCGAGGCCCAAAAACACCACCATTGCAGGCACGAGCACGAGGCCGCCTCCGACACCAACGAAACCAGAAGCCACACCAGCGGTCAGGCCAATGGCAAGGAGAGACAACAACGTCAAAGGATCAATGGGCATGGCAAAATGGTTCAGAAATCAAAATTCAAGGACAAGGTAAACCGGCGAGGCAATGTGATGCCGTCATCGACGCCATAAGCCCAATCGGCGGCCAGCCAATATCCCAAGAAACGCGACCGCAGCCCAAACCCGAGGTCGTACAAGATGGGCTCTCGGTTGTTGCTAACAGTCACCGTGATGGGATTCGATTCTACCGTGACAAAGTTGAAAGTGTTGTCATCAGTGTAGGGGTGAAGCCCCGTCCATGCAGCGCCTACATCGGCAAAAGCAACGGCCTGGAGGTGCTTTAAGAAGTCCGTTTTGCCCGCGCTGTTGAAGAAGATTGGCAGCCGAACTTCTGCATTGGCGACGGTCATGTTGGCACCGTTTCGGACGTTGTTTTGAAATCCTCGAAGCGGGGTGATTCGCGCTTGGTAAGTGTAAGGGATGTCGGGATCCACGGCCGTGTTCGCATTGCCTGCAAGCGAAAAGCTGTTGTCCGTTCCGCCGAGCATGTGGAGCAACTTCTTTTGGCCAATGGACCAATCGCCGGCCATTCGCAGGGCCAGGATGCTTGGACCAACAAGGGGAAAATAGCGGCGGGCGTCGAATCCAACGGTGCCAAACGACCATCCTACGCTCGGCGTCACCAGTCCTTGAGCACCGTCTGTGACAGTGGCGGAGCCGACTCCATCGATGAAGTATTCGGCCCAGACTCGGGCCCGGAAGCCATGGTGAATGTTCAGTCTCGGACTGCGTGTGTCGTCGTGGACCCAGGCAACTTGGAGTCCGAGTTGTTCCCCGGTGCTGTTGTCCGCAGTCAGGGAGAACAGATCCGTGCCTTGAATCACGTCGCGATTGAAGCGCGCGGCGATGCCCCAACGAACACTGCGAACCTCGTCAAACGCCCATCGCCATTCTCGTCTCAGCAAATGGGTCGCCGTTTCCACCAAGCGACCTGTCGTCGGGTCGATGCGTGCACTGGATTGCCTTTGGAAGCAGAGCTCTTTGTCCACTTGACCTTCAAGGTTGAGGTAAGCCAGCCCAAAAAACGTGTTGGACAAATTGACGGGAATGGTGTACCCGCCAATCAAGTGCTTGTCGTCCATCACATCACTGAGCCGAATCTCAGTGGCGTTGCCCAAACCTGGCTGCGCGTTGACTTGTCCGTTGTAGGGCTGGTAAAAGGAAGTGTTGAAGGTGTTGTTGAGTTGGGTTTGGACTTTGTCAAGGGCGTAATTCAATCGGTAATTGCGGGGCACGAGGCGGGCCCATTCTTGGGGCGTTGGACGCGCCTGCTCGATGGTGGTGTCCGGTGATGCAGCCCGATCCTTTTCGATTTCAAAAACGTAATTCCGATGGTTGATTTGATCTGGAGCCCAGTCGTAGGACCAATCGGGAAGGGTGGAAGGATATGCCGTGGAGGCTTGTGGATTGAACCCCTGCTGTGAAGAGGGGGTGTGCAACAGCTGCAGGTTTGGCAGAGGCAAGGACAAAAGGTTGGTTTGTCCCGCGCGACGCACAGAGACAAGCATGTGGTCGTTGTCGACAGTCACATCGGTGCATGGCACGGGGAGCACCAGGGCTTCGCGGAGTTGTGAAAATGTGCGGTAGCGCACGATGGTGTCGACGGCCACGATGGTGCTGTCTCTCCACCCCAACCCCAGTCGCGATCCGCGGCCTTCTTGGTTCACCAAATAGGTGAACTCGCCGTGAGAGCGCGGTTGCGGCAGCCGTTCATCCACCTCAGGCGTGTGGGTCCAACGCTCAAGTTCGAGGGGGTCGTCGTCGAGATTGGCCACGTAAAGGTCCAGGTTGGCAGGGAAAGGGTGGTCCAGCCGATCGTTGCGAAGCGTGTCGTCGGGGCGATTGGACGCGAAGATGAAGGTGTTGTCTTCTGGCCAAAACGCAGGCATCAAATCGTCAAATCGATCTCGCCAAAGTGGCTTTTGGTTGTTGGCAACGATGTCATACAGGTGCAAATCCGACTGTCCGTCTTCCAGGGCGGACATCAAGATGTGCGTCCCGTCCGGAGCATACACCATGTCGAGCACTTGGTCGATTTTGAACAGTTCTTTCAGCTCCATCTCACCCGTGAGCATGTTTATGAATCCCAGGCGGGGTGCGCCTTTCAGCTCGATGGTGAAGGCCAGCGTTTTGCCCTGTGGATGCCACGCCAGTCGCGGGGGGGCGTCGTCTTCCAACCTGGCCAAACGGTGTCCCAGGACCGCGTGCCACGTGAGTTTGCCCGAGGTTGCTTCGACTGTACCCACACGCAACTGCCCACGCTCGTTGGTCGTAAAAGCCCATTGCGTGCGATCGGGAGAGGGCACAAATTGGGTGTATTGGTAGCGCCGTCTGAGTTTCAACGGAATGTTGGCGCCAGGTGTCCTGCGCGCCTGCCGCAGGGCTTTCTTCGATTCGAATGAAGGCAAGTGAAGATCATGGCCAGAAGGGGCACGTCGAAGGTGATGGTCTCGCACCTCCAAGGCCAATTCTGCAAGGAAAGATCCCGTGGCCAAACGAAATCCGTTTTCGGGGCTTCTTGTGATGCGCGTCATGTAGAGCACATTGGCGATGGTGGGAAGGCCATAAATGTCTGCCACGTACGCCCAAACGGCTTGTCCCAAGACGGCTGCATTGATTCCGGAAGATTGGTCCAAGCGCTCAAATTCACCCGTTTGAGCGGCATCCAAGATGCGGGCTGAACTCGCGGCGTCAAGGCCACGGCCGGCGTATCTCGCCGCACCCTCTGACATCCACTCAGGCACTTGAACGAGGTTGCCGTTTCTCAGCGCTTCCGTCCATTGACTTTCATACATGGCTTGATTGAACAGGATGCGCGCCAGTCCTTCCCGAACGTCACGCTCCATCTCAAGCCGATCTCCTTTTCCGTACAGGAAAATTTTGCTTCCCACAAGTTTGGCCGTCCCTCCGATGTTCGTCTCCTGGTCTTGCGAGGTCATTACTCCGACATTGCTTTGCCTGAATTCCTCTTCGGATTTGAACACAAGCACTTGGATGGGTCCCGTCAGGTTTCGGCCAAACATGGGCGCGAGCAATTTGGCCTCTTGATTCAGGATGCGTGCGACCTGTCCTGCGATTTGGTCTCCCTCTCGGTAGTGGTATACCTCAAACATGCCATCCTGGAAATACTTCCATTCGAAAGAGCGGTGTTGAACGCGGTTTTTGCCAAACTCGACATTGAGTCCATCCGTGAATTGTCCCCATGTGGGGCTTGTCACCACCGAGCACAAGGCCACCCACAAGAGGACCAGCCGCATCCGATGGGACTGGCCTTGAAAGTCGTGGATCGTGGAGAGCAGACAGGACATTCTTCCCGAAATTACGCCCCATGGTGCATTCCCTCACATGCAATGTCTTTGGAGAGCAGACGTATCTCGTGGATCACGGAAATGGCGAAGCCACGGTGGTGGATCCTGGCATGTCGTCAGCCGCAGAACGCGATGCATTTCAGGCGTTGTGTGCAGACCTCGGTGTCAAGCCAGTGCAAGTGTTGTTGACCCACGGACATTTGGACCATGTCATGGGCTGTCAATGGATGAAGGACTCTTATGGTTTGTTGCCTCGCATGCATCCCTTGGACGAAGAAACATATCGGCGGGGCCCCATCGCAGCTCAGATGTACGGGGTCTCTATGGATCCATTGCCCGACCCGTTGTTGGACCTGGTGCCAGGTGAGGTGATTGAATGCGGATCCATGAGGTTGGAGATACGGTTTGTGCCAGGACACGCGCCTGGCCATGTGGCGTTTGTCTGCCACGAGCACCGGTGGGTGCTGGGTGGTGACGTGTTGTTTCAAGGCAGCATTGGACGGACGGACCTGCCAGGCAGTTGCCCGGACGATCTTCGAGCAAGCATCGAGCGAGAGCTGCACTCACTGCCAGACGACATGGTGGTTTGGCCAGGGCACGGCGGCCCGACGACCATCGGCAGCGAAAAGACAGGAAATCCGTTTGTCAATGCGTCAGGAACTGGCCTTCTCCAGCGTGAAACTGAACGTTGAGCCCTCGCCATAGGTGCTGCGCACATTGATGGTTTGACCATGCGATTCGATGATGTGCTTCACGATGGCCAATCCCAGCCCAGAACCTCCGGCATGTCTGGATCGGGATTTGTCCACGCGATAGAACCGCTCAAACACCCTCGGCAAATCCTCTTCTTTGATGCCAATGCCGGTGTCGGCCACCTCCACAAGGATCGAATCTTCCGCGTCGTAGTAGCGGACTTCTGTGTGGCCTCCAGCCTCTCCGTAATTGATGCTGTTGACAATCAAATTGGTCAACACTTGGACCAATTTGGCGGCATCTCCCTTCACCATGACGGAAGACCCATCCATTCCTTTGGTGATGCGCAGTTCGATGTCGTTGCGTTTTGCTTTTGGCTCGAGACTTTCGATGGTCTCGCGGACGATGTCAAGCAAGTCGAACGGCAACAACTCGATGTCCAAATTGGCTGCTTCCATTTTGGTGATGACGTCCAAATCTTCCAACAATCCGGACATGCGTTCCACGTTTTTTGCCGCTTTCAGGAGGAATTTTCGGTTGATTTCAGGATCCTCCATGCCTCCTTCCAGCAGGGTGAGGATGAATCCTTGGATGTTGAAGATGGGGGTCTTGAGTTCATGGGCAAGGTTGCCAATGAATTCTTGCCGAAACGTGTCGGTCTCCCGCAAGTGAGTGATTTCGTCAATTTGAGATTCCGCCCATGACATCACGTCTTGGTTGATCTGCTCGACAATGTCGTTGTCCATGTCGAGGTTGATTTGGTTGCTGGAACCCTTCAGCCGACGGATCGTTTTGTAAATGATGCGGACGCGGTCTTGGATGTAAATCCCCAGTTGTCGAAACACCAACAAGTAGCAGAGCCCTCCCACAATGAGCGCCGTCATCGGAGGCAGCCACCACTGTCCATCGATGTCATTGGCCCAGAGGGCACCTCCAACCGCAATCAGGGTGAGCAGACCTACTGCTATCCCAGCTTGGATGGACACCGATCGTGGACTTCGTCCTGCCATCAGCCCACGAATTTGTAGCCAACGCCTTTGACAGTCTTGAAGTAGTGTTCTCCAAGCTTTTCGCGAAGCTTTCGAATGTGGACATCGATGGTTCGGTCACCCACCACGACGTCTGTTCCCCAAACGCTGGCAAGGATGTTTTCACGGGTGAAGACGCGCCCTGGTTGAGAGGCGAGCAAACTGAGGAGCTCAAATTCTTTTTTAGGCAAGGACATCTCCTTGCCTTCATGGATCACCACGTAGCGTTCGGGATCGATCATGAGCCCAGTTCCATCGTAGTCTCCTCCCACGTAGCTCGCGGCTTTTTTTCTGCGCAACAACGCTTGGACCCTTGACACCAAAACGCGAGGCTTGACGGGTTTGAGAATGTAGTCGTCAGCCCCTGCATCAAAGCCGGCGATTTGACTGTAGTCTTCTCCACGGGCCGTCAAAAAGGCCACCACGGTTGCGCCCAAACGTTGTTCTTCTCGAATCAGTGTGCACGCCTCAACACCATCCATCTCAGGCATCATGACGTCCAACAAAATCAGGTCGGGAAGGAGCTTCTTTGCAAGGTCGACGCCTTCTTTTCCATTGCTGGCTGTGTGGACATCGTACCCCTCTTTCTTCAGGTTGTACTCGATGAAATCAAGGATGTCTGGCTCATCGTCGACCAAGAGGATGCGTTGCTTGCCCATGGCTCGAAGTTCATCACGGCTATGTTCTTCTGAGGTAAACGACATGTGAACGCTTTCTTAAGACGAATATCCGTCAAAATGGTCTGAGCCCAACCAACCGGTCAGCATGGAGTGTTTTCTATGTTCAATGCGCGGAGGTAGTGTCCCCACGCTTGTCTTACCGGAGCCAAATCTTGACTGTTCCAGAAGACCTCTCCATCGTGGCGGTCCTGCAGGTCATGAAGTTTGCTTTGGGCCCAAGTGTGCAACCGTGAGCCTCCTTGCCCCCACAACCACATGGCAGCAGCGGCCAGCCAACCCCACCCTTGCGGCGCAGCCAGGGCAGCGAGGCTTGCCCAAATCAGCCAGGTCAATGGCAACAAAAGGATGCCGTAACCGAACCGCATGGTGGCCACAAATTCCAGCTTTTTGACGCTGCGATCGACAAAAGACGTGATGAATCGGGTGGCTGGCCAGGATGGGAGATTGGCAAGAAAAAGCAATGGACGAATCCAATGTGCCCAAGACCGTTGTGTTCTTGTTTGGGAGGCGTGGGTGCCCCATGCCTCTGGTCGACCGGGCCTACCGGCAACATCCCACGAGGCAATCCATTGGTCATGGGTGGATGTCACGTGGTCTGCCCAAGACGAATCGTTTTGCCATTGTTCCTCCCATGTTCGGAGCGTGCTGCGAAAGGCACGCCATTGCTCAGCATTCATTTCGCACGTACGCATGGCACGGACTGCAGGATGGAGGTAGGGCTGGGCATCTTCTGGTTGCACATCCACCATGATGGTTTGGAACGCCTCTTTGACGCGCACGTTGAAGGCGCTTTTGTTCATGCTTCCATCCTCTTGCAACAAGTCGGCAAAAGGAATGGGCTTTCCGGCCCGAACGCGCAGCCTTCTTCTCCATTGTGCGTAGTTCTCGTAATCGAGCCCAATGGGCACAACTTGGATGTCTTTCAACGATGCATGTCTTCGAACGCCCCTGGCCAACATCTCAGCCAGTCCTCCTTTCAACGCGCGCAACGAAGGAAATGGATTGTGGTTTCCTTCGGGGAAAATGCCCATCGCCGCTCCCGCGTGCAGTCTGTCGACGCAAACATCAAAAATGATGTCGTTGCGTTCGCGCAATTGGTCCACCCGGTCTCGCTGACGGTAGACTGGCAGCTGATTGTAGCCGTACAAAATGTGGCGTGACACTTTGTTCCAAAACACATCTGCCCGCGTCAGCCAATGCACTTGCTGCGGGATGAATCCACATATGGGCATGGGGTCCATCATCCCGTTTTGGTGGTTCCCAATGAAAATGGTGGGTGTGCCTTTTCTTGGCAACCGATCAAAGTCGTCGAGGCCAGAAATGGTGTAATACCTGGAAATGCCCGCCCATACAAGCACCCGTGTCAATCGGTAGTACAGGTGGGACGCCTGTACGGGGGGGTGGAGGATGGGACGTTGTTTCATGAGGGTTGCTGAGGGTTATCTCAATCGGGCACCCACATTTTCGAGGGACTGAAGGATGCGTGACATGGCCGACTCGATCTGCTTGTCGTTCAAGGTGGCATCGGGATGTTGCAGTTTGAAGGCCATGGCATAACTCTTCTCGTGCTCTTCGAGACCCTTGCCCTGGTACACGTCGAACAACCACACCTCTTTGAGCAACTTCCGCTCTGCTTCAAGGGCCGCTTGCTTCAATGTGTCGTAGGCCATGCCTTTGTCCACGACCAAGGCCAAATCCCTTCGAACAGAGGGGAACTTTGGCAATTCCTTGGCCTTGATTTTGCGCTTTTTGACCGCTTTCAGCAACAGGGCCACATCGAAATCCGCCCAGAAAACAGCCTCGCTCACGTCGCATGCAGAAGTGACTTCTGGGTTCACCAGGCCCCACCGACCAATCTCCTTGCCATTCTGGTGGCGAAGGACAACCCCTTCCGCCAAAAGCCCAGCGCCCGCAGTCTCAGGGTCGGATATCACGTTCAGTCCGATGCTTTCAAACACGGCTTCTACGGCGTCCTTCATGGTGTACATGTCGGCAAGCCCCTCTTTCCCTTTTGGACGATTCCAAGACTCTGGAAAATCCCTTCCAGTGACCCACAAGCTGAGGCGCTCTTTCTCGTCATAGTGGACCCCCCCTTCATCGTTCTTGTGTCGGGTGTAGGTGCGCCCAAATTCAAAGAACCTCAAATCCGATTGCTGGTGTTTGGTGTTGCGTGCAATGGCCTCCAAGCCCTGGAAAATCAGGCTTTGGCGCATCGCTCCCAAATCTGAACTCAGTGGGTTGAGCATGTGAACACTTGCGTCCGGAATCAAGTCACGGTCTTCCACAACAGCCGCGTACGAAGCTTTGGTCAGTGAATTGGACATGATTTCAGTGTAACCTCGAGCCACCAACAGTTCTCTCCAACCAAACAAGACGTCTTCTCTGTTGGGCGATGAAGGCACTTCAAGGGTCCCCGTCATCCGGGCAGGCAGAGGAACATGGTCGAATCCGTGGATCCGCAACACCTCCTCTGCAATGTCCGCCGGACGTGTGACGTCACTCCGGTAGGCAGGAACATCCAATGTCCACACATCGGCAGCCTCATTTACGATGACAATGTCCAGCGAGGCGAGGATGGATTTCAATCGTTCTGGGTCGATTTGGGTTCCTAGGAAATCAAACAGCCACGTGAGTTGCAGTTCCACGCTGGCGTTGTTGACCGTTTGGATGCCCTGATACTCACTTCCTCCCACAAGTCGGGCACCGGCCCATTCTTGAAGGAGATGCACGCAACGAGAGGCTGCCATGCGAACCATGTTGGGGTCTACGCCTCGCTCGAAACGAAAGCTTGCGTCGGTGCTGAGCGTGTGGCGCTTGGCGCTCTTGCGCACCGTCACTGGGTGAAACCAAGCAGCCTCCAACACCACCCGAGTCGTGTGCTCACTGACGCCACTCAGTGCACCTCCGTAGATTCCGGCCAAACACATGGCCTTGTGCTCATCGGCTATGACCAAATCATGGGCGTCGAGCGTCCGATCCTGACCATCGAGGGTGGTGAATGCTTCTCCTTGTTTGGCTTTGCGCACCTGGATTTGTCCTCCACCAATTTGATCCCAATCAAATGCATGAAGTGGGTTGCCAAATTCGTGAAGCACCAAATTGGTGGCGTCGACAACGTTGTTGATGGGCTGCACACCGATGGCACGAAGCTGCTTTTGGGCCCAGTCAGGGCTGGCCCCCACCTTCACATCTTCCAGTTCAAGCGCCAAATAATGAGGACAGTCGTCATGGGCTTCGACATTCAGGCCAATGCTCCCGCCTTGTTGCAAGGCGTCGTCCAACGTGGCGACAGTGGGTGGACGCAAATCGCTCACCTTCATGGGGCCGACACCATCGACGGTGCCGTGCAGCAGTCCAGCCCGCAAGTCACGCGCCACACCCCAATGTCCCATGGCGTCGTTGCGATTGGGGGTCAGACCAATTTCAATGACCTCATCTCCTTCGAGTCCAACATGTGCAGCAAGGGGTTGTCCAATTGTGGCTTCCGAGTCAAGCACCATGATGCCTTCATGGCTCGTGCCCAATCCCAATTCGTCTTCGGCGCAGATCATGCCTAGGGAAACTTCGCCACGAATCTTGCCTTTTTTGATTTTGAATGGTTCGCCACCCGTTGGATGCAACGTCGCACCGACTTGGGCCACCGGCACCTTTTGTCCTTTTGCCAAATTGCTGGCACCGCACACAATGTCGAGCACCTCTTTTCCGACATCCACTTTGCACAAGCGGAGTCTGTCAGCATTTGGGTGAGGTTCCACGGATGTCACATGTCCGACCACCACACCTTCAAGTCCACCAGGCACATCTTGAACGTGTTCAACACCTTCCACTTCCAAACCGGTTGCAGTCAATACTTGGGCGGCTTGGTGGACGGGGATGTCGAAGGGAAACAACTGTTGAAGCCAACGGGCAGAAATCTTCATGGGTGTCTGGTTGAGAACCAAATGGTCCTTGCAAATCTACTTTGTTCCTCGGCTTTTTCCGTGGGAGAAAATCGCCTACATTTGCACCCCTCCATCGGGATGTAGCTCAGTTGGTAGAGTACGCGTCTGGGGGACGTGTGGTCGCTGGTTCAAGT
>JAYZBB010000022.1:0-22250 GCA_036339415.1 Bacteroidota bacterium | reverse complement strand
TTGCTTTTGGATTCGAAAAGGATGGCCGCTTCACGGGCCACAATGCCGCACTTTTGAACTCTGAAAACGTCGCTAGCCCATGTGTCAAAGGCATGAGCCACCGCAGGGTGAACCTGCGCTTCAAGCCAATTCAGCTCCGCCGGGTCGTTGAAGATGATGTCAGCCAATGCAGGGAGTTTGATGCCTGTCAGGTTGCCTGCCATGTCATGGTGCCCAATCCTCGACCCCCATCGTTCCTCAAGTACTTTGCGCAGGGCTTCGTCCGTTTGATAGATCTTCTTGGCGGCCTCATCGGCATTCCAAACTGGGATGTCCAGCGCTTCAAACATGCGTCCGACGAGGCTTTTTCCGGCAGCGATGCCGCCGGTCAATCCAATCACAAAAGGCCGCGCCTTGCCGAGTGGCAGATTGGAAGATGGGACGTTGGAAGCATGCGGCGACATGTTGCAAAGGTGCAGCTTCTTCACATGTTGCCCACATTTGGCGATGATTTGGATTTCGGTTGCAGACATTTGTTGCATGGCACACCTCATAGCTCCCTCGATGCTGGCTGCGGATTTTGCAAATCTCCAGCGTGATGTGGAATTGGTGAATGGGTCCGAGGCCCATTGGTTTCACCTTGACGTGATGGACGGGGTGTTTGTGCCTAACATCAGCTTTGGAATGCCGGTCATTGAAGCGATTGCCCGCCATGCGACCAAACCATTGGATGTGCATCTGATGATTGTGGATCCGGATCGGTACATTCAAACCTTCGCGGATCTTGGAGCCCAAGTCTTGACGGTGCACGCCGAGGCTTGTACCCACCTGCACCGCACCCTCAATGCCATCCGAAAGGCGGGAATGAAGGCTGGGGTTGCCTTGAATCCTCACACGCCTGTGGAAGTGTTGCGAGACGTGGCTCTCGAACTGGATTTGGTGTGTCTGATGAGTGTGAATCCAGGCTTTGGAGGACAGTCCTTCATCGAACGAACCTATGCCAAAACCAAAGCACTGCGAAGAATGCTCAATGAAGAGGGCGCCACGGATGTTCTCATTGAGATTGACGGTGGCGTTGGTGTCGGAAATGCCGGTGCGCTGGTGGAGGCAGGGGCGGATGTGCTCGTCGCCGGATCGTCTGTGTTCCGAGCGAGTGAGCCAGCAAAGGCCATTCAAGTCTTGGTTGACGCCTAACTGTTGATGATTCGCGGATGAGGACGGGTATCTATGGCATTGCTTCCACTCGTGAAGTGCAATTCCCAGATGCTCATTGGGTCTCAGAACAAGACGGATGTCAGATTCATGTTGGTCTTGAACTTCCTCATCACAAGATTCAACAAGCTTGTTTGTGGGCGGACGAGGACGGAATCAGTGCCGCTCATGGAGTTTGGTTGAACGCACCGAGTCGCAGCTGGAGTCACAAGCGTCACTCGTCAAAGGTGAAGAAAGCGACGTCTTCACCAGAGGAATTTGCCGTAGTTGAAGGCCCTTTGCAAGGTCTGAATTGGAATGCAAAGTCGAAGTCGCTCCTACTTCATGTTGATTTCGCACGTCAGCATCCTCTGTTTTGGTCGTCTTTTGATTCGGGAATCGTGTTTGCCCACCGCTTGGATCTTTTGATTTCACTCATGCGATTGAACGGTCAGGACATCGTTTGTGATCCAGAAGGAGGAGCCATGCTTTTGACTTATGGCAGCATCCTGGGGGACCAAACATTGATCAAAGGCGTTCAAAAATTGATGCCTGGTCATTCTTTGGTTTGGACACCTGCTGGAGTGGTTGCCCAAGAAAGGGAGCCTCTTGGAAGCCTGAAGCGTGACGTTGACAACGTGGAGGACGCGGCCGAGCTGCTTGACAGCGCGTTCAATGACTCGGTTGAACAAATGTGCATTGCAAATGAGCATGCGAATTGCGAGCAACACAACTTGCTCAGTGGAGGTCTGGATTCGAGGTTGGTTGCGTTGGCCACGTCCAAACACGCCCATGGGGGCACGTTGTCGGCGTTGTGCTTTTCAGCTGCCGATTCTTTGGATGCCTCCATCAGCAAGTCTGTGGCGCAGGATCACTCCTGGGGGTATCGGCACCACGATTTGGCCAACGGTGCCTACATGGTGGACTTCTCCTCTGTGTTCCACTATGACGGTTGCATCAATTGTTTGGCAAGCGCACATCACTACGAGGCTCTGACGGCCTGGAAACTGAACAATGTGGGTTTGTTGGCTTCGGGTCAAGGAGGTGAATTCTTCACGGACCATCAACACTGGCATTTTGACGGAGAGGCTGCGTTGAAAAGTTTAGAATTGTACAGTGGAGTCCGTGACTTGGCGATGAATGCGGGACTCAGGGCTTGGAGAGAAAACCCGGACATTCAGCGTTTCAAAGTGATCAATCGCGGGTTCATTTACACGAATTCAGCTGCGTACAGCACGGTGGATTTCGGAGTGTTGTGGTCCCCAATTGTGTCGTCCAGGATGGTCAAAGCAGCGTTGCGCCTGGACAAAACATTGCTGAGGAACCAAAAGGCCTATCTGTTTTGGATTGAGAAAACATTTCCGCAAGCTCAACATCATGTGTGGGAGCGTTACAAGACAAAACCAATTGCCGGTTTTCGGCTCAGGTTGTTTCAAACGTGGTGCATCTGGCAGGCCCGGTTGCGCCGTGTTTTTGGGGTACGGGTGAAAGGTGGCATGTCACCGATTGACCATTGGCTTCAAACCAACAAAGAAGTGAAGCGGTGTTTCGACGAAACTTTCGAGGGCCTTAAACATTGGTTGGAACATTACCCAGAGTTGAAACGTGAGGTGGAACGGGACTATCCATCCATGAATGCCACCAACAAAGCTTCTGTACTGACGTTGTTGAAAGCGACTGAACGTTATTTGAGCTCATGAGAGGGTCAGATTATCTCTTGCAATTTTTCAACCGTCACGGTCACCTCATGGTCGCGTCGAATGTCGTCACAAAGTTGATGGGCTTTGTCGCGGTGGTGTTCGTCACCCGTCAAACGACGGCTGCCGACTTCGGTGCGTACTCGTATGCGATGAATCTGGTTGGTGCTGTGGTCCCCTTCATGGGTCTGGGTGCGTACCAGTCGTTCCTTCGATTTGCCCCTGAAAGCAAAGGACAACGATCCAAAAAGGCGTTGTTCGATTACGCCTTCACGCGCGGACTGGTAGCGTCTGCATGCATTTTTGGTGCGTTGCAAATCTTCGCGCTTTGGATGTGCAACGCCGTACCCTCCAGTCTGTGGTCATTCAGGGTGGTGTCGCTTGTTGTGGTGACAACCATGGTGATGGAATCAGTGAAGGGATATGCACGAGCCATCCATCGGAATCACATCGCAGCCAAGATTGATGTCATCTATGCTCTGACATTGATCAGCTCAACAGTTGTTCTCACGACGGACATGGGCATTGTTGGATATGCCATTTCCGTGGCGTTGTCTCCTCTGTTGGCGACCGTTTGGCATGCTTCTCGTATGAAATTGATGAGGTGGAAATGGGGCGCTTTGCCAGACGGACACGTTGGATTTTGGTCGTACGGCTTGTTCACAACAGTTGGTGCCTTGCTTGCACGGTTCTTTTATGCGATCGATGTTTTGGTCATTGGCCAACATTGGGGTGAAGAGGCCGAGTCCATTGCCATTTACCGCGTCGCATTGTTGATTCCGATGGCCACGTTGGTGCTGCCCATTTCTGTGGCGGCCACTGATTTCGTGGGCAATGCATCCATCAAATTTGATGCTGCAGCCCTGCGTAGCTATGTCCGGAACTACTGGAAAACCTTTGGTTTGTTGTCTTCGGTCGTGCTTTCCCTTGTGTGGGTGTTCTCACCCCAATTGCTTTCTGTGTTTGGTGCCGAATACATTGCGGGCACGGACGTCATGAGGACATTTCTTGTCGGAATCATGGGTGGGCACCTCTTGCGTGTGCCATTTGGTCATTTGTTGTCTGCCGTTGGTCGTGCGGATTTGAACACCTATGCGAACGGAGTTGTTGTGCTCGCAACCATTGCAGGCTGCTGGATGGTGGTTCCACAACAAGGCATCGCAGGAGCGGCTGCCGTGATGGCCAGCATGATTTGGTTTTCCGGACTGCTTTATGCCGTGTTGTTCGAATGGCATTTGAGGTCACTCGCAAGAAGACCCAAAAAGGGTGAGCAACAAGAGCAAGTCTGAGGTGCCTACAATTCCGTTGTTGTTCAAATCGGCATGGCAGTCTTGTTGGCATCCCAGATTTGCGAGCAATGCCAAAACATCGGCATTGCCAAGTGAGCCGTCCTCATTGAAATCCCCCTCAAGTGGCGACACTGAAATGTGATGAGTCACCGTGCACATCGCTTCGCCGTTCCACATTGCCGTCATCGTCAAATTACCTTGTCCCGGTTGCCAGTCGTGATGGTCATCGACGTTCAATGACTGACCATTTTGACTCGTCCAATGTGCCTCGAAAGGACCTGGCGTGGAAGATTCAACATGAATGGGCACCGAGGGGTGACAAATGACATGTTCGATCAGCGGAACTGGACACGGTGACGTTCCTTCTGTCAACGTGGTCATGGCGTTGGGCTCGAGCCCAAATGCATCTGCTTGGAATGTCTCGACCAACCCCGAGGGCCAGTGCACAACGGCGTGGTTGACAGCACCACTTCCCAAACCAAACAACTCCAATTCATTCTCTTGGCTGAGGTAGTTTTCTCCGGCATGGGTGATTCTGGACTGCACGATGCCACTGGCGTGCAATTCCAATCGACTGCCGATGGCGGGTCTGTTGGAGATGGACCCTTCCAGTCCGATGGAAATGCTTTGGTTTCCATTTTGGAATCCGCCATTCATCCAAATGCGTGCTGCGTGATTTCCGACGTTGTGCATCACAAAATCGACCCATCCGTTGTGGTCGAAGTCTGCGGAAGCGACCACGTGCGAATTGAGGTAGTCCAAATCGTACACATCGATGCCGAAGGGAGCAAAACCATAATTCCCTGTCTCATTGTCCTCGGAGACCCCCAGATTCTCCCATAGATGGTTGAGGCCAAATGGGTTGAGCAGATCATGTTCAGCCACAAACAAGTCCAAGTCGGTGTCGTTGTCCACATCCATCCAAAGCGCCCCCCAACAGAATTCATCGATGGCCAAGTTGTGTCCAGCCGCATTTTCCTCGAACGTGTCATCGGGTTGCCTGACAAACAGCTTGGAGCCAAGACCATCGCCTCCGAAATGCGTGTTGGTATGGAACAGATCTTGTTTTTGGTCTTGGTTGAAGTCCCCGAGAGACGCTGACATGCAGTCAATGACAATGTCCAAATTGCATTCGCTTGCCACGTCCACGAATGTCCCGTCTCCTCTGTTTTCGTACAATGCGTTGGGATGGTCTTTGTCGTTGATGACCAAAATGTCTTGAAAGCCGTCGTGGTTGTGGTCCCACCACAGGCTCTGGAAACTCAAACGCATGGGACCTCCAATTCCTGAGGAAGCGCTGATGTCTGTGAAGGTCAAGTTTCCCTCGTTTCTCAAAAGCACATTGCTGCTTGCGTCGTCAAACAGGGGCAGGCTGACATAGCGGCACAAGTGCAAATCAAGGTCTCCGTCGTTGTCCATGTCGCCGAAGGAGGCACCCGCTGCTTCTGTGTTCAGTTGTGGCAGATTTGTAAGGTCGGTGACGTCTGTGAACGCCCTGCCATCATCTTGTCTCAACAGCCCACATCTTCCGCTTTCTTCTTGGATGAACAAATCGTCATCGCCATCGTTGTCAAGATCGATCCAAATGAGGGCCTTGGTTTCGCTTTGCATCGACCATGGGAGTCCAACAATCTGAAAGCCGCCGCCCTCGAGGTTGACAAAACTGCGAAGTCCCCCATCGGTAGATCCCAAGGTGATGTCAGCCCATCCGTCGTTGTTCCAATCCGCAGTGCTCACTGCTGCCCCGTAGTGGCCATCCCAATCATGGCTGTTGATTCCCCATGCAGGGGCATGGTTGGTGAAGACCTGAGACCGGCATTGGACATGATGGAACAGACACGCCAAGAAAGGGGTGCACACCACGATGTATGGTCGCTTGTGGAGCATGGGGTCGAAAGTCCAGTTGAATTTAGGGATTCAACTCGACGGTCAAATCTTTTTCGGCAAGAGACTTGTGAATGGGGGCAAGTTCCTCGTAGTCACCACTCTTTACGGTGCATTTCCCCTTGAAGTGAACAATCATGGCACATTGCTCAGCCTGCAATGCATCGTGACCGCAAACGGCCATGAGGCAGTCGATGACATGGTCAAAGGTGTTGTGATGGTCGTTGAAGAGCACAATGTGCCATTCGTCGCTGAGCACGACGTCGACCAGAACATCTTCCTGTGTCAGGGTTTCAGAACAACGCATGATGTGACTGGGTGCCAATCCTTTTGTGCAGCAAAGATAGCAGGTCATGCTGCCTATGGTGGGCTTGATGCCCCGAGTTGCCTCAATTCGAACTTGAACGACAGAACGGTGTTCATTATTAAGCACAAACAGCATGAAAAAGAATTCTATCCTCATCGTTGGTCTCGGAGTTCCATCGGAATTGACAGACGTGCTCCTTCGAGAAGGATGCGACATCCTCCGTTCCGAAACCCCGCTTCAAGCTGCCTTGGTGTTGTTGCGAGGAGACGCACAAGCAGTGCTGACTGTGGGCGACTTGGGAGAGGAGTGGTTTGAGTTCACTGAGGTCGCGCTTGCCACTGGCAAGTTGGTGGCGGTTGATTCCATGGTGACGACCCAGGCTGCGGTCATGTCAAAAAGTGGCAATGGCGCCAGAAACGGCAACGGCAACGGCAATGGCAATGGCAACGGCAATGGCAACGGCCACAAAGCCGAAGAGGACAGCGTGAATGCGGGCCTGTCCGTTCCAGAAGTCATGGAGTTGATTCAGCGACGCGTGGACGATCCCACCGGAAATTTTGAGCACATTTACACCAAAGTGGGCAACAAATTGCGCAAGGTGCCCCTTGACGACATTTTGTACATTGAAGTTGAAGGCAAGTACAGTGCCTTGCAAGTCAGAGACCGCAAATACAATGTCAAAGCTTCGCTTAAAGATTTGTTGCAAAAACTGCCTACCAACCATTTCGTGCGTGTCAGCCGGAACTTTGTGGTCAATCTGAACCGCATTCAGCACATTGACACGTTCCAATACACCGTGAAGGTTGGAGAAATGGAAATTCCCATCAGCAGAACGTACAAAGAGGAGTTGATGAGACACATCAATCTCATTTGACAAAAGCAAAAGCGTCTCTTCTTAGCACCCGGTCTTGACGGGGAGGGGTGCAAGAGAATCCATCTTGTACGAGCAGCCAGCCAGTTGGTTTGTACCTCACGAGCCACAAACCAGACGCAGCACCCCATGAAACCAGGTCCCTCTCAAAAAGCCACTGATTGTTCACGTCTCGAATCATCAGGCATCTGTCTTTTTCAGTGTAATTGAGTTTGTGTCCCCGCCACCACAGGCCGTCTGTGCTGCTGTACATTCGACCTGCGAGGTAACGCTCGTAACCGACGATGGTGTCATCGATCCTAAGTCTCCAACGAACTTCCTCCTGAACGTCCATGACGTGAAGGTCCAACGTAATTTTGTGTCATGGAAGGAATCCAACCTCATGCACCCTTGGAGGGGAATGAAGACAGCAACGCACGACGACATTTCATTCAGCAGCTGATCGATGCCGACTTGAAAGCTGGACTTCACGACGGGCGTGTGCACACGCGTTTCCCACCAGAGCCCAATGGCTACTTGCACATTGGTCATGCCAAGGCCATTTGTGTCAATTTTGGTCTCGCCAGTGAATACGGAGGCACAGTCAATCTTCGTTTTGACGACACCAACCCGGTTAAGGAAGATACAGCTTACGTAGATGCCATCCGCGAGGACATTGCGTGGTTGGGATTTGAGTGGAACGGGGGCGAGCATTACACGAGCGATCATTTCGAGACGCTATACCAATTTGCGGTTCAGTTGATTGAGGCAGGAAAGGCGTATGTCGATGAGCAAACTGCCGAGGACATTGCCCTGCAAAAGGGTACGCCAACAAAGCCTGGCCAAGCCAGTCCATTCAGGGACCGGCCCATGGCTGAAAATGTCGCGTTGTTCAGGGAGATGCGAGAGGGGAAACATGCCGAAGGAAGCATGGTCTTGCGTGCCAAGATTGACATGGCCCACGCAAACATGCACATGAGGGATCCATTCATGTATCGCATCAAGTTTGCCAAGCATCACCGAACTGGGGACGCCTGGTGCATCTATCCCATGTACGATTTCGCGCATGGGCAATCGGACAGCATTGAGCGAATCACACATAGCCTATGCTCGCTTGAATTTGAAAACCACAGGCCCCTGTATGATTGGTACATTGAACATCTCGGCATTTTCCCTTCCAAGCAAAGGGAATTCGCTCGGCTGAACTTGAATTACACCATCATGTCCAAACGCAAATTGCTGCGTTTGGTTGAAGAAGGTGTCGTGGACGGTTGGGATGATCCGAGAATGCCGACGCTGAGCGGTTTGCGACGTCGTGGGTACTCTCCTGAGAGCATTCGGGAGTTTTGTGACAGGGTTGGGGTGGCCAAGCGCAACAACATCATCGACGTAGGCTTGTTGGAGTTTGCGTTGCGCGATCATTTGAATGCCACAGCCACCCGGGCCATGGCTGTGCTGCGTCCATTGAAGATGGTGGTGGTCAATTACCCAGAAGGCGAGGTGGAGTGGCTTCCAACGGTCAACAATCCAGAAGACGATTCGGCGGGAACGCGAGACCTGCCGTTTGGCAGAGAGCTCTTCATCGAACAAGACGATTTCAAAGCAGAGGGTGTCAACAAGAAGTGGTTTAGGCTTGCCCCAGGGCGGTCGGTGCGATTGAAATCCGCCTACATCGTCACCTACGTCGATCATGTTCAGGATGCAGAAGGCAATGTCACGGAGATCCATGTGGAATACCATCCCAACAGCAAGAGTGGTTCAGACACGAGCGGCATCAAGGCCAAGGGGACGTTGCATTGGTTGGAGTGCAGCCACGCGCAGGACGCTGAGGTTCGGTTGTACGAACGGTTGTTCCTTGACGAGAATCCAGATGGCCACAAGGACCGAGACTTCATGGAATTCCTGAATCCCGATTCATTGAAAGTCTTGGAGGGATGCAAAATTGAACCCATGTTGACTGAAGCCGAGGCAGGTGTTCCTTGGCAATTCACCCGGTTGGGTTATTTCACTGCTGACGCGAAACACTCAAGTGCGGAAAAACGAGTGTTCAACCGGGCTGTGACCCTCAAGGACGGTTGGAAGGGGAAAGGGTGAGTCCCATTTCTTGACCCAATCGAAGCATCAGCTGCTTGGCCTCGACAGGGTCGTTTCTGATGTCGCCATCGAGGATCGCCTCTTTGATTGCGTTTTTGATGTCCCCAACGGGCCTTGAAGGGGGGATGCCAAACGTGGCCATGATTTCCTCCCCGGACACCGGTGGCTGAAAATTGCGAATGGAGTCTTTTTCCTCGACGTCTTTGAGCTTTTGGACCACGACGTCGTAGTTGCGGAGGTAACGCTCGACTTTGGCTTCGTTTTTCGACGTGATGTCCGCCCTGCAGAGCACCATCAGATCGTCAATGTCGTCGCCCGCTTCGAAAAGCAACCGACGAATGGCGCTGTCTGTGACCACATCTTTGGTCAGAGCAATGGGGCGCAAGTGGAGGAGGACCAGCTTTTGGACGTACTTCATCTTGGCGTCCATGGGCAGCTTCAGCCGGGCAAAAATCTTGGGCACCATGCGTGCGCCACGATCCTCGTGGCCGTGAAACGTCCAGCCGGCCTTGGGGTCAAATCGTTTGGTCGGCGGTTTGGCGATGTCATGCAGGATGGCCGCCCATCGCAACCACAACGAGTCACTGTGTTCAGCCACGTTGTCAAGCACCTCCAGCGTATGGTAGAAGTTGTCCTTGTGACCGATGCCCTTGCGCCATTCGACGCCATGAAGCGCCGCCATTTCTGGGAAGAATTGATGCAAGAGTTTGGTCTTGAACATCAGTTTGAATCCACGTGAAGGTTTGGGTGAGGCGACGATCTTGTTCAGCTCGGTATGGATGCGTTCAGCAGAGATGATTTTAAGACGCTTGGCGTTGCGGCGAATGGCCTCGAGGCTACTTTCTTCAATTCGAAATCCAAGTTGCGAAGCGAACCGCACGGCTCGCATCATCCGCAAGGGATCGTCGCTGTAGGTGATGTCCGGATCGAGGGGCGTTCGAATCCACTTGCGGTCCAAATCGTCCAGCCCTCCAAAGGGGTCGACCAGCTTGCCAAAGGAATTGGCGTTCAAGCTGATGGCCATGGCGTTGATGGTGAAGTCCCGTCGGTTTTGATCGTCTTCCAGGGTGCCGTCTTCGACGACGGGCTTGCGACTGCCGCGTGAGTAGCTTTCTTTCCTGGCGCCCACGAACTCCACCTCGTAGTCGCGTGCCTTGAACATGGCTGTGCCAAAGTTTTTGAAGACGTGGACTTGTTTGATGCCCATGCGCTTTGCCGTGGCCCTGGCCAATTCAATGCCACTGCCTTCTGTGACGATGTCAATGTCCTTGCACGGACGGTCGAGCAGCAAATCTCGAACGTACCCTCCAATGACGAAAGCACGTTGACCGCGTTCATCGGCCAGTTCGCCGACGCGCTTGAACACAGGGTGGGTGAGATGGGAAGCCAGGTTCATGTAAAGACAGGTCAAATGTACGCTTCTTGGGTCATGACCTACGGTAGGGATGCCATTTGGCTCACTTGCGGATGAAGGAAAACCTCCCTTCAGAATCGAAGGAAACAATCATGGAAGTTTGCCCATTGCCGGCAGCTTCCTGTTGACGATGCAGGCTGACATGATTGACTCCACTTTTGAGGATCTCAGGCACCTCCCGAAAGTTTTTTGGAGTGGTGCCACCAGTGAGATTCGCACTCGTGGAGGCAATGGGACGACCCAAACCGCGGATCACGTAGGCGCAATAAGCGTCTCGGACGCATCGGATGGCCAAACTTCCATTGCTGCCCTTGAGAAGAGGGGACACCCCATTTCCTGACGGGTAGACGATGGTGGTGGGGCGGTCGGTGTGTTCCATCAAATCCCATGCCGCATCAGGAACTTCAGTCACGAGTTCTTCCACGTGGCCTTCGTCAGCGACAAGGACCAGGACGGGGTGCTCTGGATGTCGAGACTTCAGCTGGTTGAGGCGTTGCACGGCGTCGTCGTTGGTGGCGTCGCAGGCCAGACCCCACACCGTGTCGGTGGCATGCAGCAGCAGGCCGCCTTCGCGCAGCACCTTCACGGCCTGACGTGCATCGTCATGCCAAAGTTCCGGCGACTTCCGCTTGGCAGACATGTCAAGGGCGCTTTGCTGCGAGCCATGTTTCCACAGCGGCTTCCACTCGGGCGAGGGGGTCCGGATGCGGATCGCCTTTGAACGCTTGGCCAGTCACCTTTTCGTACAATTCCACGTATCGCGTGGTCACCGTCTCGAGGAAAGCGTTGTCCATGTCAGGTGGCGTTTGTCCATCCTTGCCCATGAAGTCATGGTCCATCAACCATTCCCGAACAAACTCCTTGCTGAGTTGTCGCTGGGGTTCACCTGCCGCTTGACGTTCTTCATACCCTTCGGCATAGAAGTAGCGCGAGCTGTCAGGTGTGTGGATTTCGTCAATCAAGGTGAGCACGCCATCGCGGAGGCCAAATTCATATTTGGTGTCCACCAGGATAAGCCCTTGCTTGGCGGCCATCTCCGTACCGCGTTCAAACAGCGCCCGCGTCACCCGGACGAGTTCTTGCCAGAGTTCATCAGTCACAATGCCCCGTGCCAAAATGTCTGCCGGCGCAATGTCTTCGTCATGACCTTCCTCGGCTTTGGTGGCCGGGGTGATGATGGGCTCCGGAAAGCGATCGTGTTCCTTCATGCTGTCGGGCATCGGTACGCCACAGAGTTCGCGATGCCCTGCTTTGTATTGCCTCCATGCGTGGCCCGTGAGGTAGCCACGAATGACCATTTCCAATCGGATGGGTTCGCATCGATGTCCAACGGTTACGTTGGGGTCTGGGCAGGCCACATGCCAAGTGGGCACAATGTCTTTGACCGCATCCAAAAAGTGCTTTGCAACGCCATTGAGGACTTGGCCCTTGAAGGGGATGCCTCGTGGCATGACCACGTCGAACGCGCTGATGCGGTCAGACACCACCGCCACCATGAGGTCGTCCCCAATGGTGTACATGTCACGGACCTTGCCATGGTAAGATTGGGTTTGTCCAGTGAATTGAAAATCAGTGTTTCGAATGGCCTTCATTCAATTGTTGGTTCAGAATTTTTCGAGGGGTGATTTTGCCGGGTCTCTCGGGCGAGGCGTTTGGCTTCGCGTCGGGTTTCGGCCTCTTTTTGGCGTTTCGCGTCGTCTGCTTCGAAACGGTCCACGATGGAGCTGACCAGTCGGTGCCGGATGATGTCCATCCCCGTCAGGCGAATCGTGGAAATGCCTTCCACATCTTCGAGCAACCGAATGGCGTCGAGCAGGCCCGACCGCTGGTTTCTTGGCAAATCTACCTGAGAACCGTCGCCAGTGATGACAAATTTGGCGTCGCGGCCCATGCGGGTCAGGAACATCTTCATTTGGGCACTGGTCGCGTTTTGGGCTTCATCCAAAATGACGAACGCCTTGTCCAACGTACGTCCGCGCATGAATGCCAAGGGAGCCACTTCGATGACGCCCTTTTCCATGTGGTCGGCCACGCGCTCGTAGGGCAGCATGTCGGTGAGGGCGTCGTACAGCGGTTGCAGGTAGGGGTCGAGCTTCTCTTTCAGGTCGCCGGGGAGGAATCCAAGGTTTTCGCCTGCTTCGACAGCGGGGCGTGTCAAGATGATTTTTTTGACTCGACGGTCTTTCAACGCGGCCACGGCCATGGCCACCGCGGTGTAAGTCTTTCCAGATCCTGCGGGCCCCACTGCGAACACCATGTCTTGGTCGCGGATTGCTTCGACCAGTCGTCGCTGGTTGGGCGTTCGCGCAGTGACCTTCAGACCGCCAGGCCCATACACGATCACATCGTCCTCGCCTGCGGCCTTTAGCACCGCGGACTCTTCTGACTTCACGAGTCGTTCAATGTCATCTTCGCCAATGGCATTGTAACGGTCGACATGCCAGAAGACCATCCGCATCACTTCTTCGAACCGCCCCAGGTCTTCTCGATCTCCCATGGCCTTCAATTCTGTGCCTCTGGCCACGATTCGGAGTTTGGGAAAATGCGCTTTTAATGCGCGCAAGTTGGCGTTCCCTTGTCCCAGGAATGCCATGAGATCGAGCCCTTCGAGCGAAAGAATGGTTTGGTGCATGTGGAGGACAAAAGTAGCTTTCTCACCTTTGCGTTCGTGACGCCAATCACCCTCATCAGCGATTTTGGGTCCGACAGCATGTATGTCGGTCTGCTCAAAGGCAGCATCTTCAAGCGAATGCCTGAGGCCAATGTTGTTGACTTGACCCACAATTTGAGGAAGTTTGATCCTGTTCATGCAGCGTTTGTGCTGCGCGCAGCGATCGACAGTTTTCCGAAGGGAACGGTCCACATCATTGGAGTCAATGCCGTTGAAACCCCTGACCACCCGCCTCGAATCGTGCGCATTCAAGAACAATACTTTATTGGTGCGGATACGGGGGTGTTTCAATTGTTGGGAGGGAAGCAGCCTGACGCTGTTTACGACCTGTCCAGCGTCCAAACGGACGAAGACTTGCCCACGTTTCCCGAACGCGCGCTCTTCGTTCCAGCCGCCACTCATTTGGCCAAGGGTGGCATTCCAGAAATGCTCGGACGTCCGGCAGCCCTTGCTGTTCAGGCGGAAAATGTCCGTCCCGTGGTGGAAGGCAATGCACTTGTGGGGCACGTGCGCCACGTGGATGGACGTGGGAATTGCATCACTGACATCGACAAGTCGCTTTTCAAAGAGGCGGGTCGAGGCCGCCAGTTTTTCATTGACATGCGTCGTGCAAGAAGCGACATCCGGCGCATCAGCGTGACGTATGTAGACGGCATCCCAGGCGAACCAGTGGCCATGTTCAATTCCATGGGACTGTTGGAAATTGCAATTTGCATGGGCGCCACAGGGACAGGATACGGGGGTGCCGCCGAATTGTTGGGGTTGAAGTTTGGCGATCCCGTTCGGATTGAATTCGAGGCGCCGTCGGCGTCGCCAACGCTGGAGTTGTGATTGTCAGGATTGTCCGTTTGACGTTGAGCAAAGAGTACGTGGATGCGTTTGAGGCGTTGTTTCGAACGCATCAGTCTGCCATTGCCTCGCAACCAGGATGCATGGGGGTTGAAATGCTTTCCGACCCCAAGAACGATTGCATACGAGGAACGCTCAGCCGATGGAAGTCGGAGGAGGACCTCAATGCCTATCGCGCGTCTTCGCTTTTTGGCGAAGTTTGGCCCCTGACCAAATCGTTGTTTGCGGGGAAGCCAGAGGTGTGGTCGTACGAGGTGATTGAGCGGAGGTAAGAGACTATCTTTGGCCTTCGATTCATGCGAGCCCTCGTCCTCAAAGAAATCCAAAGCTTTTTCAGCTCCTTGCTGGGGTACACCGTGGTGGCCGTGTTCCTCTTGTTTTCTTCTTTGTTTTTGTGGTTGTTTCCGGGTGGGTGGAACATTTTGGACAGTGGGATGGCTTCGTTGGACCCCTTCTTTGCCATGGCGCCTTGGGTGCTGATGTTTTTGATTCCAGCGGTGACGATGAGGTCTTTTGCGGAAGAGCATCGCGCAGGAACCCTTGAACTCTTGCTCACGCGTCCCTTGACAGAGGGGCAAGTGGTGTTGGCCAAATTTCTCGGCGCTTGGGCCGTTTCCCTCGCCGCCCTGATTCCCACCTTCGCCTTTGTGTTGGTGGTGGGCATGCTGGGACGACCTGCTTGGAACTTGGACCTAGGGGCGGTGTGGGGGTCGTACCTCGGGCTGGCCGTGTTCTCTGGGGCGTTGACAGGCATTGGCATTGTGGCGTCCAGTTGCACCGTGCAACCGTTGGTGGCCTTTCTCGGCGCCATGCTCACGTCCATCGTGGCGTATTTCGGCTTCGGGGCAATCGCAGATTTCGCGTGGCTTGGCGCCTGGGAACATGCCTTCGTGCAACTGGGCATGGAGAGCCATTTCGACGCGATGAGCCACGGTCGCCTTGACTCTCGGGACGTCTTGTACTTCGCCACTTGGATGGCTTTGTCTGTGCTTGTTTCTCGCTTTGTCTTGGCTTTGCGCCGCGGACGTGTGGTTCGTGAGGGGACGTCGCTTGCGCTGTCAACAGCTGTGGTTGCCGTGATTGTGGTGCTGGGGCAACTCGTACATGGCGCAGTGGATTTGACTGCAGAGAAGAGGCACACGCTCGCACCAGGCACCCTTGAGCTCCTCGACGGGCTTCAAGACGATGTGCTTGTGACGTGTTATCTCACAGGAGAGCTGCCTCAAGAGTGGAAGCGTTTGGAGTCGGAAGTGGAATCGCTTCTCAAGCGCATGGCGCAAGCCAGTGAAGGGAAGTTGATGTACCAGCTTGTGGATTTGTACGCCACGGACGATGCCCAAACCGTGGGGCAAAACGAGCAGGCGTTGTTCGAACGCGGTCTCAAGTTCACACGAATCGCCTACGAGGACAATGGCAAACAGGCCTTCCAAACGATTTGGCCAGGTGCGATGATTTCGTTCAGGGGGGAAGAGGAGCCTGTGCAATTTTTTGGCAGTGACCTTCCACAGGCGGACCAGGCCATGATCCAGGGATCCATCAACACCCTTGAATTCAACATTTCTTCAGGCCTCAAGCGCAGCACGTCGTTTGAACCCAAGAGCATTGCCATTCTTGAAGGGCACGGCGAACTGGAGGATTTGGCCATGGCGGATTTGGTCAGCACGCTCGAAGAAGACCATCTGGTGGCCAGGGTCAAATTGGACGGCCGGTTGAATGTCCTCTCCGAAAAGCTTGACGGCATGCGGTACCGGGTGAATCGCTACGATTTGCTCATTGTTGCCAAACCCGACAGCGCATTCTCAGACAAAGACAAGCTCATCGTGGACCAGTTCGTGATGAATGGGGGGCGGGTACTGTGGATGGTGGATCCGGTGCTGACCGATTTGGACAGTTTGAGGAACGCCCAAGAAACGTTTGGGGTCGAGAATGACCTTCGTCTCTACGACCAGCTTTTCGACTACGGCGTGCGCCTCAACCGAAACTTGATCATCGACCCGCAATGTGCGCCCATCATGTTGGATGCAGGCCCCATGGGCAACCAGCGCAACATGCAGCTGTTCAACTGGTACTTTGCACCCTTGGCCATGCCGCTTGGTACGGGGCATCCCATCACCAACAACCTCGACCCAATTCACTTCGATTTCGTGTCTTCGATGGATTTGGTCAACACCCAGGAAGAGGTTCAGTCGACGGTGCTGTTGACTTCGAGTGAGCGGGCCAAAACGTACAGGGTTCCCGTGCGCATTTCTTCCGGGATCGTCGATTTGGATCCGGGATATTTTGCAGAAGGCAACACCCCCAATCAAGCGTTTGCCGTGCTGTTGGAGGGCTCGTTCCGGTCGCATTTCGCGCAATCCCTGCCTGCGGTCTTGCGCGACGATCCTGACTTCGCTTTCAGGGCGCAGGGCGCGCCCTCGGCCATGGTGGTGATCTCAGATGGGGATTTGGCCAAAAACAAATTCAGGTCTGATGGCAAAATTTTGCCTTTGGGTTACGACCGCTATGCCCGCCGTGTGGTGTACGACAACAAAGAGTTTTTGATGAATGCCATCAATTACTTGCTGCAAGAGGATGCGCTCATCAGCGTGCGCTCGAGGACGATTGCGTTGCGACCACTCGATGAAGAGCGCATTCGACAAGAGCGGCAGGGTTGGCAGTTTGTCGCAGTTGGGATGCCACTTCTCTTGGTGTTCCTCGTGGCAGGGGCGGTGTTGAGCACGCGGCGACGGTTGTTTGGGCGCGCCGCGTAAACGACCTTCGCATCATGCACGCCAATCTGCGCATCTTGTACGTCCTCATTGCCCTCACCATGGTGACGGCAGGGGTCTGGTGGTTTCAGGGAGGACAAGGAAATTTGGCCCAAATCGAAGGGACCGATTTTGCCATTGCCGACACGAGCACTGTCGACAAAATTTTCATCGCCGACATGGACGGCGGAAACGTGACATTGACTCGGCCGACACAAGGCTCGTTGTGGGACGTTAATGGCCAATTCAAAGCCCGTGAGGACGCCGTCAACTTGTTGTTGAAGACGTTCCTTCGCGCCCGGGTACAGGGTCCTGTGGCTGAGGCTGCGCAGCCCAACGTCATTCGCTTGCTTTCCGCCCGTGGCAAGAAGGTCGAAATCTACCAGGGTGGAGATGCGCCGACGAAGACATGGTACGTCGGAACCGCGACCCCAAGCCACACCGGCACCTACATGGTCCTCGAAACCCCGGAAGGCCGAGGTGCCTCACCTTATGTCGTGCACATGGAGGGATTCACGGGATACCTCAGCACGAGGTTTTTCACTTCAGAGCGGGAATGGCGACACACTGGGATTTTCAATTTCCCCGGCCGCTCACTTGCAGGCGTGGAGGTTCGCGTCCTCGAGGAGGACGGTCAATCTTACGCGCTTTCAGCCAACAATCAAGGGGCTTTGACCCTTTCGGATTTGGAGGGCAATCCGCTCCCTTACCTCGACACGCTTGGCGTTCAGGAACATTTCCTCCGGTTCAAGAAAGTGCACCTTGAAACCTACCGATCTCGTTTGGAACCGGAGGTGGAGGACAGCCTGCGCAATGCTTCAGCTGCGTTTGAACTCACAGCCATGGGCAAAGACGGTCGTCGCGAAGACATCTTCCTCCATTGGAAGCCTCGGACAGGTTTGGACCGCGATGCAGAAGGAAACCTCATTGAGCACGACGGCGAGCAGATGTACGGGGTCACCTCCGAGGGGGAGGTGGTGATGGTGCAGCGCTTCGTCTTCGACCCGTTGATCAGGCCTTTGATTGACCTTCAACTTGAGAAGCTGCCACTTGTTGCGTCAGCTGGGTTGCCCATGCCGACCAACTGAGTCTTTTTTTGACCTGTTTGAAGGCGGCTTGCACATCTGCAGGCTGCGCAAGCCAAGGCTTGGTCATGGCCAAAGCAAGAGCTGCTGAGTCGTCCGGCTCCACGAGCCGTCCAGTCAACTCAGGGACGATGGTGCTGGCCAAATCACCCACATTCGAAGCAATGACTTTGCATTGGTGATGCAACGCCAGGGCCGTCACGCCACTTTGCGAGGCCTGGATGTAGGGCAACACCACGTCATCTGCGGCGCTGAAGTACACGGGCACGTCCTTGTCATCGATGAATTCGTTGTGCACGATGACCCTGTCGTTCAGGTTCAACCGCTCAAGGGTTTGGGCGTAAGGCCGCCAAGATCCGTAGCACTCGCCGGCAACCACGAGGGTGTGACCTTCAGGAATTTGGGCCATGGCATCGAGAAGGACGTGAAGGCCTTTGTACGGACGAATCAGCCCAAAAAACAAATGCACATGCTCGCTCTCTTGAATCCCCAATTGCCTTTTGGCCTCTTCGGGCCGAAGGCGTTTCGTATGGTGGTCGTACAGCGGATGAAACAAGGTTGTCGGGTGCCATTGGGCAAGCGTTTCGCTGACGGGCTGGCTCAGCGTGATGACGTCATCCACCGAGTTGAGAAAGCGTCTCGTGAGCGTCCTGTGCATGACGTTGCCGTCGTGAGAGGACGCGTTGTGCATCAGGGCCACGACGTGTGAAGCTCCATGTTTTCTAGCCGATTTGGCCACGCCTGTCAACGCAGGGGCAAGTGCCGCGTGCCAAAAAGGGAGGATCACGACGTCGGCAGCTTCAGCCAACTCTTTGCCGACAAGGGCCCAAGTTTTCGGGGACATGCTGTCGAGGGTTGCCGGCATTTCAGCGTCCTTCAGCGTTTTTTGGGGTTCCCATTGAGACGTCCCAGGAAACAACCAGCTGGGGTATTGTCGTGACCAGGTCACGGCTTCGACTTGATGCCCTTCAGCTTCCAAGGCACGCGACATGGCCGCATTGAATTGTGCGATGCCGCCGCGGTAGGGAGGGAAGGTGGAAGCAATGCCCAGTCGCATGCTGCAATTTGGGGCAAGAACAGCATCCCACCAACCTATCTTCGCCTCATGAATGCGTATTTGGTCGATGGCGTCAGAACGCCAATAGGGTCTTTTGGAGGAACTTTGTCTCCTGTGCGAACCGACGACTTGGCGGCCCACGCGCTGTCCGCCTTGATGCAGCGTCATCCAGAACTCGATCCCTCCGCCATTGGAGACGTTTTGATGGGATGCGCCAATCAGGCTGGAGAAGACAACCGAAACGTGGCGCGAATGGCCAGTTTGTTGGCAGGGTTGCCACAAGAAGTGCCAGGTGAAACAATCAACCGACTTTGTGCCTCTGGACTGGCGGCGGCTGTGCACGCTTCACGCATGCTGCACATGGGTGATGCCAACGTGGTGTTGGCCGGGGGTGTGGAGCACATGACGCGTGGGCCTTGGGTCTTAAGCAAAGCTTCAAAGCCCTTCGGCCGTGACATGGAGTTGCATGACACCAGTTTCGGTTGGCGGTTCATCAACCCACGTCTTGACGCTCTTTATGGCACAGATGGCATGGGCCAAACCGCAGAGAACCTCGTGGACTTGCACAACATCAGTCGCGAGGACCAAGATGCATTCGCTTGCAGAAGTCAACACAAGGCCGCGGCCGCCCAGAAGGAAGGACGACTGGCCGAAGAGATTGCAGGGTTGGACATTCCGCGTCGCAAGCAGGATGCGCTTCGTTTTGACCAAGACGAATTCATCAAACCCCAAACGTCACTCGAGGTGTTGGCCAAGTTGCGTCCAGCGTTCCGAAAGGAGGGAGGGAGCGTCACGGCGGGAAACGCCAGCGGCTTGAACGACGGTGCAGCGGCCCTGCTCCTGGCGAATGAAGAGGGATTGAAGTCGCAAGGCTTGGAGCCGCTAGCGCGAATGGTGTCCTCGGCAGTTGTGGGTGTGGCGCCTCGCATCATGGGCATCGGCCCAGTCGAAGCTTCGACACGCGCTTTGGCCAAGGCAGGACTTCGTTTCGAAGACATGGAGGTCATCGAGTTGAACGAGGCGTTTGCCGCCCAAAGCTTGGCCTGCATCCGGAGTTGGGGACTTGCCGACGACGATGCCCGCATCAATCCCAATGGTGGTGCGATTGCCCTCGGTCATCCGCTCGGAATGACGGGCGCCAGAATTCTGCTCGCAGCAGCCAGACAGCTTCAACGCACTCGTGGACGATACGGTTTGGTCACCCTCTGCATTGGAGTGGGGCAAGGCTACGCCGCGGTCATTGAAAACACCACTCGCTGAACGCCATGGTGTTTGCATTCAAAGGCATGACCCCCGTGGTAGACCCAACGTCGTTTGTGCATCCCCAAGCCACATTGATTGGGCACGTCACCATCGGACCTGACTGCTACGTTGGTCCCCACGCTGTGCTTCGAGGAGATTGGGGAAAGATCGTGCTTGAGCGCGGTTGCAACGTCCAAGAGGGGTGTGTCATCCACATGTTTCCTGGCGAAACCGTCCTTTTGGAAGAAGGTGCGCATGTGGGCCACGGCGCCATGATTCATGGTGCCACCTTGGAGCGGAACTGCATGATTGGCATGAATGCGGTTGTCCTGGACGGTGCTGTCATCGGAAGCGAATCCATCGTGGGTGCCTTGGCCTTGGTCAAATCCAAAGCCACATTCGAACCCCGTTCGCTTGTGCTTGGAAACCCCGCCATCCGAAAAGGCGAGGTGAGCGAAGAGATGGTTGCCCACAAAACCGAAGGCACAGCCCTGTATCAGGCCCTTCCGATGGAGTGTCAATCGGAGCTGGTGCCCGCGGAGCCCCTGTCCAACATCCCGGATCAGCGCCCCGAAGTGTTTCCCACGTTCGAGACATGGCAAAGCCGCAAAGCCAAAGACGACTCAACGACTTGAGGGATGGGAAGGTCTGGACGGCGCATTCAAACGTTCAAACAGTTTGTCGTGCACGACGACGCATGCGGCATGAAGGTGGGGACGGATGCCTTGCTTCTGGGATCTTGGGCTGGGGCATGCAAGTCATCTCATGAAGAGCCTGTCTCTGAAGTTCTTGACATTGGCACGGGGTCAGGCATCCTTGCGCTGATGCTCGCCCAACGCTTTCCCACTGCGAGGGTGCATGCTGTCGAACTTGAGCCAGACGCAGCCTTGCAAGCGTCAGAAAACGTCGAGAGAAGCCCTTTTCGAGACCGCATCACCGTGCACCATCGTGCTTTTCAAGGCTGGGAGGGGAGTGTCGATTTGGCCGTTTGCAATCCGCCATTCTTTCATGGTCATCCCAAAAGTCAAGACCGGAAGCGCAACTTGGCCCGGCATGACGACACGTTGCCCCTTTCGGCGCTGTTCACTTCTGTGAAAGCATGTTTGAGCGAGAACGGGGAATTCGCCATGGTCTTTCCCGAAGATAGGGCCGGGGAATTGATGTCTGTGGCGCTATCCAGTGGTTTCCATCTGTGGTCCAAGGTCACCCTGCAGGCCACCGAAGCACACGACGTCATCCGGAGTCTTTGGTCATGGCGACTCATGCCAAATGACAAGCCTACGCACGAAGCCTGGATGATTGAAGGGCAGGACGGGGCAGGAGCATGGTCGGACAGCGTGGCTGCGCGACTCGAAGCTTTTGTTTGACGGCCTACGGGCTTCAGCAGCCCAACACGCGGCGAAGCTTGTCGACTTGGGCGTGCCACAAGTCCTGGGCGTCTTCAACTTCGTCGTCGTCGGCGAAGTCTGTGACGATGAGTGAATTTTCTCCTGTCAAGTCGTCGACTCGGATGCGCAATTCGAAGAAGGTGTCTTCGCCTTCTTCTTCAGCCTCAAGCCAACGGAACTTCACAAATTCGTCCTTTTTCTGACTCACCATGCGGGCTGACTCTTCGCTGCCATCCCAAAAGAAGATGTGCACATCCTTTTTGATGTTCACATCGTCACAAAACCACTCTGCCAGACCAGATGGGGTGCTGATGCAATTGTACAAGACACCTTTGGAACTATTCAGGGGAATTTCAAGTTGAAATTTGACTTTCTCTGCAATCATCATGACTGGTTGTTTTGTGCGATTGTTGTACTTCTCCACAGCATCTCGAACACCTCTCAAGCGCGGAAGGTTCACAAGATACGACATGAATCGAGGAATCGGGCACTTTCGTCATGCTGAA
>JAYZBB010000021.1:0-11830 GCA_036339415.1 Bacteroidota bacterium | reverse complement strand
TCATCTCCTATTCTAACACGGCGTGTCTTGCAGACACCGAGAGTTACGTGCTGAATGTTGCGGCGCCGGGTGTGCTCACCTTGGATACGCCCAGCCAGGTGGTCTGTGCAGGCGTGCCAGTGGCAGATTTTACGTTTGACGTGAGTCCTGACGACTACACCCTCACTTGGACGGTGCTTGACGCGGACAGCAATGCAGTTTCGCCAGGCCAAATCCAAGGCATCGATGTTGTCACGGGCAGCGGCGTGGACATGGTTTCGCCTTCCGACAATTGGACGTTGACCAATACATCGTCGTCGAATTTGACCGTCCTTGTGGAAGCCACAGTGCCCTGTGCTTCGTCGGACCCGCTGATCCACGAAATCGTTGTCAAACCGACGCCGGACATCTTGGCGATGCCACCGGACACAACAATTTGTTCTGGGTTGTCCCCGGACATTCAATTGTCGGTGAACACCAACGACGTGTTGATGTGGAGCGCCGAGTATGGGGATGACATTGAAGGTGAAACAGAGACCGAGGGTTCAGATGTGTTGATCGACAACCAACTCTTCAACACCGGTGATGTTGCGCAAGATGTTGTCTTCACCGTGCACCTCGATTCTGCGGCGCAAGACATTTGTCCCTACGAGGTTGAAGTTGTCACCGTGACGGTCCTGCCTGGATTGTCACCATTGGATTTGACCCTTTTGCAAGATGCCGTGAGCGACCTGTGTCCTGGCGATTCCGTTGATGGTTTCGAACTGACGGACATGGAGCAGGTGCAATGGTCTTGGGAAAACAGCAACGTCGGGGTGGGGTTGCCGGCTTCCGGCCAAGGGAACCTTCCGTCATGGATGGCCACCAATCCATCTACGGAAGCCATCGAGGCGGTGATCACCATTGCTGGCCAGATAGGCACGTGTGACCCCGAGGAATTGGACACGGTCAATGTGACGGTTTTTCCGACGCCCCAGGCGGCCATTGTGGTCTCGCCCAATGGCGGGTTGAGCTGCATTGACAGTGTGGCGGTCCTCGAATGGGACATCCTGACAAATGACACGCAGCTGGAGAGTTTTGAGGGTGGATCCGTGCTCACGGAGGACATCGTGAATTTGCAGCTCGACACCGCAGTGGTGGATGCAGCGGCAACTTACACGATTGAGTTCATCAACCTTGTCACAGGGTGCATGGCGAACCAAGAGATTGTCGTCAATCCAATCGACGACATTGCCATTGCAGACGTCATCCCGATGAATCCCCTGTGCTTTGAAGAAGCGACGGGCCTCATCGAGGTCCTTGTCGAGGAAGATGGCCCAGTGGAGTTCGCATGGTCAGGACCCTCACCGGCGTCGACGGGCCTCGCGACAGACTTGTTGGCGGGCGACTACATGGTGGTCGTCACCAACGAAGTGGGCTGTCAAGACACGGCCTCGGTGACGCTCTTCGACCCCGATGAACTTGTGGTTGAGGTGTTGGATGTGGTGCCGAGCGAATGCGGAGAGGCCAATGGGTATGTAATCGCCAGTTCGGATGGAGGTTCAGGCACCGTCTCCCAGTCTTGGTTGGGCGTTGACAGTGTCGCGATTGAACCGGGCATTCAGCATTTGTTGGGGATTGACGGCGGCGTGTACACCTTCCGTGCCGAAGATGAGAACGGATGTGTGAGCGACACAACGGTGAACGTTGAATGCATTCCCTTGCCAAAACCCCTCCCTTCCGAGTTCATTTCACCCAACGGCGATGGCAAAAATGACCGATGGACCATTGAGAACATCCAATACTTCCCCAACGCCACCATCCAAGTGTTCAACCGATGGGGCATTGAGGTCTTTCAAAATGCAGGGGCATATGACGAGGAATGGGACGGCACCTACCGGGGCGGCAGGATGCTTCCGTCCGCCACATACTTCTATGTGATTGACACGAAGAAGAAATCTCAGCGGCCATTCAACGGCTACCTCGAACTGCAAACCAACCAGCCATGATGCGATTTCGTTCCACGTTGGGAATCTGCGCCCTCGGGTTGCTCGCACTTTCGGTCCGCACCGACGTGCAAGCTCAGCAAGACCCGCAGTCGTCCACGTACTTTTTGGCACCACAGGTGTTCAACCCGGCGTACAGTGGGTTGAGCAACCGATTGAACGTGCACTCTGTCACGCGCATGCAGTGGGTGGGATGGGGTGGTGCCCCGGCGACTCAAATGTTGACCATGGACGCACCTTTTTTCAGGCAATTCGGCGGCGCTGGATTGACCATGGTCCGCGACAACGTTGGCGCGCGGAGCCAAACCTCGTTCATGGGCTCGGTTGCGGCGCACATTCCTCTTGATGACGGTTGGACAATGTCTTTTGGCATCTGCGGAGGGATGCGTTTGTTGTCGAGCGACTTCCGGGGGTTGCGGGTTGACGACACGAGCGACGATCTCTACGCCACGACATTTCAGGACTGGTCACCCAATTTTGGAGCAGGTGTGTTTTTGACCTCATCCAAGGCCTATGTGGGGTTCTCGGTGCCACAAGCGCTGACCCAAGGTGTTGCAGAAGCCGCAGAGGAAGATGGGTACAAGCGGCACCAATATTTGACGGCGGGCCTGCGGTCCAAACCCAATGACTACGTGTCGTTGCAGTACGGGGCCTTGGTGAAAATCACGGAAGATGCTCCGGCGGCAGTCGACGCGCAATTGATGGCCACTTGGATGGACGTCTTCGGCGTGGGCGGTCTATGTCGCTTCGGTGAATCGGCCGGGCTGCTTGTCAGTTTCAAATTGTCGAAGGCATTGACGGCGGTCTACGTCGCCGAGGCGCCATACAACACCCTTCGCATCCGCAACTTCGGCACCCATGAGCTGGCCTTGCGTTGGACAGTGAGCACGCCGCAGCGTGTGACGACGAACCCAAGATTCTTCTGACCATGGCAGCTACCCACACAACTTGGATTCGATCCGCGTCAACAGTGCTCTTTCTGGTCCTGACCTCCTGGACGGTTCAGGCCCAGTCCACCATGCCCATCAAGATTTCCAAGCGCGTGGTGAAGGATGCGGACAGGGAGATGTCATTGAACCGTTTCGCAGAGGCGCACGAGCGGTATCGCGCCGTCGCCATGTCGGACCTTGCGCGAGCCAACATGGACTCGTCGTTCGCTCCTCGCCTAGACGTGTTTGCCAAGGCCATCGAGTGCGCCATGCGTGCCGGGTTGCCTTTGGGTGCCATGGAATTGCTGGACACCTTGATCGTTGCGGACATGGCAACGCCGGAGCAGTGGACGGTGCGCATTGAGTTGGCCTTGCAACAAGGAAATGCAATAGACACTCAGGCCCTTGTGACGGAAGGCAAAAGAGCTGTCAACAATCCAGTCTGGAACCAATCGGTGGACGCACTTGTCGCGCGCTCTGCAGAAGCCCAGCGCAGGGAGACCAGGGCAGACATCAAGCGCACGCGCCCCTCGAGCAACAACCCCGAGTTTGGCGCGGTTCCCTTCAAGGACGGTTTGATGTTTGTCACAACGTCAGTGGCCGATGGCTTTGCTGCCCCCAAAGACGGTTGGACAGCACGTCAATTTTCGGAGCTGCGCCAGGTGGCGCTGAAGGACAGTGTGGACAGACCCACATCGTTCCGTGAAAAAGCCAACAAGCAAGATCTGAGTGAGCTGGGGTCAACAGCGTTTCACAACGGGCCGGTGGCGTTCTCAGAAAACGGGACGCGGGCCTTTGTGACCCGAAGTCAAGCGAATGCATTGACGGACACGACGGGAAATTGGGTGTACCACTTGGCGCTCGAGGTCATGGAGATGCAGGAAGATGGGACATGGTCGCCAGTGACCAACGGGTTCCCCTACAACGACACCACATTCTCATGCGCCCATGCTGCTTTGGACACCCTAGGAAACTTGATTTTCTCAAGCGACCGTCCCGGTGGATTGGGAGGCATGGATTTGTGGATGTGCAGGAAAGGCCTCAGTGGGTTTGAAGCCCCCACGAATCTGGGGGCCGCCGTCAACTCGCCGGGCAACGAGGTGTTCCCGTTTGTCAACTCGATCAATCAATTGTACTTCTCCACCGACGGCCGTTTGGGTTTTGGGGGGCTCGACCTGTACAGGCATGACACGAGATTGGGAAACACCGTGCTTTTGGGCGCGCCCGTCAACTCGTTCGCAGATGATTTTGCGCTTCATGTGGACGCCACGGGTGCGGGGTACATGTCTTCCAACCGAGAGGATGGGACGGACCACATCTACGACATTCAACTCATCGACATCATCGCGGATTTTGAGATCCAAGTTGTGGCTTGCGACGACGCGGTGGCTGCCAATGTGGAGATGGACTTTCACAACTTGACGACGGGTGAAATGTCCAAGGTGCGCACTGACGACGAGGGCATGTTGTCCATTCGCACTGTGGCGGGAGAAACGGCACAGTTGTCGTTCGCCGGCGACGCCACGTTCGCCGGCATGGGTACAAAGACGTACATGTCTGACGAGGAAGGGACATTCGAGGACCGCGTGACGCTCAACTACACCGCGTACGACAACCTCTTGACGGTCAAGCTCGACAGGGGCAACGCGGCGAACACTGAGATTGCGGTCACCATGATGGCCGGCGATGGCACCACCACGATGCGCACGGACGACACCGGAGCCCTGACGTGGCCAATGAATCAGGGGTTTGACTCCTTCCGTATCGACCATCCTGGATATGCGCCGTTGGAAGGCCAAATCACGATGGATGAGGATTGCCCCAAGGCGGAAACGCGCACAGTGACGTTGACGCGCATGGTGGAGATTGACCTGAATTTGGTCATGTTCAATTGGGACACTTGGGAGATCAAAGAGGAAGGAAACGAGGTGCTGGATGAGATCATCAAGTACATGAAGGACGTGGACGATGTGCGGGTGGAGCTTGCTGCCCACACAGACTCACACGGAAGTGCGGCGTACAACCTCGAGCTCTCTCAGCGGAGAGCCCAAAGTTGTGTGGATTACATGGTGGCAGCAGGCATCCCGGCGCAGCGCCTTGTGGCGACGGGGTACGGTGAGGAGCAACTGAGGAACCGCTGCGTCGATGGGGTGTACTGTACCAGGATCGAGCACCAGGAGAACCGCCGAGTGGAACTCAAGATTTTGCCAAACTGACCGTTCAAAAACGCTTGGACAGGAATCCGATGTGGGGTCCCTTTCTGGTGTCGAAAGTCAGGCGCAGCTCAGGCCTTGAGTAGGCCGCGGTAGTGAGGCCAGTTGGCCCCAAGCAACCCCGCATTCAGTGCGAAGATGAGGCTCATGATCAGCAGGTGACTTGGCACCATGAAGATGCCCCACATGAGCATGCCAAGCGCGTACGGGAAGGCCATCAAGACGCCGAGCTGTTCGCGGCCGGGAAGCAAGATGCATGTGCCAGCAATGAGTTTGGCTGTGCAAATGAAGGGGAGCAAAAATTTGGTGTCGAGGACGGCCAGGACAAAAGCTTGGGCGGCAGGCTCTGGATAGCCAGTTGCCATGATGGTGGCGTCCGCCACGTAAATGTTGTAGAGGTGCTTGACGCCAGAAGCCAGGAGGAACGTGGCGTAGAGGTATTTGAGCACGGTGTGGAGTCGAGCATTCATGGGGTGAAGGTCTTCATTTTTTCCAGATGCTCGACCTTGGCATCATGAGAGAAGCAACCAACGCGATGTGAGAAGGCGTTGTGGTTTTGACTGTTGAAACACCGTGCAAAATGAACTGTCTATGAAGTTTCTTCCTTTGTTTGGCCTGTGCTTGGCCATGGCAATCGCACCTCTTTCCACGCGTGCACAAGGAGGCACAGCCCCCGATTTCACTGTCACCGACATCACTGGTGAGACGCACGAACTGTACGCGGACATCTTGGACCAAGGCAAAATCGCGGTGGTTCAAATCGTGGCCACCTGGTGTCCTCCTTGCTGGAACTTGCACACCACAGGTGCGCTGCAAGAACTCCACGAAGCGTTTGGCCCAGACGGCACGGATCAATTGCGGGTGATCATTTACGAGGCAGATCCTGGAACCAGTCTTGCGGATCTCAATGGCACCGGGGGCAACACCGTAGGCAATTGGACAGCCGGCGTGACCCACCCCATTGTCAACGAAAGCCCCATCTCCCTGGACATGGGTATTTGGCGTCCCTTTGGCTATCCACGCATCAACGTGGTGAGACCGTCAGACCGTGAAATCGTGCTTGACACACGCAATGAACAGTCCTTCCAAGCCCAAACCGATGCCATCAATGCCGCCAACATCGATGGGATTGTCCTCGGCCAACTTGCCGTTCCGGGGTGTTTGGATGCCACTGCATGCAACTACGATTGTCAGGCGGACGAGGATGACGGCTCATGCGACTTTGGGTGTCTTGGATGCACTTATCCGATGGCCATCAACTTTGACCCTTTGGCCACCAAGGAAGACGGGACTTGCAGCTTCCCGGGTTGCACCAACGAACTGGCGTTGAATTTTCAACGCTATGCCAACGTGGAGGACGGCACATGCGCCTTTGAGCCCGAGGCACCATGTCCTGCTGACCTGGACGGCGACGGCGCGATTGCGACCGGAGATTTGCTCCTTTTCTTGGGCACCTTTGGCCAAATTTGCATGTAAGCCAACGCGGTCAAGCGTATGGTGGGTCTTGTTGAGTCCCAAACATGTTCTTTTCACTTGATGGCCTGAGTTCTCGACGAGTTTGGGACAGGCACCATAGGGGTGCAGCCACGCACAGGGCAAGGGCTAGAAGTTTGCGCATCAAGATGCTGACGCCGGAAAGGCGAATCGGGAGTAAATCCATGGTTAAATTGGTTTTGCCCACTGAAGATATGGACAGCGACAATAGGTTGGCAGGTTCGCTGACACGCATCAAGCTGCAATGTGAATCGACGCCGGCCTTAGACGGCGTTTACCAAGGCGCTCAATCGTTGTCCTGTGAGGAGACGTTTTCTGGCGTGCACACAGAGCCAAATTCTGTCAGCAACGCCAACAGGTCACTGGTGCCGACCGACCCATCGTTGTCACTGTCGTGCTGCAAATCACACGACGATTGGCAACCGCCAGTCAGGAGGCAGCTCCCGTCGTCGTCCGTTGCAGCAGGGTTGTAATTCTCAGCGGACGGGTAGGTGCAACCCATGATTTCAGCATCGTCACACACACCGTTGTCGTTCATGTCAGAGGTGCAACCACCCCCGCAAACGCCAATGGCATCTGCTTGGGTGCCTTCGCAATCGCACTCTCCATCTGGGATCCCGTTGCAACCGCAGGCGTAAATCGCACCAGCGCCGTTGCAAACCCCGCATTCATCCATCATTCCTACACAATCGTCCTCATCGTCACAAATGCCATCGGCATCGTCGTCGGCGGCACAAACGCCACCACAAATGCCTGTAGCGTCGATTTGGTTGCCGTCACAATCGCAATCTCCCTCAGGGATGTCTGAGCAGCCGCATTCGAGGGTCGCACCAGGGCCATTGCACACCCCACAGGCGTCCAATTCGCCCACACATTCGTCCACGTCGTCGCAGATGCCGTCTTCATTAGCGTCGACGCAGTCATCCAAATTGAGACAAGGCGAATTGGAGTCGAATGGGGCCAAATTGCTCCCCGCGCTGGATGATTCTCCATTGGGATAAACGGTGACCGTCATTTGGCCTGAAATGTCCCCAGCAGTGGTGATTTGCATCACCAACACTCGGTTGTCGTCACCCGCATACGCTGGGTGAATTCCTGCTTGGTCAGGGCCAGGAGTGACTCCTAAATATTGCATGACACCGCTTCCTGTCGTGTAATTGATGCCCCCACCAGGCTGGAACTCTGGTCTGGGATCGGAAGTCCAAATGGACCAAGGATGGGGCGTTTGGTTGGCGTTTTCTGAGCCCAACGTCAAGAAGCTGTCGAACTCCAGCAGAGGCGACGTTGCATAAGCGTCGGAATCCATGCCTGATGCATTCCACGAAGTGTTCTCAGGGTTGTTGTACCAGGTTCCTGTCGTGCTCTCGATCACGAACGGCTCGGTATTGCTCCCTGCGACGGAATGCAAGTAATCGGTTGGGGAATCGCACATCACGTAGAGACGGTAGGTGGTTTGGCCGGCCAATTCACCTTCGGTGTGCACAGCGTAGGTCTCCACGTCAATCCAATATCCGTCATGGTCACACGCGTCACACAGGCCATCGCCGTCTGCATCCGCGGCACAAATTCCACCGCAATCGCCAATGGCATCCTCATACAAGCACGACCCATCGTCGCACGCCGCTGGGTTGCCGGCATCGTAGTTGCAAGCCATCGGGTCGGTGCATCCCAGGGTGCCTGTTCCGCCGCACTCGCCGCATTCGTCCAACGTCGCACACGATCCATCGTCGCAGGTGGCATTGGGATCAAAGTTGCAGGCAAAATTGTCCGTGCATCCCACCACGTTGGTTCCACCGCATTCACCGCAAGGGTCGAGGTACAAGCACCCTCCGTCGTCGCACGAAGCATTCGCGTCGTAGTTGCAAGCCATCGCATCAATGCAGCCTGAGGTTTGGTCGCCCCCGCAGTTTCCGCATTCATCGACCACACCATCGCAATCGTCATTTTCGTCGCAAATGCCGTCGTCATCGCTGTCATTCAAACAAACGCCGTCGCAATCGTACCCGGGGCCAAACAGATCTACCGCGTACTCGCACAACTCAGTGAGAGGGTTGGTTTGCTGTTCGACGGGAACGAAGTTGCACGCAGCAGGATCGTCACACTGTCCGGGACACTCTCCTTCAATGGTGAATTGGATTTCGTAGTTCACGATCCCAGAGGTCGTCCATCCATTGAGAATGGTGATTGTCCATTCACCTGATCCCGACAGATCTCCAGCGGAAACATCGATGGTGGCTTGATACTCGGTGGAAGCACCGTTGTCCCAATCGGCAGGCCATGGGTTGTTGTTTTGTACCGTGCCCAAGTTGGTGCAGGCGTCAGGGGGCAATGTCACATCGTACCCTCCCCAGACAACGCATGAACCGTCGGGTGCTGTGAGGTACACCACCAAATCAGAAGGCCATGCATTCGCGAAACCGCTGAAGGACCTCAGGTCTACAAAAACGGATTGTGCAGCAACGTCGAATGTGGCGCTGGTCGTGGCGGATTGATTGCCACTCAAGGAGGCATCGATGGTCATGTCCCCTGAGCATTGGGCGGAACCACGGACGCTGAATCCGATGCAGAGAAGCAGAATTGGGAGGATTCGCACCGACGGTGCGGGGAAAGTGAGGCAAAACATGGTCGTAAGGGTTCAGTAAGGTGCGTCCAATGTATATGTTGTGTTGGAAACAAGCAAATCATGTCGATTGAGGCCGAACGTGGCCGCTGGCCACTGAGCTGGTTTCAAGGGGGGACATCAACGATTGCGTATCTTGGGTAGCCCAAACCAAGTCACCATGAAGAGCTTTTTCGCCGCGGTCCTTCTCATGTCATCACTTTCCGTGAGCGGGCAATACCAACTAAACGGCGCTTGCTGTGACCCGTCTTCGATCGATTTCAATCCTACGTTCATTTGCATTGCAATGGGAGAAGCAACCGAGTCTCCGTCGGACGGGATTGTTTCAGACCTGGATTGTCCAGACTTCAACGCTTTTTTAGGCTGCACCTTCGAATTGGCCTGCAACTACATCCCCGAGGCCACAATTGACGACGGCAGCTGCTTCTTCGATTGCCCTGGCTGCACAGACGACAATGCATGCAACTTCGATCCTGAGGCACTTCAAGATGACGGTTCCTGCCAATACTTGGATGAATGTGGCGTGTGCGGGGGGATTGGAATTCCACAAGGTGAGTGTGATTGCAACGGCACTCTCATAGATGCTTTAGGCGTTTGCGGAGGCAGTTGTGCTTCTGACGACGACAATGACGGCCTTTGTGACGACATCGATGAATGCGTGGGACAATTGGATGAATGTGGCGTATGCAATGGTCCAGGAGCTACCTATGCCTGTGGATGCAACGAATACCCGACTGGAACCTGCGACTGCGATGGCAACGTGCTTGATGAGTGTGGCGTTTGTGGAGGTGCTGGCATTACCGAGGGTCAGTGCGACTGCGATGGGAATGTTCTTGATTTGTGCGGGGTTTGCGGAGGGGATGGCATTCCTGAAGGGCAGTGCGATTGCCAAGGCAGCATCCTTGATGCCATCGGAGTGTGCGGGGGCGACTGCACCAGCGACTTGAACAACAATGGCATATGTGATTTAGAGGAGCTCGCTTACGGATGCGGTCCGGCGAATTGCGGACAGGGCACGATTTGGGATGAATCAACACAAAAATGCATCCCCGACAATCCCTCCGACCTCAACTTCGATGGCTGTGTGGATGTCCAAGATTTCATGGGACACTTGGCCGCGTTTGGCTCAGGCTGCGAAGAAGAAATTGTCGAAACCCCATGGCAGTGTGGAGACGCTCTCACGTACCAAGGTTACGATTACACCACCATCCTGATCGGCGAGCAGTGTTGGTTTGCGGAAAACCTCCGCAGTGAGAATTACGAGAACGGCGACGCGATTCCTGCGAACCTGAGCGACAGCGACTGGCAGAACACGACTTTTGGGGCCGTCGCAGTGTACGGCGAGGGAAGCAGCGATTGCTACACTGACACTCCTGACGGCGATGCATGCGATGAGACATGGTCCCTGAACGAATACGGCCGCCTTTACAACTGGCATGCGGTGGATGACGCCCGTGGCTTATGTCCAAGTGGCTGGCATGTCCCGACGGACGAAGAGTGGACTGTGATGACGGACTTCTTGGGTGGCGTATCTGTCGCAGGAGGCCAGATGAAGACGACTTACGGCTGGTACGATGGCGGTGGCGGCACGAACTCAAGCGGTTTTTCAGGTTTGCCGGGCGGCAACTTCCACTACTATGGTTACTTCTACCTCGCTGGAAGCAACGGAGGCTGGTGGAGTTCCTCGCCCTTTGAGGACAGGGCATGGTTCCGAGTCCTGAACGACAACTACGAGAGTGTCGGCCGCTACTTCAACAGTCCTCAATTCGGCTTTTCTGTGCGTTGCGTTCGGGATGCCGAGTGAGCAATCAGCCCTCTGTTTTGGCATAAGTGTAGGTGCTTTGGTGGACTCTGTCAAAAAAAGAAACTCCGTTGTCACTGCGACAGCGGGGTTTTTCATTTGATGGATGGGGATTGCCGCCCTGCGGGCGACGATGCCGGGACAGGGGGCTGCTCTCAACCCCAGAAAGCTCAAGCGCGCCGCAGCGGCGCGCTTGTTGTTTTGCGCCCTTCGTCCTCGACTCAAGCAAGCTTGGTCGGATCCTATGGGCACAAAAAAGCCCCAAGCACAAGCTTGGGGCTTTCTGGGGTGGAGGTCCGAAGCGGATTCGAACCGCTGTAGCAGCTTTTGCAGAGCTGAGCCTAGCCACTCGGCCATCGGACCCTTTCCAAAGTGGAGAACCACCGTGGGCTTGCGAATATACGAAAGTGGGTTGCTTCAGGTTTCACTTTTGGGGGATAAATTCAGGAAAGACGCTTGCAAAGCGAGGGGTGGAGGGGTGTTTGGATGGGTTAGATTTGCGGCATGAACGCGTGGAAATGGGTGCCCAATGCATTGACCCTTGGCAACTTGCTAGGAGGGGTGGTGGTGTGTTGGGCGGCGGCGTCGGGATCGTTTTTGGGCGAGGCCTTGGTGGCCAATTGGACAGACCAAATGGTGTTCTGGTTGCAAGAACCGTGGCCCACAGGTGCAGAATCTCGCGGCGTGCAGATGGTGGCGGTGGTTTGGGTACTGGCCATGTTGTGCGATGTGTTGGACGGATGGGCCGCTCGCAAGCTTGGGGTGGCCGGCCCCATGGGCGTCCAGCTCGACAGCTTGGCGGACGTGGT
>JAYZBB010000020.1:0-6471 GCA_036339415.1 Bacteroidota bacterium | reverse complement strand
GGCACTTTTCTACACAATCCTCATCGCGTTGGCACTGACCTCAGGTGGATGCCGTTGGCTTGAGGTCGACCCAGAACAGTTCATCCTCGCAGACGACGCACTTGAAACTCCGGAAGACCTTCAAGCATTGCTCGTCTCATGCTACGACGTGATGGCCAACCTGTACGACGGAGACGTTCAGTTGATGAACGAGCTGCGCGGCAACAACACCAACGAACCCCTGTCAAACAATGACTTGAAGGCTGTCTACAACCGTGAGACAATCCGTTGGACCTCGTATGTCGGAGGGATCAACAGAGATTTTTTCTACCCAGTGTTGCGTGTCAACAGTCTCCTTGACAGTTTTGACTTGATCGAAGGATTGAGCACGGAAGAACAAACGCGCATGGAAGCCGAGGGCAAATTCATTCGGGCATTTTGCTTCTGGGGCGCTGTCAAGATGTTTGCCCAACCCTACGGATACACCACCGACAACAACCACCCTGGCATTCCACTTCCGACCTATTTGAGAGACACTCCATTTCCGCGTTCTTCCGTCGCTGAAACGTACGCCCAAATTGAAGCAGACCTCAATGACGCCATCGTTGGACTCCCAGATGAGAATGGAAAATATGCGACCAAAGACGCTGCCCGAGCGTTGTTGGCCCAGGTTCATTTCTTGAAGATGGAATTTGGTGCAGCCGCAGCCTTGGCCACAGAAGTCATCGCCAACCCTCGCTACCAACTGGAAGTGCACGATACAGACAGTGCTTTTGCCCTTCTTCGTTTGCCCCAAAACGCCACAAGTCCAGAAGCCATTTTCACCACATACAGCACGTTGTCCACCAACGACAACCGGACCGATCAATTCATCCAATGGTGGCAACCCACTTCCAATCCCGAGATCAGTTTGACAACGGAATATTGGGATTGGTTCCAACAAATCGCCGTGGGAGCCAATGAAGACCGGCGTGCCCTTTGGCTTGACCATTTGCCAACCGAAGGCAAGACACTCTTGACACGTTTCACAGAGCACAGCTTTTTCAATGTTCCACTCATTCACCTCACCCAGATGATGCTCATCCGTGCTGAATGTTATGGCGAACTTGAGATGAACAAAGAACAAGCCGCCGCAGACATCAATGCCATCCGAAACCGTGCAGGCATCACGTCAGAAGTCTACATGCTCGATGCCGGCACGGCGTCGTATTTGGACATTGTGAAGGCCGCGCGCCACGAATACCGAAAAGAGACATTGGGCATGGGGCTGTGGGTGGAGCAACTTCAGCGAAGAGGCGCCATGGGCGAGGACATCACCATCCGAGGAGCTGCATGGGACTGTCCAGGCATGGCCCTCCAGTTTTCCGCGTCAGAAGGGAACGTGGCCGGTTTCGCATTCAATGAAGTCGGCGGATGCAATTGACAACAAATCCAGGAATGATGACACAACACATGCGTATCACCACCATCGCACTGACCATGGCCCTTTGTTTGGGATGGCTCGGATGCAAACCTGATTTGCAAGGCGAACTTGGAGATCCCTTTCCAAAATTTGAAGGAATGATAGGCGTATGGCAATTGGGCAACTTCGCCCAACAAGACCTTCAAAGCCCGCTCAAAGAAATCCGCGATCTCAGTTCAGTGTACATCGATGGTCAAGTCACCCCTTTGCAATTGAGCCTGAACGAGGATCTGTCTTACAGTGTGGCGATTGAAAAGGGACGCAATTACTTTGGAACAACTGGGACATGGGGGCTCGACGATCCTGATTACCCCACGAAGCTCATCCTGCATGCGATGGATGAACTGGGAATGCCTTCCGATACCTTCGTGTACGACCTGGGCGCGGTGGTGCGACCACACGACAACCTGCTTGACATTGTCTACGATCGCCCTTGCGACGGGGACGATGTCTTGGCTTACACCTTCAGCTTCAACCGTTTGCCATGAGAAACACAATGCACACCCTGGCCAAGAGGACTCCGTGGTTTTGCTTCGCGATCCTGTGTACACTCTTCACCGCCCAGGCATTGGGTCAAGCTGTGAGTTTGACACCATCCCCCACAGGGCCAGATGACCTTGTGACCCTCACCATTGACGTGTCGCAAAGTCAAGAGAATGGGCTGAAAACTATCCTTGAAGCCAACCCAGACTTGCCGGTCTACATTTGGACATGGAGTCCAAGTGGCCCCGTCGAAGGCAATGGTGAGTGGAACAACAGCAACGATGCCATGCAACTTGCATGGCAAGGAGGCCTGGTATACAGCCTGCAATTCGTGCCCTCGGAATTCTACAGTGATGTAAGCGGCTTGTTCTCCAACGGCATTTCGTGTCTGGCCAAATTGAAAGACGGCAACCCCTACCCCGGCTTCGAAGATTTTGGGGAAGCCAAAACGGAAGACTTCAACATTGGTGTGCTTCCTAAGCTCTGCGAAGACCAAATGTGCATCTTCCCAGAAACCCGTCGCAAGGATGATTTTGTCAGCATCACATACAACAGCAACATCGACACGGTCTTGACAGACATCGAAAACGACGAAGTCTACTTGCAAATTTCCGGTCGAGGCAGCGATGGACAATTCTACACCCTCGTGCCAGATGAGCAGGTGGCCAGCACCCCTGAGTTGAAAATGTCTCCCGTCCCGGGCAAGCCAGGCTTCTATCGTTGGACGCTGCTTCCCGATGACTTCTTCAAAGACATTTTGCCTGAGGGGTTGGAATTGTTGACCATGACATGCTATCCACTCAAGTCTGACTTCACATATCCGCCAGACGTGACCCCTTGGAATGGCATTTACTACATCACCAGTGTTCCATTGCTTGACTGCGAATGAACCACTCATCTCCCCCTCTTTTTTCAAAGGCCCTGACGATTGTCATGGCCTTTGCCATTTTCGGATGCAACCCCAAGACCAACCAGGATCGTGACACTGTCTCGTCTTGGGGTCCCACCATGCCCATTCAACTGGGAGTCACATCGTCGAAGTGGCCGATCAACGATTGGTTGGCCCCTGGCGAGGAAGTCACCACGGTCACGTACTGTCCTGAACCAGGCCGTTGTGACACACTGAAACTCACCGATGGCACCCTGACGTTGAGCTCGCCGCCACCAAGCGGTTTGGGAACCCTGTGCCTGACTGTTGGAGAGGAAATCCGTGTGGTTCCCGTCCTTTCCAAGGGAGAAGTGAAAAAGACGTTTGTTTGGGCTGCTGACAATGAGCCTGTACCTGTGTCGTCTGTTTCCATCGTTGGGGATCTTACAGGATGGACTCCACAACCTGCGGTGGCCTCAGACTCCGCGATCGGGCAATACACCTATGAGGCTGTCCTTAGACCGGGAAACCACCCCTATCAGTGGGTCATTGATGGAACATGGTTTATTGATCCCGCCAATTTTGAGACGATTTCCAATGGCATGGGCGGTTGGAATTCCGTGGTGCGCATTGCCTCGCCCGAACCTCCATCCTTGCATGCTGTCGTGGAAGATGACAAGGTTGTGTTCCGCACGGATCGCGGCGCAGATCTTTTGGTCTTGGTGGACAACATCTTGGTCCATCAAGCATCGCATGACACCGCCACCTCCATCCCTGTGTTGTTCGATGACCTCCCCGACGGCAGGCACCACATGAGGGCATGGGCCGCACGTGAAGGCGGCATTTCTCAAGACATCCTGATTCCGATGGAAGGCAACCGGGCCATCAAAAACTCCGAAGAACTCCATCGGACGGATTGGCATGCAGCGACCATGTATTTTCTGATGGTCGACAGATTCAAGAATGGAAACCCTGCCAATGACGAGCCAGTGATGGATTCCTTGATCATGCCTCCCGCGAATCACTTCGGTGGAGATTTGGAAGGCGTGGTGCAAACCTTGAAAGATGGCTACTTCGACTCTCTCGGCGTGAACACGGTTTGGATTTCGCCTGTGACTCAAAATGCCGAAGGCGCTTGGGGATTGTGGCAAGACACCCTACGAACGAACGTCCAAAGCCGCTTCAGCAGCTATCACGGGTATTGGCCCGTCAGTTGCACGAAGGTCGATCGCCGCTATGGAGGACAACCGGCGTTGAATGCCCTGACGGACCAAGCACATGCCCATGGCATGAATGTGGTGCTGGATTACGTCGGCAACCACGTCCATGAAGACCACCCCCTCATGGATGTCCATCCCGACTGGACCACCAATTTGCATTTGCCCGATGGCTCCTTGAACACCGAACGCTGGGATGAACACCGACTCACCACATGGTTTGACACATTCATGCCAACCCTGGATTTGGAGCGCCCTGATGTGGCAGAAGCCATGTCGGACAGCGCAGCATGGTGGGCCTTCAACAGCGGAATTGATGGTTTCCGTCATGATGCGACCAAGCACATTTCAGAGGTGTTTTGGCGCAAACTGACGACCAAACTCAAAGCTGCACAGCAACGCACCGGTCAGCGTTTGTTCCAAATTGGAGAAACCTACGGAAGCCCAGACCTCATTGGCAGCTACTTGTCTTCTGGCATGTTGGACGCTCAGTTTGATTTCAATCTTTATGACAAGGCCGTCGGAGCCATTGCCTTTGAAGAGGGCAACTGGCAGGATTTGGTGGAAACGAATCGGGCGAGCTTGGCCGCTTATGGTGCCCACCACCTCATGGGGAACATCACCGGAAATCAAGACAGGCCGCGATTCACATCCCTTGCCGACGGCAGCCTGGATGTCAATGAGGACATGAAATTCCAAGGATGGACAATGGACATTCAACACTCCGGCGACGACGGCTATGCCAAAATGCGGTTGCTGATGTCCTATCTCATGAGCGTGCCTGGCATTCCATGTGTCTACTATGGAGACGAAATTGCCGATGTCGGCGGGAACGATCCGGACAACCGTCGCATGATGAGGTTCAATTCGTTGAATGAAGAGGAACATGCCACAAAGACATGGACGGCAGAATGGTCTCGCTTTCGATCCTCCCGCATGAGCATGCTCTACGGCACCACCCAATTCGACATCCTGAACGACGATGTGTTGCTCATTGAGCGCACCTATCTCAACGAATCCACCTATGTGCTCCTGAATCGAAGCGGACAAAATGTTTCAATCCTTGACTTGAAAGTGCAACCCGAAGCCATTTTGGCGGGTTTCCTGACCACAGATGGGCACCTGCCAGCGCTGAGCGCCGTAGCTTTCACTGCTCAATAACAAACAGATTCATGAAGCACCCCCACCCACACCTCGCCTCAATCACGGTCGCATTGACGGCATGCCTAACGGGCTTGGCGCAACCCACATGGACACTTGATGAGACGGTGTTGAACGAATACACCCTTGTATCCGGAGTGAACATCCCATGGGAATTGACATGGGGGCCGGACGACATGCTCTGGTGCACCACCCGCGAAGGCGATGTGTTGCGCATCAACCCCGCCTCAGGGGCGTACGACACCGTCCTCGAACTCAATGTGAACGAGAACGGAATCGAACCCGGATTGCTCGGGATGGCCCTTCACCCCGACTGGGAGAACTCACCCAAGGTGTTTTTGGCATACACGTCATCCGGAAGCAACGAACGGTTGAGCGTCTTCGATTGGGATGGAACTGGGCTTGTGAACGAACAGATCTTGCACACAGTTGGTGCGGCAGGCATTCACAACGGCAGCCGACTCCTCGTCCTCCCTGACAACACGTTGCTGATGAGCACCGGTGACATCGCAGACAAGTTCAACACTTCTTTGAATCCCAACAGCGACAACGTCAAAATCCTGAGATTCAATCTGGACGGCTCCATCCCCGCCGACAACCCAAGTCCCAACAGCCATGTCTACAGCAGTGGACACCGGAACAGTCAGGGGTTGTGTTTGGGGCCCAACGGACTGGTTTACTTCAGCGAACACGGTCAAGAAAGGTTCGACGAATTCAACATCCTTGAGGCCAATGGCAATTATGGATGGCCCTACGTGGAGGGCATGTGTGACGGCATCTGTGACGACTGCCCTGGTAACGGAGCCAATGAAGTGTCGTATTGCCAAAACAACAACGTGATCGAACCACTTCGCACCTGGACCCCTTGTGCCGCTGTCAGCGACATCGTCCATTACAACCACCCGTCCATCCCTGAGTGGCAGGGAAGTGTACTGATGGCAGTGCTTGGAGGATTCTCGGACCCCGTTGGTGGGCGTTTGAATGTCTTGCACATGAGTGACGACGGCCTCAATTTGCTTGGCGACGAGCACTTCTTTTCTGAGTTCAATCAGCGCATCCGCGACGTGGCCATCAACCCCCATACGGGGGCCATCTACCTTGCATTCAACGGACCGAATTATTGGAGCGATGGTCCCAACGTCATCAAAGAATTTCGGCCCGCTTCTGTGGATGGCATTCAACCTTGGCAGGAGGAACGCGGTTTGGACCTCTTCCCCAACCCGGCCACGTCAATGGTGAGATTCGAAGTCAACGACACATGGACGAATGCCGACTATCGCATCGTCGATTTAAGCGGAAAA
>JAYZBB010000019.1:0-8286 GCA_036339415.1 Bacteroidota bacterium | reverse complement strand
TGATGTTGAAAACAAGCTTCGTTTTGAGTCAATTCAGACGGGTCCGACATTGGTCGTCGTTGACATCAAAAGAGAGTGCTAATGTTTGGCGAAACTTTCTCAAAAAAAAATTTCTGACCCCTTGATTTTTGATCATTTCTGACATGTCTGCGGGGGAGAAAATCAAGGCTCAAACGTTATGTTTTGAGATGGGTCAAATCGCATCTTGAGATGGCGAAATTGGATGCACACATTGTCAGTGACTTAGGTTACAATTCAGGCAAGAGATGCAGGGGAATGCAACGAGTGTATAAATGTTTGGAATGAACCATCATCTTTGCACCATGGAATCTTTTGTTGTGCGAAATGGCCAAACGTACCACGTTCATCGCCTCAGAGTGCGTTATGCTGATACAGACAGGATGGACATGGTGTACCACGGGACGTATGCCGCGTATTTGGAAGCTGCGCGGGTGGAAATGCTGCGCGATGCCGGTTGGGTCTATGCTGAACTTGAGAAGGATGGAATCTTGTTGCCGGTGGTTCAACTCAACCTGACGTACAAGAAGCCTGCACGGTACGATCAATTGCTCGAAGTTCACACCGTGGTTGCCGAAGCACCCACGTCCAAGTTGCGGTTGCAGTGTGAGGTCCGTTTCGAACAGGATGTACTCCTGCAAGGGGAAGTCATCTTGGTTTTTGTCGATGCCAAAGGTGGCAGACCTTGTCGTCCCCCTGTTGGGTTTGCAGAACGCATTGCTGAGTTGGGGTTGATATCCGCTCAGTGAGCATGCAACCCTTCCAAGGAGTGCACCAAGCGTTCGCCGCTGTGCTGCCAGTCAAATGTGCACGCCTTGTGGCGATAGGTTTCTGAGGATACGGGCCAATGTGCCCATCTCTTTTTTTGAAAGGCTGTCAGCCATTCGGAGCTTTCCAGAAAGGGATGGCCGTCCGGCGTGGTTTCAGCATAGGCATGTGCGTTGGGCACCCAAGGAATGACCTCGCAGCGCATCGCTTCCACCACGGACAAGCCGAAGTATTCTTGGTGGGGATGTACGGGCGCAATGTGCGCTTGCCAGAGCCAACGAACGTAGTCGTCTTTGGAAGGGACAAATCCCCAGTGCAAACAGCGGTTGCCGAGTTTGTCTTGCATGGCGTCCCACCCATCAGGTTTGCGTTCAAAGTGTTCTCCCAAAATGACAAACGACGCTGGAATTTCATGTTCGAGCACGTCGTTCACCAATTGAACAAAGGCTTTGGCACCCTTGTCCCATGACCAACGATGGTTCCAAAGGACGACAGGAGTGTCGGTTTGGAATGATTTGGGCGTTTCAGGCTTCCATGCATCCCAACCCTGAAAATCAAGCCCCAAATGCACAACGTCGCTTTTGTGAGCGATGCGACTGACCAAGTCGGGAATGTGTGGTTTGGGCATGCGCTTCATCCATGGTTCAGCAGCAGTGAGGAAGGCAGATCGATGATGCTCTGAGTTGAACCAAACTCGATCCGACGCCAGGGCTGAACTGATGTTGAGGTAGGCATAGGTTTGGTCCCTCCCTGCATCAACATCGTTGTCCGTAGGAGACCACGGAAACGTCAATTGATTTTCGTGAAACATCGTGGCCACACGCACGTTGTTCCAATTTGCTGGCATCAAACCTCGCAATTGGGCGACATCGCACATGTCGGTTGTCACAACCACGTCTGGCACCTCGGACCCACCCATCAAACTTGCAAAATGAGCTGCTGCCGCATGCATGCGCCACTTCCAGTGACGTCCGGGCATCGTGTGCATGGTGACCTGATGGCCAGCCATTTCCAAGACCTGCTGAACCCCACAAGACCAGTCTCTGTGCGAACCTGCATGGTAAGGGTCAAGGATCCAAATCTTCATGGTCTTCATTGGGGGTGAATTCGAAGCACTCAACGTCCTTCTTTCTCCATGCTGTAAGGTACGATTTGGCCTTGTCAATCCAATTGACCGGGTCGGTTGTCCCGAGCATGGGCCTGTTTGCATCAATCCATGCGGCATGCCACGCTGCTGCAATGCGTTGTGCAGCGATGCAATATCGAGGCCATGTATGGTGATGTGTCAAGCTGTCCCAAAGGGCGAGGGCTTCAGGGGTGGGGAGAAGTTGCAGGGTTCGGCCCCTGCGTCTGAAACCATAGCCGCGATCTCGACAGAGTTCACGCCACGTTTTCTCTGCACGAAAAACATCTGGTGCCAAGGCATGGCTTTCTGCCAGGATTTCCCAAGGGGTCCAAATTGGGTCGAATGTCAAGGAATCCAACCCACACATGCCACAATGTCGAGGCGCAGATTTCCCCATCATCCATTCCACGGCATGGGTTTCCCAAAGTGCATGGATGCCACGTTGGTTGGTCCGTTGCCCATCGTAATTTCCGGTGGTGTGCAATGGCACGTGGGCGTCGGCCAGGTAATGGCCCAAATCTGCTGCTGCGCGCATCACATGGGAAGGCCTTGGCGGGGAGCTGTCAGAAGGTGCCCACGCATGCACAAGCCTCCAATAGGTGCGCTCCAATTCCCAAGGTAGGGTGCCAAACTGCGATGCCGAGCCTTTTGCTGTCTCCAGCATTGACGATGCTTCCTTCCATGTGGTGCCGTGAAACGCGTCTGCGGACAATGGCAAATCGTCCATGTCCAGATAATGCCTCACGGATTCCAAACTGTCAGTGTGCTTTCGCGAGTCCGCACTTGTGGCTCCCCTGATCAGGGGGAGAGGATCCATGCCCCAGGCCACACGCAAGGTTGGTGGCAAATAGCTCCAAGCTTTGGCATGGAGGGTGCGGTGCGGTGCAAATCCCCAAGAGATGGTCAGCGCTGCCAACAGGGTTGAGATCGACGCGATGGCCAAACAACGGAGTTCACACAGCGGTGCTTTCAACGGTTTCATGGTTCAATCGAACCAAAGAACCGTTTTCCAAGATGGGGATGGCTTTGCAATTGTTGGGCGTCAAGCAATACTTCACGTCCTCGTTCAAATTCAATTTCCGCAGGCGACGACGGTGGGAGGAGGCCTTCAAAAAGGCAAACATGTTGTCGCGCGACGACCGGAAGATGAATTTGGCCGCCACGGTGCTGTCCTCGTCTGCAAAAAAGCGGCCCGACTTGAGACATTTATCTGCAATGGCCCCTGCGCAAATTGTGTCTTCGAGGTTGAATTTGTCCTTCCAACCGGAACCCAACACCAAAATGTCTCTTTTCTGGGCCACCAACCAATCGCACAAAGCGTCCAGGTTGTTCAACGATCCAATGACGACTGTTTTTTTGTCCTTGGCCATGTTGATGGCCTTGGTGCCGTTGGTTGTGGTGAGCACCACAGTTTGGCCTTTCATCGAGGGATCCATGTAGCTGTAGGGGGAATTGCCCAAATCGAATCCTTCCACAATCTGCCCGCCGCGCTCAGCGGCAGCCAAATACCCTTCGGCTTGAAGTGCCCTTGCCTCCTCAACGGTGGCCACAGGAATGATTTCTTTCACACCATGTTCCATCGCAGTGCAGATGGCTGACGTTGCACGAAGGACGTCGAGGACGACAACCAACTGAAAATCAGCCTCGTACAAATGGTACTCTCCGGGTGAAAAACAAACTTCGATTCGGTTCATGACTCGATTCAGATTCCTGCGACGGGACATTGTCCGCCGTTGTCCTCGACGCGTTCAGCCCTTGTAGAAGGGGAACCGAACCACGTGGCACGCAACCGTTTTGTTGCGAATCATCACGCAAAGAGGCGTGTCCACAGAGGCCAAAGACGCCTCAATGTACGCCATACCGATTCCATGGCCCAATGAAGGCGACATGGTGCCGCTTGTGACCCGGCCCACAGCCTCACCGTTGAGGTCGCAGACGTCGTAGCCTTGCCTTGGAATGCCGCGCTCGTCCATGCACAGTCCGACCAGTCGGCGGGGGCTTCCTTGTTCCTTCTCAAAGCGCAGGGTTTCCGCGTCCATGAATTCTTTGTTGAACTTGGTGATCCAGCCCAAACCCGCAGCGATCGGCGAAGTGGACTCGTCGATGTCATTTCCATAAAGACAGAACCCCATCTCCATGCGCAGCGTGTCCCTGGCGCCCAGGCCGCAAGGCACAACGCTTTGTTCCAAGCACGCTTCCCAAAGGTCCTTCGCCGCTTCGAGCGGCATGTAGACTTCGACGCCACCTGAGCCGGTGTAGCCCGTGGCGGAGATGGTCACTTGGTGTCCGAGCAGATTCGCTTGAGTGAAGGTGTAATAGGTCAGGGTGTTCCAGTCGGCGCCATCGTTTCGAACGGGTTTGAGGCTGGAAACCACGGCGTCGGCCTGAGGACCCTGGATGGCCAACAAGGCAACGTCGTCGCTTTGGTCGGTGACGAGGACGTTGAGGTCGCGCTGTTGGATTTGGTCTTGAATCCACTGCCAATCCTTGGCGCGGTTGCTCGCATTCACCACGAGCATGTACTTGTTCTCGCTGAAACGATACACGAGCATGTCGTCGACAATCCCACCGCAACCGTTGGGCATGCAGGCATACTGAACCTTGCCGTCCACAAGTTTGGACGCGTCGTTGGAGCTGATCCACTGAATGAGTGCCAATGCATCTGGACCCTCGACCATGAATTCGCCCATGTGGCTGACGTCAAACATGCCAGATGCGGTGCGCACGGCTTCATGTTCAACTTTGAGGCCTGAATACTGAACGGGCATCTCGAATCCTGCGAAGGGGACCATTTTGGCACCAGCCGCCAGGTGGGCGTTGTGCAGTTCAGTTCTACGCAAGGTCATTGTTTCCATGGCGCGAAGTTAGGAAGGCGGCTTCCGGTCCCAGATGGAAGAGGACGTCCAAAATGGACCTTCCCTTCACAAACCCCAGTCGGTCTTCAAACACCTGAGGATACCGGGCGGTGTCGACGTGTTCCCACCTTGATTTGGGTCTCCAGTCGTCGTGCAGTGCTCCGTCGAAGTAGGTGCTCGATTGCTCTGGGTGTGAGAACCCCATGGCCTCACATGCCCATTGGGTGGACGCGATTGCGGCGTCAAGCCATGGATTGCCCGGAAGCAAATGGGCTTGTGCCCAAGCTTCAATTTCTGGAAAGTAATGGTCGAAGTAGGGCGTGCGGCCACAATGGGTTTGAAGGCCCTTCAGGAGCATGCCCGGGGCAACGCGGTCGGTGAACACAATGTCGGCGACGCTTCTGGATTGCGCGTGTCGACGGTGCACGGGCAAGGTGATGGCGACGGGACCTTGCCCACTGACCAGCAACACGCGGTTCCGAAGGCTCTGCTTCACGTAGTGTTCGTGTGCACACACGATGGCCTCTGGCCGTTGGGCCAGTTCAAACCAACGGAAAGGAGGGAAGGTGGCCGCGGGAAGAAGGGCAGGCCTTGTGGCCTGAGGCGTCATTTGACCGAGGTCATCAGGCGGTCCCAGCGGATTTTGGACGCTCCGTGTTGGGCCTCGTTTTGCTTGCTGAACCAAATGAAGGAGGCGCGGCCCACCACGTGATCTGCTGGCACAAAGCCCCACATGCGACTGTCGGCAGAGCGGTGTCGGTTGTCGCCCATCATCCAGTAACCATCCATGCCAAAGGTGTACGTGTCCGTCAATGTCCCGTCAATCAAGATGTCACCATTGGGCCTTTCTTCGAGTTCATGGTCTTCGTAAGCCGTGATCCAACGTCGGTACAAATGCATGTTGCGCTCGGTCAGTTCGACCGTCAAGCCCTTTTTGGGGAGCATCACTGGCCCGTAATTGTCTGGGTCCCACTGGTTGAACTCTTCGCCCCAAACGTTGGGGAACATCTCCAACCTTCCGCGCCGATGGGCGTTGCTCATAGGTTCGACGCCTGAAGAAAGGGATTCAATGGCAAGGGCTTCCTGTTCTGTCAGGGCCATCACAGCAGCGATGCCTTCGGGCACAGCACTGACAGGCCCCAAGTCGAGCTTGGTGAGTTCAAGTTTACGGAAGGCCATTTGGGCTTCCGCCTGGCTTTCGAAGAGGACGCGGTACTCCTTCTGCAGTCCTTCAGGATTGTCCACGGGTACGCCGTCAATGTGGAGCTGGCCATCCACGATGCTCACCGTCTCGCCTGGAAGCGCGACACATCGCTTGACGTAGTTCTCCATCTTGTCGACGGGCCTTGCGCGAATTCCGGGCTTTCTCTTCGCTTGTTTTCGTGCACCATCAAGGTACTTGTCAGGATCAAGGGCGAAGGTCTGGACGTCGCCGCCGGCTCGCCGGATGCCCTCCCTGCGCAACAAAGCATAGTAATCGTGTCCGACAAGGTTGGGGTCAACGTACACGGTGTCACCGTGAGGAAAGCTGAACACCACTGCGTCGTATCGCTCGACGTCTTTGAAACCGGGCAACCGCAAGTTGGGAAGGGAGAACCAGCTCGTGTAACTCGGCGTCAGTCCGCCTGGGAGTGCGTTGTGCACGAATGGCATTGAGAACGGCGTTCGAGGCAGTTTGGGCCCATAAGAGGTCTTGGATACGACCAAATAGTCGCCAACGAGCATGCTTCCTTCCATCGAAGGGGTGGGGATGGTGAAGGGCTCGACAATGAGCATGCGGAGCGATCCAGCCACCACCGTGGCCCAAATCAATGCCTCGCTCCACTCTCTCACTGTCGATTTGCGGGTTTTCGACCAGTCGCGCTTGCCTGTCCACGTGTCGTTGCCCTGTCGCAATTCCCACAGCCCCCACCAAGGCATTGCGCCCATGATCCATTGATCCTTGAGGCCGCGCCTGCCGAAGGCAAGCCCAAGTTCGACATGCATGACTGTCAACATCAGCAGATTGATGCCCGGCACGAGCAAAAACACGGCCCAATACCATGGGCGCTGAATGAGTTTCAGCCATGCCAAAAAATGGAGTCCGGGAACCGCGCCTTGCCACGCGGACGCATCAGGATTCTGTCTTTTGATCAGTGCAGGCAGCGTGACGAGTTGAAGCACAATGGCCAGCAACAGAAGAATCCAAGGTAGAAATGTCATGGTCGGAAAAGATCAGTCATGGTGTACAGGCCAAATTCGTGTTCGAGGTGACGTTGCCATGTCCAGCGCAGTGCCCACACGGCGCCTTCGGCAAAACCCAAACGGGATTTGGCTTCGTGTTGCAAAACAACGGCATCGTGGACAGAGTCCCACGCCAAAGCATGCAAACCAATCACTTCGCCTTCGCGTTTGCTTTCGATGGGCAAGGCTTGAGACCACCCGCCTTGCATGGCATGCTGTTGAAGCGTGATGGCCGTTCCGCTCGGCGCGTCTTTTTTATGGATGTGATGCACTTCGTGAATCTGGGCGCGGTATCCGGGAATCTTCCCAAAAATTCCGGACGCGTGTTGCGCGATTTGATTGAGAGCGTGCACTCCAGGGCTGAAGTTCGTGCTCCAAAATGCAGTGCACTTCGCACTCACGACGGCTGCCTCGAACTCACCGAGTCGTTCAAGCCACCCGGTGGTTCCCGTCACCACAGGCACGTTGGCCTCCACGCAACGCATCACATTGTCGAACGCTGCGTCAGGCGCCGTGGCCTCAAACACCAAACCTTTAGGCAGCCAAGTCTCACCCGTGCCCACAGCCTCACGCACGGTTCCTCCGTGTTTGGTCCATGCCTCGGCCACGGCGGACCCCAATTTACCAGCACCCACCACGAGGAGGGGCGGAATGGTTTGGGGCAAGGGCAGTTCAGCGCTCATGTCGAGAGAAATTCCAGGTCAAGTGAACGGAGGGGACGCCCCACATGGTGCCGCTGCGCAATGTGAGGGCGTCTGACGTGTCGAGGTTGCGCAACATCGCACCTGTGTTGGCGTCGAGCACCTGCAGGCCGTGCGCCACGAGAAATCCCAGGATGCTCAGGTCTCGGTTGCGTCGGTAGAAGTAGGCACGGTCTTCCAATTGGTCCTCTGAAAAGTAGTTTCCATTGGCGTCCGTCAACACCGCGACGGTGTTGGGGTCATCGTCGGAAACGGCGATCAAGTCGTCAATGCTTGCACGCATTTCCCTGGCGTTGTCCATCGTGGCCCATGCGACGTATCCCATGCCACCCCAAACCAGGGGAACTTTCCACCACTGGCGGTTTCGGATTTGGCCAGACCCGGGCAAACAAGCCGCCCAGATGGTGGTTCGCTTGACCTCGAGCGCATTGCTGTCCGAGGCGGCCATCAACGTGGATGCGTCTTGGCTCATGGACAAGACGCTCGTCCAGCACGTGTGGATTGCAAGCAGAAAAAGGATCCTGACAACACGACTCACCCCAGCCCCAGTTTGGTCAGTACGGCCTCTAGTTCGTCGAGCGTTTTGTAGGACACC
>JAYZBB010000018.1:0-10730 GCA_036339415.1 Bacteroidota bacterium | reverse complement strand
GAAGACCGCTTGCGAGACTTTCGGGACGACATCAAGGAAGCGCCAATGCCCCCTTGGATGATGGATGCCCTTCAAGCCATGCACGATTCTTTCCCCACAGGATCCTCTGTCCGGTGCCGGTCCAGCACGAACAACGAAGATCTGCCCGGTTTCAGCGGTGCAGGGCTTTACACCTCCAAAACCCAACACCCCAACGAAGGGCACATTTCCAAATCCATCAAGCAGGTGTATGCCAGCATGTGGAATTTCAGAGCGTACGAGGAACGCGACTTTTACCGGGTGGACCACTCGATGGCCGCCATGGGCGTGTTGTGTCATCTCAATTTTCAAGACGAGCATGCCAACGGTGTCGGCATCAGCTTGGACCCCATATACAACACTGAGGGAACGTTCTATTTGAATTCGCAAATCGGAGAGTCCTTGATCACCAACCCCGATCCAGACGCTGTTCCCGAAGAAATCTTACTTTATCAAGATCCTGCTGAAGGGGCTGGGTATGTCGTGTTGCGATTGTCCAACTTGGTAGAGGATGGCAATTTGGTCATGGACTCTCAATACCTCGACCTCATTCGCGAATACCTCGGCACCATTCACGACGAATTTGCAATACTGTACGGGGTTGAAGGCATCGAAGGGTTCGGTATGGACATTGAATTCAAGGTCACTGAACAGGACGTATTGGCCATCAAGCAGGCACGTCCTTGGGTGTCGTTCTGGGCCGGCATCAAGGCGGACGACGACTTGGCTGTAGAAGAACTGGTCGAGCCTGTGGCATCGCCCGACCTCGGTCCTAGTGAGACCGTGACCCTTCGCGTAGCCAATACCGGATTGAACGATATGAGTGATTTCAATCTCTCGTTGCTGGTCGACGGCACATTGATAGAAACGATGTATATCCAGGACACCATTGCGCCTTTTGGCGATTCCCTGTTCCAATTCACCACAACGCAAGATTTCTCCACCCCCGGTGAATACCTAATCATAGGCATTGTTTCTGACCCTGACGACGGATATGGAAACAACGATACCCTGGACTTCGTGTTAAGCCATGGTTACAACATTGATGGCGCGCTTTCAATTGGACAAATGACCACCACGTGCGGTGGCCAGGTTTACGTGAACGTCGTTATTGACAACCTGGGTGCCGACGTCATTTCCTCCGTCGACCTCATGGTCGAGGTCAACGGTGAGGTCATGGCGGTTCTGGAAGAACCTGTGAACATCGCTTCTCAAGACCAGGACAATCTGTCGTTCTTCATTGACGACGATTTGTTGGCTTCCACCAACACAATTGAAGTGACGCTGACAAGTGTCAACGGCATCCCTGACGAGGTCTCGATAAACAACACGGCCAGCGCCACAGCTGAGTTGGAAGCTGCATTTGAAAACCTCACGTTGTACTTCATGGCCGACAACTGGCCCTCAGAAACATCATGGCAGCTGGTGGACGATGGCTCGGGACAAATCTTGTCGGAAGGTGAACTGGGTGCCAATACCACGGAGTATTCTGAAGAATTCTGCGTCAACTCCAATTCATGTCTCACGCTCCATGTGTTTGATTCTTACGGGGACGGCATGTGCTGCGCTGGTGGCATCGGCTTCTTTCAGGTGTTGAATTCCGATGGGGTCATCCTCGTTCACAACAATGGGGTGTTCAACAGTGTAGCCGAGGAGTCTTTTTGCGCGAACGAAGGTGAGTGTCAAAACCCAATCGCACTCAACTTCCTCGCTGACGACTGGCCCTTAGAAACGTCTTGGGAACTGTTGGACGTGGCTTCTGGACAAATCCTTTCCGAAGGTGGACTGAGCTCCGGCACAGTGGAGTATTCTGAAACGGTCTGCTTGGGCACCAGCGCATGCCAAACGCTCTACGTGTATGACTCATGGGGAGACGGCATGTGTTGCGCCGGCGGTGAAGGCCATTTCCAGGTGTTGGATTCCAATGGAGGAATCATCGTTTACAACGATGGCGAATTCGGAAGCGTGGCCATGGAATCGTTTTGCGCAGGAGACAGTGCATGTCAAATCCCCGCCTATATAGACGTTGAAACCGCCTCCTCGGAAACCGCAACCGATGCCACTTTGACCATCCAAACCGTTTCGATTGCCAACGACTTTCTCTACAGCATCGACGGTGGACAATCCTTCCAAAGCTTCAACTTGTTCGAAGGGCTGGCAGCAGGCACATACGAGGTACTCGTCGAAAATGAAGCCGGAACCTGCACCTATGAAGAAACCATCGTCATCGGTGTGTGCGATTTGTCGGAACTGGAGATCACCGTCACGCACCCCTCTTCGGTTTTAACCACGGACGGGTCCATCACCATTGCGCCCCTTACGGGTCAAGGCTCCTACCTATACAGTATCGATGGCGGACAACATTTCGAAGAGTCAGGCGTCTTCGAAAACCTGCCCGTCGGTGATTACAACATCGTCGTAACCGACAACTTGAGCGATTGTGTCTACGAATTCGAACGCTTGCTGATGCCCATTGGCGTCGAGGCCGTCGAGGACCAATCATCCCTTTCCCCTATTTTCCGTGTCTTCCCAAATCCTACAACCAGCCAACTTCACATCGAATTGACATCCCCGAGCACACTGAATCAAGCCCTACCATTCGTGGTGTTCGATCACTTGGGGAGGGTTATGGAGACAGGGCGCATTCCGCAGGGAAGCAGCCAAGAGACCGTGTGGATCGGCGATTACGCACGCGGCACATATTTCGTTCAATGCATCGGAGAAGGCTTTGAGCACATCTTCAAAGTCATCAAGATGTGATGTCGCCTCTGTCGCGCATGGATGTTTACCTTTCTATCTCGTCGTTGCACCCGAAGGCCGTGTGAAAAACGTGCAGGCGCTGTTGCTTGTTTGACACCACAACTTGATAGATGCGGTTGTAAATGGACTCTTCAAAGGATCCCATTTCCTCACCGATGAGCAAGCCCGCCAAGACGGCAGTGGTGTTGCTGTGTCCGACCACAATTGCGTCTTGCTGTTTTGTCATCAGCGTCTCCTTCAGGGCTTCAAGCGCATGCGGGGCATAAGTCTGGATTTCGAGGTCTTTGGCGTCTGCCACTGGTGCCGCCGTGCTCGTGGTTCTTTTGTAATCCGTGCTGTACACCGCGTCAATGGGAATGTCTGACCAAAATTCTTTCAGTGCCACGGCCCGTTTTTCGCCACACGACGTAAGCGGCGGATCACTGATTAGGGTTTGTTTCTCGGCGTGTCGAACCAAATAGATGGTGAACAAAACAGAACTTTCTTGGGCACCCAACTTGTCGGTTTGTGCGTGTGATGTCGCGAGGGTCGACATTACCACGACTGCAATCACCAGGATTCTCGTCATGTCATGAAGGTAATCTCTGGTGGCTAGGTGGGGACGGAGGTTGACGTGCCTTATTCACAACTCCCCCCTTCACCCGTGCGTCAAGTCCACCTTACTTGTGGACCCAGCAGGACAGAAGCCGAACACCCTCAACCCTGAACTGGTCGATTGGTCTGCGAGTTGATGCGGATGATAAGGCGAATAATTCTTTTGATTTGGAATTGTCAACCCAGATTCCAAGGAATTGTCACGGATCCTAAATTCATTTCGACTTAATGACCAGCTATAAGGCATCCTACCTAGGGGAAAAGCAGGTGAATACTGGAGTGTGTCACTCCAAAACAACCATCGGCTCCCTCGATATTTCCTGAGACCTTCAATCCATCTTCGCGTCTCAACAATTCAAGATCCGTATAAAACGCGTGCAGTTCTTCGGAGATGCTTTGGACCATCAGCACGTAGTGATAAGGAACCCCCTCGTCGAGCTTGTTGCGGACGCGGAACCTCAGGGGCCGGACATTGTTGTCCCAAGCCCCATCGCCTACCAACAAGGCGTTGTCCAACATGGAGTCCCCGTGCCTACGCACCACCACATCTTCATCGTCTGTCCTCAAATTCCGAAACACGGGAGGGCCCGCTCCGACGGTGTCCACCTGCAACAGGAGCTGAAGCAAGTGCCATTTCCTCTCTCCTTCTGCCCGACTCAAGACAACGTCAATTTGATCAAACGTCTTGTTGCCTTCAGTCATCGAACGCACATTCAATGTCATTCCCGCACATTTGGGTGAGTGTGGAATTGTTGACGTTGACGTGAAGTCATTCCATTTGTCTGTGGTGGCCAACAACTTCAAAGTGTCCCCAGGAACAGCTCCCACAACACCGATGCTTGGAACCCACATTCCCAAAGCGTTGTCTGGCCCCGTTGCGCAGGTCTCGAAGGTCTCGTCAAGCTCCAAAGCAATGCGAACACATGCCTCCATAACCCCTTCATCAAGGCCGACTCCGTAGAGAGGACCAGATTGAGAGAAGGAACAATGGACAGAATCCAAGTTCAAATCGACATTGACAAACGCGTGCGGTCGAACCACAGCATCCGACTCTGTGACCAAAGGGTCAAACCATTGACACGAGGCAAGACCGACAACGGCCCAAATCAAAACATTCGGTTTCAATTCCATACGTATTTGAAACTTACGTTAGGCAACAGCGGAATCAACCCGATTTCCTCAATGACCGGATCACCTTCGTCACTTTCTGACCAAATGGCTGCATATGGATTGACGCGATTGGTCAAATTGTACACGCCAAATTGAGCTTTCCACGACCCTGAAGCCGTAGTTTGGGTTCGCGAGACAGAACAATCCCAACGGCTGATACGCCCCAACTGATAACTGTTCCGACGTTCAGCCACGGGGTAAGAGGTCCAAACGATCGACGAGCTGGCCGAAGGATTGGCCATGGCGAACGAAACCGACTCCTCGCTGATGTTGAGCCATCGGCCTGTCGAAAAGACATGCATGAGCGTCACTCCCCATCTCTCATTCAAATTCCATTGAACCGATGTAGTGGCATCGTGCCGGATGTCAAACGTGAATGGGAAGGCTCTCCCCCCATTCAAATCATCGAACTGACGCGAACTGCGGCCGTGTGTGTAAGCAAAGTTGAGCTTCACATCGTTCCAGCGATGGGTTTTGGAGACTTCGAGGCCGTACACCGCGCCACGCCCTTCGGCAACCACGTCTTGGGCCAAAATCGACTCAATGTCGCGATCAAACATCACCCCTGGCTTGAAGGCCAACAACTCCGACATGCCCCTTAAGTACAGGTCGACGGTGGTGCTGTTTTGCCTTGAGGATTGTTGCCACCTCAACCCCGTTTGCCATGACCTTTCCACCGGAAGGGCGCCTGAGGACGCCACCCACAACTCGGGCACAAACCCAAAATCATTCAACGTCAGCAAGTGCAACGCCTGGGTGGACCGGGCTGAATGGAACGACAGCTGATGGCCTTCAGCCAGACGCCAAGTGAGCCTCCCCTTGGGCAACCACACACCCTCACGGCCCTCGTCGAGTTGCCAGGACGCCAATCTCACCCCCACTTGTCCCTCCAGGGCTGGCGACAGCTCGATGTCCATCTCCGTGAAGAGGGCACCCGAGCTGACGCGGCTCCCAGAAGATGTATCTATCGCTTCAACAGGACTTTCATCCCCCTTCGATTCCTGAAACCTTGGATGCACCCAAAGAGACTGCCACTCCAACCCAATCCTGAATAAAACCCTCTCCAAGTTCATCTCTGTTTTCAGGGTGGCTTGGAGTGTTTCAACGTGATTCATGAACGATGAAGAGGACTCGAGCATGCCCGCATTTTGTCCATTCAAGTTGAGCGGCACCCTGCGCGAACGCATCAACTCTGAGGCGTAGTCATTCCATCCCAACCGGCCTTCTACGTTCCATCTGTCCCCACCAAACCACTTCCATGTGAGCCCAGCCAGGGCGTTTGACCAATTTGTTTGGTTCCTGTATGCACGACCACTTTGCGCAAATTCAAGATCGTATTTTACCCTGTCTCTACTGACCATAAACAACGCCCCGATCTTGTGCTTACCCAAGAGATGAGAACCTTTAAAGGACAAGTCGTCAAATCCATACACAGCGGAAATGTCTCGGGATGAATTGGTGTTGATCACCTTGTCGATGAGGCCCTGGATGACTTCCAAGTTGGACCGCCTTCCGCCAAACTGAAAAAAAGACCTTTCATCGGATCTTTCCACTTGGATTTCAGATGCGATCGCGGAGGACAGGATTTGACTTGAGTGCCTTTTCTCCGATGAGAACCGCTCTTTGAACGACACTTCAACCACGCTGCCCAGGGTGGTGCCGCAATCAATGGGTTTTTCGTTGGCAAAAATCTCGACTCGCTCGACAGTACTGTTGGGGAACATGGACAACAGTCCAAACAAATGGGTCGAGTTCATCAGCGGGAATCCATCTGCCCGCATTGAGGTTTGGTCGTAATTGCCCCCACGAGAGACAATGCCCTTTTGGCCTTCCACATTGGAACTGACCGATGCAGTGGTCTTCAATGAGGTTAAGAGATCTGGAATGCCCGAGGAAGACGGCACGGCTTCAATCTCCCTGGCGGACATCGTCAGTGCAGGCAGAACCCCGTTGATTTCGAGAGCCTCTTCAACCACAACCTCTCCAATGGCGACCTCGAGAGGCGTCAATGTGAAGGTCCATTTAAGGCCGTTGCACGTGAATGGGTCGATTAGAAGCGATTGATGTCCTTCAGCAAAAACTTTCAGCACCGACACCCCCTCACACAGCAATGTCGCTTGCCCCAATGCATTTGTGAAGACCACCTGGTCGTCAACCTGAAGAGCAGCCTGCGTCAAAGGCACAGAATCCGAGTCCATGACAACGACAGTTGTCTCCACGGTCTGAGCACACAATGAGGAGCAACCCGCAGATGCCTCAAGAAGCAGCATCACCCCAGCAAGGGCACAGCGCAAAAGCCCCACATACCTCATCGCACCTTCATCCATTTGGTCACTTGGCCATTTTGGACGCAGCGCTTGAAAAGAAGCTCCAAGCGTTCGCCATCTTGGATGGCCACGCGACGCCCCAATGAATCAAACACCTCCCATTCATGGCACGGAGAATTCCCCAACGCGGAAGAGATTGAGTTGGATTGGGCGTTCAATGACATGAACCAGAGGACCGCGCCAGAGATAGCGGACATTGCACACTGGTTATGGCTGTATTCACCAAGGTCAAAGGCTTGTATGTCGTTCGCCCCCGCACCAGACATGGATTCAAATGCACTGGTGGCATTTTCGTACAACACCTCTTCATCCTCAGTGCAATACCGCATGTGCAAAGGAAAGGATGGCACCCAGGTGTGCACATCGTTGTCCATTGCGGCCTCGAGGAGTGCTGAACCCTCTCCTGTCATCCCCTCCAGCACCCCCGGCAGCAGCATGGATGTCCAATCGTCAGGACAAATGGCATTGATGTCCTCCCCTGAGTGCTCGCCGTCGAGCAACGAGTCCAGCATGGAGGCATAAGGTTCCATGCAAACCTCAGAAAGTGACCCGTACAGGTTGCCATACACTGCGTTCCATCCCTTGAGGATGTAAAAAATGTAGGCTGGCTGACTGTAGTTTGGACTGTCGAGAATCCATGGAAGTTGCGTGCCGCTCAAATCGTAAGGCCCACTGAGCGGTGCCACTGCCTCCAATGACAGCTCACCTTGGAGGTTTGCAGGCATTGTGGAACGTGCCATCGCCATCGCGCCGTGGCCCCCTTGCGAGTATCCTGTCACATACAGGTTCCCGTCTAATTGGACATCCAATTCCCAGCTCAATTCAACCAAGGATTGAACCAGTTGCCAGCCTGCATCGCTTTCGCTTTGGGCGTGGCAATATGGATGCTGAAGCTCACTCTCACCGAGGCCAACGTAGTCGGGCATCAACACCACAAACCCCAGCGACGCCATCACATAGCCCAAATTGGTCAAGTCGACTTTGAACGAGGGTGCCGATTGCCGCTTGAACGTGGTGCCATGGTGATACACCAGAACCGGAAAGGCTGTCTCCGACGCTTCGGGAACAAACAGAGCGCCAGACACGGTGATGTTGTTGCCTAAAAATGGCATCTCATACGAGACCCGGTGCATCGTCACGTCATGCTCGAGCAGTGATAACATCAAATCGTTGAAGGCCAAATTATCTTCAGCATGAGACTGGATTTCGGCATTGTCAAAAGCATTCAGCTGCATCCATTGGCCAGATGCCAGATCCGGAAGCAACAACAACACCCAAAAAAAAGCAACAACGTGATTTACGGCCTTCGACATTGATCCAAAGTACAAAATGACCAACAGTCCACTATACATGTGGACCCAGCAGGATAGAAGCCAAGGGGAGAAAACCACGATTGTCGAACACCGCTTCAACCTGCTGGAGAGCTTGGGGGCATTGTGCATCAAGGAGATACGAAGAGCATTCAGCGCAGCGGCGCCGTCGAATCTGACTTCCGCGGCTGGCGGATTGCGTCATTGACGTACACTGTGGATGCTTCGGGAGAGGAAGCCTGTCGGGAGCGGTTTACGGGCATGCCGGCCTCGCCGTTTCCAGCCGAATAACAACGCGCACAAAAAAGCCCGCAAACACTGGGCTTGCAGGCTACTTTTACACATTCCATTTGGTGGAGCCGGGGGTAAAGTGCACCCCCTAGAAACACCCAGGGTTTTCTAGGGATTTGGCGGATCAGGATTCTTCGCACCTCATTCCACACCTCGCAATTTTCGACAAAAACATGCCTTTGATTGATTGGCAGCGAAGATGTGCCTTCATCTCCATTAATGAAGGTCAGGCCACTGTCCAAAATCTGCGCTTCAAAGATGGGCGGTATTCGCCCCCCATTGAGAACCCCATGATTTACATGTGGTTGAGGAATGTTTCCAATTTGGTCCCGACGTGGCCCCCAATTTTTGATCAATCCGGATTCAAAACTGACAGAGATTATCTGATTCATTTAGATATCTCCGAAAGAATCTCCATCCAGTTGAAAGTGTAGGCTGTATTTGACAAAAGTCACCTTGTCCACCACCGAAATTGCACGCTGAAGTTTCTTGTTTTCCGCGGTTCCAACGATAACACCTCTCACATCTTGATCATTCTCAGCTTCTTCCGCTGAGACGTAACCGATGTAACGCAGGACCTGACCGATAGTCCTGTCAGAGGAGGTACCTCGCTTTAATTCAACAACGAGATACGTCTTTCTGTCCTTTGAAATGGCCAAAATGTCAATTGGGCCGACATCTGTTTGATACTGGCGCCCGATCAACTCACCACTCGGACTCTTCAAAATGTCAAATTCACGGCCAAATGAAGTCTTTGACCAATTCCTAATGAGAAATTCTTCGAGATGAGCCTCCAACGCAAACTCGAAAGAAGTCTCGACTTCTGATTGATCTTCTTTTGCTCTCTTCACCTGAATGGAGAATCCAAACTTCTCCAAGATTCGAAAGCACTTTGTCCCCCTACCTCCTTTGACAGAAGTCAACTCACGACCATTGGCGAACAGATTAGCTCGTCCAACCACTAACGGTGGCGGATAAAGTTTCCCTTCGAACAAAACGTCATAAGTGGATGATTCTCGATCTTCAGGTATTCCTGACTTATCAATACTAGCTAAGGCTAATAGAATGTCATCTCGGGTAAGATTTTCTGGAATTTGATCAAACTGTCTAGACATTTCTTCATGACTTTTTTCCTTTCTATCAAATTGCCCCCCCAATGGTCCCCCTTACAAAACTTGAGCAGGGCCAAAAACGCTGGAAATTTGTAGTTCAAAGGTTTGGCTCCAAGGTACTCACAGACCCAAGTTGTCATCCTTGAAGTAGCTGCGGACTCCTCCAGGCATGCTCTCCTCCCCTTGCAGATCACACTCCTGTAGCCCTCTCCAGAAGCTGCTCCCTCCACTTCCTCTGCTCTGGTGTGGCCCTTACTTTGTCTCGTCCATGTTCTGAAAATTCTTCGCACCTCGTTGGATCATTCTTCACACCTCGTTCCGCACCTTTCAGACACTTCATGATCTTGGAATCTCTCTCTTGTCATGGGATGTGCCTGAATGCCTCTAAAGAGCTGACTTCCCTGCATTTTAGATACAAAAAAAGCCCGTGAGCACAGTACTCACGGGCTGTTTCTCACAATCGTTCGAGATGGAGCTGGGGAGTCTAACCCCCGTCCAAGTGGAGCCGGGGGCAATTCACCCCAACCTCAACCACCCAAAAACACTAGTGTTTCTCTGTGCTTGAAGCCCCTCTCCACGTCAGACTCCGTGTTAACAACTACCACCACAGACTATGGAGTCACCAGGGGTTACCTCCCACGTCCGGCGCGATGTCGAACTTTGCTTAAGAAAGGAAGAAAGCAAGGAAGGATGGATGTCAACCTCCTCCCTGCTTGGGCTCTTCACTTTAGTGAAATAGGGAGCGTGAAGTTCGAGCCCAACGTCCCCTCTTTTTTTTGATTTGGGGATGGTGCCCTAGGGCGAGAACTGAACCAGAGGTGTCCACCTCTCAGACATCCCCCCTACACACATAACGACGGAGTGTACAGGGAAGCAAACCCGACGGTCTACAGCAGACACCTGCCTGATTTTGACACCCCTACCCCCTGCTTTCAAACGATGTCAATTCGGGATAGCTGTGTTTCTCGAAACCAATACAAGCCTAATTCGAACCACTGAACCAAGTGCCATCCAGCGACCAAACCATTCGCATTTCATTCTCTGAAAAGTTATTGGCATAGAACTCTGAAACAGTAAGCCCGTCCGGATCAATGATATGCAGATAGATCGATGATCCATTGTAGCTGGACTCATCGGCCTCAATTGCC
>JAYZBB010000017.1:0-8462 GCA_036339415.1 Bacteroidota bacterium | reverse complement strand
CCTTGCCTGACCTTGCATCCATGTGTCTTTGCAACCTTGGCTTGATCTCACAATCACGAGTGGCAACATCAAAATTGACGTAGCCTGCGTTGTTCAAACGAATCAACATCAGTCTTGCCTGTTCCTCTGCCACCCCCAAATGCGCTGCGTATTCGTCCGAGCCAAAGACAACGGCGCCAGCTTTCTTGAGATATCCAGCCAGGCGTGAAAGCGGATGAACCGAGTCCATCCCCCTCATGGCATCGAAATCTCGGCGGACAAAGCTGTCTACACTGCGAAACGGTGCTGGCTCCTGCCTGCCACTCGTCAACCGTCGAAACTCAACAATGGACCCGTTGACAGGCCACTCCACCACCTCGACTTCAAATTCAAGTGCATGGTAGGAGTCAACAAAGGGCTGAAGGCCTACTCCGTCTTCTTGACGCGTCGCCCGAAACACCTTTTGCTTGTCCAAGTAATTCACTTTGATGTCGGGATGACTGATGCTGTCTTCTCCCAAAATCAAACTGAATTTGGCATGATTGGCACTGACACCGTCGTTGGAGAACAGCACTTCATTTGACAAACATCTCACCACCAGGGAGTCGTCTTGGTAAATTGACAACTGTGCCGGATGGCCATCTGACCCCATCCCTGCCAATTGTGACCCCCTTACCTGCAAGCCACCGTCGAAATGAACATGTTCAAAAATGTCATTCAACCGAATGCGTCCTGAGATCGACTCGAATCGAGGATACGTCCTCTTGCGCTCCTTGCGCTCCTTTTGGACTTTGAATGTAGCCACCCCCCGGAGAGGTCGTTCAAACAAAGTGCTGGTCAATTCAGATCCTTCTGCAGTGAATGAACTTCCCTTCATGCGAATTTCAAATGCACCGAGCTCCACGGCGAAGGTTTCCGCGTTGGTGGTTCGCTCCCAATTCAACGATCCTGCGGTTCCGAAGAAGCGCTCCGACAAAGGATGATACGTGCCAGAAACATCCATCACCCTGGAACTGTCTCCCTTGGACAAACAAACCAACATTCCTCGCGTGCACACCACCATTGGTTTGCCCTCATCGTCCACGCTCAGTTCAATGTCACCTGTTCGCATGAACCACGTTGAAGCAGGAGACGTCCTCAACAAACCAGAGGAAAACAAGGTTTCAGAATGGTTGAGGTAATCCTCCGCCTCTTTGAGCAACTTGGGGTGCTCCTTGAACTGTGCGATTTGTCGGTGCCAATCATTCCAACGTCCGGCGGCATTGTGGGTCAACAACCAATGGGCACCCTTCAAATATCCAAGGATGGTGGTGCTGACGCGTGCTCGGTTTTCTTCAAAAAAACGAACTGTCGAAATCAACTCTTGTTGCTTCGCCTGTCCAACCTCTCCACCAACAAATGCAGGCGCGAATGACGTTCGAAACCACTTGGCTTCTGCAGAGTTGACCTCTCCTGCCTTGCGCTCCATTTCCTTCAAAAAGGTGGGGACATCTTCCAGCTCCGCCACTTCCCCCTGTGCCCAAGACATGGTCCAACAAAGCCAAATCAAAGCGCATGCGCACAATCGGTTCATCATAAGGGCAAGGTAAAATGGGCACGTCCTCAATGGCCACTCAGGCGCGCAGAGGTTTCCCACAACGCATGCACGCCCAACCATCTTTCACACTGACCCCGAGGAGTCGAAGGTTTTGTGCTTCTGCAATGCATCTCAGGTCTGGCACGTCACCTTCAAAAAACCCACTCAGCAACAAAATGCCACCTGGCCTCAACGTCCGAGCATAGCGGGGCATGTCAGCAGAAAGAACATTCTTTTGAATGTTGGCACATATCACGTCCCATGTGTCGTCGTCCATCTCGTCGCATGCACTTCCATCTCCCAATTCGAACGTCACCACGTCCGGATCGATGTTGGGATTCAATGTGACGTTGTCTCTGGCATTGAGCACAGCATTGGATTCAATGTCAATGCCGAGTACGTGTGTTGCTCCGCGAAGGCCTCCAACCAAGGCCAAAACTCCAGTTCCACATCCCATGTCGAGCACAGCTTTGCCGTTCAGCGACTCGTCCATGAGACATGTGGACATCAAATGCGTCGTGGCATGATGTCCCGTACCAAAGCTCATTTGAGGAGCAACGACCACATCAAGGCCAGTCGGTGCCGGAGTGTGAAAAGGTGCCCGAATGGTGCATCGGGGAACTCCATCGACATCGTCGATGACCACCTCTGGATACGTGGATTCCCATTGGGCGTTCCAATTCTCTTGCTGAACCACTTCGCGCCGGCACGTCATAACGGAGAAAGACCCAACTTCCTCCAAACATCTCTCCGCAGACGACACATCGACTTCTTCCACATCACCGTGAGCCACCACCCCTTTGTCATGGGGCTCGAACATGGAAAATCCTGCCTCGTTCAAGTATGCCACAACAACCTCACGTCCCGGCAAAACAGGCTTAAGTTCAATGTGCCACCGATGAAATTGCTTGTCCAATTCAGCGTTCTTCGATCACCGATTCAACGAAGGATGGCCTTCAATGACCCCCTGAAAATCTTGGGGCGAAAGGGAGGCTCCTCCAATCAAACCACCGTTAATGTCGGGTTGAGAAAACAACTCAGCTGCATTTCCTGGCTTGCAGGACCCGCCGTAAAGCACAGGGATGCCCGACGCAACTTCTTCCCCAAACGCCTCGGCCAACCAGCCTCGAATGCATCGATGCATGTCTTGAGCTTGCTCCGATGAAGCCGTGACACCAGTGCCAATGGCCCAAACTGGCTCATACGCCACGATGATGTTTGAGACTTGATCGACAGGCAAACGCAACACTGCGGCCTGCAATTGTTGAAGTACAACATCTTCTGCCCTTCCCCCTTCGCGTTCCTGCAACGTCTCTCCACAACAAAATACCGCGAGGAGACCCGCGGCAATCAGCGCATCCACCTTGGATGCAACCACAGCATCTTCATCCCCGAACCGAGCGCGACGTTCGCTGTGGCCCACAATGGCACCTGCCACGTGACAAGACTTCAACATGTCCGCTGTGTATTCACCGGTATGGGCACCAAAGCCTTCCGCACTCACATTTTGAGCCAAGACATGAAGCCCTTCCGGCTTCCTCTCGGTGCACCACGCCAGGTAAGGCGCTGGGACTGCCACCATCACATCGACACCCCTGTTGCCTTCCAGCCAAGAAGCCATGCCGTCCATCCACTCTGAGGCTTCATCCCTCAATTTGTTGCTTTTCCAGTTTCCTGCTACGACGTTCCTCATCACTTTTGCTGTATCCATTGAAAGGCCAAAATTCGGCAACGCAACCGTCTTCACCGCATGTCCATGCAAGAATCTTCGTCAGACCTGCCAAAACCACTGCAGGAGCTTCTCAAACGTCACTGGGGTTTCGAGACACTGCGCGCGCATCAGGTGGGACCTGTTCTTGGACTCTGGCGGGGAGAACACACGTTGTCCTTGTTGCCAACCGGGGGCGGAAAAAGTCTGTGCTTCCAACTGCCCGCACTTGCTCGAGAAGGACTTTGCCTTGTCATCACGCCCCTCATCGCATTGATGGAAGACCAATGTGAAGGCCTTAGAAAAAAAGGGGTGCGTGCAGAAGCGTGGGTGGGCAACAACGGGGATCGGGTGCTTGACAACGTCCGATTTGGACAAACACAATTCCTCTACCTCAGTCCAGAGCGCCTAAATCACCCCATGTTCCTGGCGCGTCGAGCGCATTGGGACGTCAAAACCATCGTTGTCGACGAAGCGCATTGCATCAGCCAATGGGGCCACGATTTTCGACCTGCATTCCAGAGCATCGTCACCTTGCGTGACGCATTTCCAGACGCAACGTGGGGCGCTTTCACCGCCACGGCCACGGATGAAGTGCTGGCAGATCTCGCTGAACAGATGCCTAAGCAGACCCAGGTACACCGCACCCCACTGCGCAGACAAAATCTCCATTTCGAAGTGAACACATGGGGAGACAAGGAAGCCATGCTTCTCAAGGACGCCACGGCACAAGTTGGGCAAGGATTGATTTACGTCCAGTCAAGACATGAAAGCGAACGATGGAGTCAAAGACTGAGCCAGGCCGGCTTGTCAGCAGCTTCGTTCCATGCAGGCCTTCCACCAAGAGAAAAGCAGAGGCGACAGGAGGCTTGGAAAGCCAACAAAATCCAAGTCTTGACGTGCACAAGTGCGTTTGGCATGGGCATCGATGCTCCACACGTACGGTGGGTCTTTCATGCAGGACCGCCACCCAACCTCGAATCCTACATCCAAGAAGCCGGCCGAGCCGGCCGCGATGGCCAACCAGCGTCGTGCATCTTGTACGCTGAAATGCACGACTTCCAAGTGCTGTCTGAGAGGATTGAGCGTCAATACCCTTCGCTGAAAAAGGTTCATGACGCATATCAGTGGGTCTGCAACCAGTCGAGTGCGGCGTTTGGAGAACAACCCACTGAACCCATCGAAATCACAGAATCAATCCATATGCCAGCGCTCAAACTTCTCGCACTGGCTGGACACTTTGAAATTCAGGAGATTTCAAAAAGCCAGAAGATGCGCGGGCTTGTGCGCTGGTCTGGACCAGAACTGACAGGCGACGAGCATGGTCCAATGAACGTGCTCGCACAATGGATTCAACGACATGCCGGAGGCCGCGAAATTGAGATCGAAACGACCGCCTTGACAACAGAGTTGAATGCACACGCACAAGGGCCCCATTGGCATCCAGAACAATGTGCGTCGGCATTGGAAGTCTTGGATGCTCGAGGATGGATCGATTGGCGACCACGTGCCACCATTTCGCGATTGCATTGGCTCAGGCCAAGACAACAGACCAAGACAATCACGGTGAACTTGGAAAGGAAACATCTCGCACATCAAAAATTGAACCTGGTTCGGGAATACGCCTTGGAGGCCGGTGACACGTGCCGAGCGAAGACACTCGAAGCTGCGTTTGGCGACCTTGATGGCAAACCATGCGAGAATTGTGATGTTTGCACCATTGACAAACAAGCATGGCGTGACAACCTTCGCAGTGCGTTGGACATGGGTTCAGTCAATCCCACTGAATTCATTCAACAGTGCCGACCCGGACATCGCGCTGGAATGAGAACGTTGATGGCAACATGGTACAAGTCTGGAGCCATCGAAAGCAGTCAATCTCACATCCGATGGACATCGAACCACCGGGATTAATTTCGTCCCATGCAAGAACACGACGCCCAGGGCTTTTCTACGATCACACTGAAAGCGAAGAGAGATCAGAGCATCCGAAGGAAACATCCATGGATTTTCAGCGGTGGCATCAAACACGTCCAGGGCCAGCCGAAGGCCGGCGATTGGGTGCGTGTATGCGCCAACAAAGGAGCCATCCTTGGATGGGGCCATTATGCACCCAATGCCAGCATTGCTGTTCGGATGTTGTCATTCGACGAAAGTTGTCCTGACCAAGCGTGGTGGCATGACCGTATCGCCCAAGCCGTGGCCGTTCGCAAAGATTTGGGGCTGTTTCAAGCGTCAACTCAAAATGCTTGCAGACTGGTCCATGCCGAAGGAGACGGCCTTCCTGGACTCATCGCAGACTTGTACAACGGTGTTCTTGTCGTCCAGTGTCATACGCCGGGAATGCACCGTGCCATTCCCATGTTGTCTTCTGCCTTCCAAGCGGCATTGGGTGAGATTCTGATCGGCATTTACGACAAAAGTTCCAAAACACTTGCGAAGAATGGCGGCGAAGCATCCGAAGATGGTTGGGTCCTTGGAGTGGCACCTGAAGGTCATTTTGCCACTGAACATGGACATCGATTCGACATTGATTGGGAGCGAGGCCAAAAAACCGGATTCTTCATCGATCAACGGGAAAACAGAGCCCTCCTAGGGTCACTCGCCAGCGGCAAAAAGGTCCTGAATGTATTCAGCTATACCGGCGGATTCAGCATCTATGCCTTGAAATCTGGTGCAACAGAGGTACACAGTTTGGACAGTTCACAACGTGCGCTTGATGTTTGCGAAAGCAACGTCAAACTCAACGACCTCAACCCTGAACAACATCGATCCATTCAAGCCGATGCGCTTGAATTCCTCAAAACTGATGCGCTCGGTGACTATGACATCGTCGTGCTCGATCCACCTGCCTTCGCCAAACGGGCATCGGCCAGGCATGCCGCAGTCCAGGGGTACAAAAGAATCAATCTGCGGGCCATGGAAGGAATGAAGGCGGGCAGCCTTCTTTTCACGTTCTCATGCAGTCAAGCCGTGGACGATGCGTTGTTTACGAACACCATTGTGGCCGCAGCCATCCAGGCAGGTCGAACTGTTCGCATTCTGCATCGGCTGCATCAACCTGCCGACCACCCCGTGAATGCCTTTCACCCAGAGGGATCGTATCTGAAAGGCCTCGTCGTGAGGATTGACGACTGACCTCAGGGCTGAAGTCGCTCGAAGGTCCACCCCTGTTCCCCATCGCGCCGGCAGACCAATCGGTCATGCATCCGAGAAGCCCGACCTTGCCAAAACTCAATGACCTCAGGTTTCATCGCAAAGCCGCCCCAATGCGGAGGGCGCTCGACTTCCTGGCCCTCAAATCGATCTGCTTGCTCAGTGTATCTGCGCTCAAGCCCTTCGCGCGAGTCGACCGGGTTGCTTTGGCTTGAGGCCCATGCCCCAAGCTGGCTTGCGCGTGGACGAGACGCAAAGTATGTGTCCGACTCCTCAGGTGAGATCTTAGTCACATGTCCCCTCACCCGAATTTGTCGCTCGGCGTGGGGCCAAAAAAAAGTGGCACCGGCACGCTGTTCACGGGTCAAATCGCGCCCTTTCTCACTAAGGTAATTCGTGTAAAACACCAACTCTTCGTTTCGCGTGTCACGAAGCAACACGATGCGGCCATGCGGGAATCCCTTCACATCCACAGTGGTCAAAGTGAATGCCGTCGGGTCCGAAATGCCTGCTTCAACCGCGGCTTTGACCCACTCTTCAAGCAAAGGCCATGGTCCATTGCCAAGGCTCTCCTCATTCAACGTCCCTTTGGTGTAATCCGTGCGACTGTCCAGGCTCATCGATCGAGTGTTTGGGTCCAAAGCGTCTCTCCGAATGTGTCTTTGACTTCGATTTGGCACGTGCGATTTTTGCGGGGTCCCTGGAAGGAAAGCTTTGCATAATTCCTTTGCTCAACGTAGGTTCCTTCAACCCGAAGAGAGTTGCCTTCTTCACGGGCGTGGCCAGGACCTGACGTCAATGGACTGACCGTCAAATCGTAGACCTTGCGGCCATTGGACAACGTCAATTCTGACAACTCTGTCGTGTGCCGATCGCCTGAAAGGAACACCACTCCTCGAATGTCTTCGGCTTCAATTCGAGAAAGAATCTGTTCGCGTTCACCGGGGAACTGAGAGACATTTTCATAGACTGCTGCCTCATTCAAAACTTGGCCGCCGACGCAGACAAATTTGAAGGGCGCGCGGCTCTTTTGCAGCGCTTGGATCAACCAATCGATTTGAGTTTGCCCCAACACCGTAGGCTCATTGGTTTTGTTGTGGTGATTCACACGATAGGTCCGGTTGTCGAGCAAAAAGAACTCCATGTCCACAAATCGAAATGCCGTAGAAATGCACCGCGTGGCCTCTGGCAAGCCATAGCTAGGGTTGCTCCAAAACGTCTGAAATGCCTCTCGGGACCAATCGGCATGCACCCAGCTGCCATCGCTGTCATTGGGTCCAAAGTCATGGTCATCCCAAATGGCGTAATTGGGGCATGCCTTCAGAAGATTCTTCATTTCTGGTGTTTCTCGGGCATGGGTATACCTGTGCAGGAACCCCTCGTATGACTGGAAGTCCACTTCCCTGAGGTAAATGTTGTCTCCCAACCACAGCATCATGTCTGGATCGTCAGCGGCCATGCTCTCGAATATTTCATAGCCTCTCCCATATGGCTTGCCTGGCCGGTCGTATTTGGCCTCATTGATGTATGCGCAGCTGCCAGTCACAAAAGAGAACGCAGGTGGATCCATGCGATAATCCCACAACACTTGTGTGGTCGCATGAATGGGCTCGCCTGCAATCTCTCCGTTGATCATGAATCGGATGTCGTATGTCGTTCCCGGCTCCAGGGAACCAAGGGTGATGTGAGCCGTGTTTGCGCGTTCTCGCGTCGTTGCAACACTGGATGCCGAACGCCACCGCTTCTCTCCCTGTTCTTTGTACTGTGTGACCACCTCTGCTTCCGCATCGGTTTGAATCCACAATTGCACCGATCTCATGCTGACATGTCCAATCATGGGGCCGCTATGAATGGCAGGATGCGATTGTCCTGCAACGGGCCCAAATGGCAAAATGGCAAGGGCCATCAACACGAGGCCACAAGTCAGTGAAGTCGTCCTGTTCATGTTTCAAAGATATCCTCTGGAATTCCTGAACGCGGTCAAGGGACACAAAACAAGGGAAGCCTTTCAGCTTCCCTTTTCAATTCGAAATGGATGTCTCT
>JAYZBB010000016.1:0-59188 GCA_036339415.1 Bacteroidota bacterium | reverse complement strand
TCCCAAAATCGGATGACCTCCGCAACCCACGCCTGGCATGAGTGGGTTGTCTTGGTTGGCGCTGCTGCACACCTCAAGCTTGCCGTTGTTCACGCAGAGCCACGCCCAACCTGAACCGAAACGCGTGGCCGCCGCCTTGCTGAATTCGTCTTTGAAACCCTCGAAGCTGCCGAAGTCGCGGTTGATGGCTTCCGCAAGTGCACCTTCAGGAGCGCCCCCGCCGTTAGGAGACATGCTGTTCCAGAACAACGTGTGGTTCCAAAAGCCCCCGCCGTTGTTGCGTACGCCAGCGTTGTCGCTGTGGTCACGAAGAAGGGTTTCAATGTCCTTTCCTTCAAGGTCGGTGCCTTCCACGGCAGCGTTCAATTTGCTCGTGTACCCGGCGTGGTGCTTGCCATGGTGGATCTCCATGGTGCGTGCATCGATGTGTGGTTCAAGTGCGTCGTGCGCGTAGGGGAGGTTGGGAAGCTCAAAAGCCATGTTCTTCGTTGTTGGAGTTGATGTGATCGTTTGTCAGGCCCAAAGATACAGTGCCGTCCACATGGACAAAGTTCTGGCCTTCCAGAAGGGCATGAACCGCACGGGCCACGCCTTCATCACCCTCGGTCAACACTTCGTGCGAGGTCGATTCGTCCCACAAGGTCCGAACCACTTGCGCCAAGAACCGGTGCTCGAGCTTTGCCGACTCCTCTTCTGAAGGCTCACGCCATGGCCATCCCTCTATCTCAGCCTGAGCAAAGACCGCTTCCACCACCCCGTCTTTCCACCCAGGAAGACCTGCAACATCGCTTGGTGTCTCGCATGCTTCGAGTGCGTTCCGGTTGTCATCCATCCAAGCAAACACAGCGTCGCGCAAGATGCCGGTCCAAATCCACTCGCTGACCCATGTGCTGGTGGCGGTGCTGTCCCAAGGCACAAACACGTCCGGTGCGATGCCACCACCGCCGAACACCTCCCTGCCCAAGGGCGTCACATACCTCAATGAATCGACAAGAGGCATGCTGTCTTCATGGTACAATTCGCCTGAGGCCATGCGCATGTCAAAATCCTCTTCGTAATCGTCATAGGGTTTTTGAATGGCCCGCCCCGTGGGCGTGTAAAATCGAGCAACCGTCAATCGAAGGGCACCTGAACCGGGCACGGGAAATTCCTCTTGTACAAGGCCCTTGCCAAATGTGCGTCTCCCAACCACCACGCCGCGGTCGTTGTCCTGAAGGGCGCCAGCAAAAATTTCACTGGCCGATGCCGAACCTTCGTCCACCAGCACCGCAAGGGGCCAATCCACGTAAGGGCCCCGACGCCTCGTACGGTAGGTGCGGCGAGGGGACGATTTGCCTTCCGTGTAGACGATGGGTTGACCTTCGTCCAAAAAGAGCTCGACCATGTCCACCACCGCATTCAAGTACCCGCCCCCATTACCCCGCAAATCCACAACCACAGATTGGGCCCCTTGCTCCGCCAAGTTGGACAACGCCCCTTCAAACTCCTGCGCCGTGTTGGAGGCAAAGCGAATGGCTTTCACGTACCCCACATTGTCGTCCATGGTGAACGCCGCGACAACACTTTGGATGGGAATCCGGTCTCGGGTCAATTGAACCTGAAGCCGGTCGTTTTGCCTTGAGATTCCAAGCGTCACCTCCGTTCCTCGCGGTCCTTTCAACAGTTCCATCACACGACGGTTGGTCAATTTTGGCCCCGAGATGGACGCGCCATCCACCTCGAGGATCCGATCGCCCGCGCGCATTCCAGCTTCCTCAGCTGGCCCTCCAGGAATGGCCGCAACCACCATCAGAGTGTCGTCTCGTACGATGAATTCAACGCCAATGCCTTCAAAGTTTCCCTCCATGTTTTCCGACATGGCACTCAGCTCCTCCCCTGAAAAGTACACCGTGTGCGGATCCAATTCTTCCAGCATCGCTTCAATGGCCGCATCCACCAACCGGGTGCGATCGAAGGTGTCCACGTAGAGATCCTCAACGCGGTTGAGGATGTTCAGCAGACGGGCCTGGTCCCCAGCGTCGCTCCACTGGCTGTGAAACGGCACGGACACACCTTTGTCTTCACTCCAGCCTCCACATCCGCGTCCCAGCCAAAGGCCAATGACAAGGGTCACGGCCAACACCAAAGGTTGAGAATTCTTCATGCAGAGAGATGAACGATTTCAACCCCTGCTTGGTTCAAAAAGGCCAAACCACTTGGATCCTTGTACGCGTCTCGAAAGACCACACGCACAATCCCGGCCTGGTGGATCAGCTTGGCACATTCCCTGCACGGCGAGAGGGTGATGTACAAGGTGGCTCCCTCCGCACTGTTGTTGCTCTTGGCGAGTTTGGTGATGGCGTTGGCCTCGGCGTGCAGGACATACCAATGCGTCGTGCCGTCGCTCGCTTCGCACACGTTTGGGAATCCACTGGGGGTCCCATTGTAGCCATCGGCAATGATCATTTGGTCCTTCACAATGAGCGCGCCCACCTGCTTTCTTTCGCAATGAGAAAGCTTCGCCCACTCCTGGGCCATTCGCATGTAGGCCTCGTCATACCGGCGTTGTTTGGCTTCCGAAGAAGGTGCTTTGTCCAAATCCATCAGCCCAAAGGTACACCCAGAAAAGCGGCGCAGGGGCTTGTCCGTCGTAGCTTGCAGCATGCGCATTTACACACGCACAGGAGACGATGGAAGCACCGGTTTGTTTGGAGGTGCACGCATCGGAAAAGACGATTTGCGAATTGAAGCTTACGGCACGTTGGATGAGTTGAACGCCTGGATTGGCAAACTTGCCACCCACAATGCTGCACAGCCTGTTCAAGCCAAGCTCCAGGAGATCCAAAGCGAACTGTTCACCATGGGAAGTCACTTGGCCACCACAGACCCCAATTGGCTTTCCAAACTTCCCGCATTGGCACCAAGCGGCCCTCAGAACCTCGAATCGTGGATGGATGAACTCGAGGCCGAATTGCCTGCGCTCACCAGCTTTGTCCTTCCCGGGGGACATCCCGCTGCTGCCGATGCACATCTCGCTCGCACGGTTTGTCGGAGGGCTGAACGTCGTTGCGTCGCCCTGCATCGGATGGAAGCCATCGACCCACTTCTTCTTCGGTTTTTGAACCGTTTGTCTGATGCGTTGTTCATGCTCGGACGATGGTTGTCCCACCAAACCAACACCCCCGAAATTCCCTGGACCCCAAGGGAATGACGCTCAAATGACGTTCTGGCACTTGACTCGAATTGAGATTCGGTTATTTTTGCCCGCGAACAGTGAAGCTGTAGACCATGTATTGGACACTCGAACTTGCCTCCTACCTGGAAGACGCCCCTTGGCCCGCCACCAAAGACGAGCTCATCGATTTCTCGATGCGCACGGGTGCGCCCCTTGAAGTGGTTGAAAACCTGCAGCAATTGGAAGATGACGGAGAGTCCTTTGACACGATTGAGGACATTTGGCCTGATTACCCCTCCAAAGAAGACTTTTTCTTCAACGAAGACGAGTACTGAACGACAAGCAAGTGCTTGGTCCTTCAACGTCTGCGGGCAGCCCTGACCATTGAGACAAAGCAAAGGCGGGACTTCTGCCCCGCCCCACTTGACATTGAACTCAAACGGATTCCTAAGATTCCGTTTGTACCACACCGAAGGAGACCAATCCTTCGGTTAGGGCAATGTGAATCAATCCTTTGGAAAAAACAAGCTTCAAGACACTTTTCTGTCTGTTTTGGTGATTCTGTGCCTCAAAAGGAGGGTTTCATCCCAAATTTCAAGGCATTCATTCCAACACGCGGCGCCATGTGGAGCCCGAACGTTGCTCCAGCTTCACCACGCGCGAGGCTGTCAACCTTTCCAGAACGTCGGCGTTGCCGTGCCTGACCGTCAGCAACGTCAAGCCATGCGCCAAATCCACCCCAAACCCTGCGCCCAAGAGGGTCGTGAAGTTGGTCGTCAGTGCATCGTCTCGATCGATGAGCAAGCCAAAGTGCGTCGCACTTTGTTGCATCAAACGAACGTGGATTCCCGCTTGATCCAGGGCTCCAAACAACGCTGTGAGGTGATCTTCCACCAAGAAGCTTCCATCGGCAGTGTGCACTTCCATCCACGTTTGGTTGTCCCTCCAAATGAACATGGGCACCTCTGGCACCAGACCTGGAAAGGCATCAATGCAGGTGCTTGGGCCGTTTGGCTCCAAGAACGACTTGACATGCAGGGGAATCCCCACGTGCTGCAAAGGCTTGACCGTTCGCGGGTGAATGACACTCGCGCCGTAGTAACTGAGCTCAAGCGCTTCTGCATGGTCCACTTTGGGCACGGTCACCGCGTCAAGATGTCGTTTGGGGTCCGCATTCATCATCCCCGGCACATCCTTCCAAATCGTCACTGAGGCTGCTGAACAAGCGACCGCCATCAATGCGGCGCTGTAATCGGAACCCTCGCGTCCCAGCGTTGAGGTTCGCCCATTTTCGTGACGGCCGATGAAGCCTTGCGTGACCACAACCTGAACGCGCTCCGTTCCCATGAACACCTCCCGAAGTGGCTTGCCCCACTGCTCCAAATTGGCTTCCTCCACCCTGGCAAATCGGTGAGGACCCATTGTTTTGAGCGTTTCTCTGACGTCCCACCATCTTGTCGACATCCCGGAGGCGTTGAGCCACCCTTCCACAAGGGTCGTGCTCGCGAGCTCTCCTGCCGCAACAAACGCATCGTAAGAAGCGGAAGCCTTTTCTGAAGCATCTGCAATGGAAGGATCGTTCTCGATTCGGTGCGCTTCTTCCCAGCAGGTCTGCATCCGCAATTGCAACTGCTGTTGAATGGCTCGTGAGAGGCTCAATTCCTCGGCGACCCGCATGTGTTCATTCACACACTCTTTCCAAAGCGAGGCCCGTCGGTCTCCTTCTGCGCGCCAAATGTCTTCCAATGCATTCGTCGTCTTGCCCATGGCCGAAACAACCACAATGGCCTTTTCCCTCGGACCCAGCTGCGAAGACAACAGCGTCTCCAAGCGTCGAATGGCTTCGGCATCACGGACGGAAGCGCCACCAAATTTGTGCGCAGTGCACGTCATGACTTGTCCTGGTTGGTGTGGCCAAACGGCATGGATTCGAGCTGAGCTCTTGTCAATCGCCCATTCAACCACGTGTGTTCCACGGAGGCCTGAAGATGCTTGTAGAAACCGATGGCAGACTCGTTCCAATCAAGCACTTGCCATTCAAGTCGTTGGGCGCCGGCTTCGACGGCCCTTCGAGCCACCGCGTGAAACAGCGCTTTTCCAATGCCACGACCACGCCAGGCCTGGGTCACAACCAAATCCTCCAGATGCCAAGTACGGCCCTTCCAGGTGCTGTATCGTGGATGATGAAGAGCCATGCCCACAATGCCTTCCTCGTGAGATTCCGCAAGGGTGACCTCAAAGCAGCCCTCATCTGCGTCCTGCACAAGCTTGTCAAGGGTCAACGTCACCTCCTCTGGCGCGTTTTCATACATGGCCAATTCAACAATCAAATCCCGAACCGCATGCAAGTCCTCTGACTTTCCTGGGCGAATGACACATTCGCATTGTTGTGAGGCATCCGTTGGTGACATCCTGTTGCGAAGGTACCCTACGGACTCCACGATTCGCCACTACCTTCCGGACTCAATCCTGCCTTTTGGAAAACTTGCCTTTGGCCCCCATCGACATCGTTTTGTTGCTCGTCCTGTTGGTCGGAGCCTGGCGTGGTTTCACCAAGGGCCTCGTCCTCTCAGTGGCGTCCTTGGTTGGTCTTGTTGGTGGCATTTGGGCCGCATCCCACTTTTCATCGCTCGTGGCAGACACCATGGCCACCCAAGTCTCATGGTCGGGCAACACCATCCACATGGCGGCGTTGGCCACCACCTTTCTGCTCGTGGTGGCTGGTGTTCACCTGCTTGCAAAACTGCTTGAGAAAACACTGGAGCTTGTCGCACTTGGTCTGGTCAACAAGTTGGCGGGCGCAGTGTTTGGGTTGCTCAAGGTGGGATTGGTGCTGTCCTTCCTCATTGCGTTGCTCAATGAATGGGTGGGAGCCCGGACGTGGCTCCCTCAGAGTGACGTGCCCTCCGTTTTGCTCAGCCCGATGGAGTCGTTGGCTCCCGCATTGACACCTGCGTTCGGCGATCTCAAACGCCGAGCGCAAGAAAATGCGCTTCCACCCGAGTCTGCAAGTGCGCCATGACGTCGGCATGAGCTGACTGCCCATCCCAATCTTCCCGGACGCTGACGTAGCACTTGATTTTGGGTTCTGTGCCACTTGGACGTGCCGTGATCCGCGATCCCTTCGCAGTGACAAACTGCATGACATTGGACGACGCCTGCGACACTTTGCGGAGAACGACTCCTTGCGGAGAACGCACCTCGCCAGATTGAAAATCGATGACTTCGACCACGTCTTCACCCGCCAGGCTGCTGGGCGGCGCTTCACGAAAACCGCGCATCATGGCGTCAATTTGGGCTTTGCCCTCCCTGCCATCCTTCACCAATGACACCAACCCCTCCTTGTAGGCCCCGTGGCGACGGTGGAGCTGCTCCAACCTGTCCAACATGCGTTCGCCACGTTGATCCAACTCGTGGGCCAATTCCGCGAGCAAGCAACAACTCTGAACCGCATCCTTGTCTCGAACTTGATCCCCGACGAGGTACCCGTAACTCTCTTCCCCCCCGACCACATATTGGCATTGACCTTCTTCTTTTCGGATGGCTTCTGCGATGTATTTGAAGCCCGTGAGTGTCTCGCGCACTTCCACTCCGTAATGTTGGGCCAAGTCCACCAAAAGGTTGGTGGTGACCACGGTTTTGGCCACAAAAGAAGGGCGATCCAGCTTTCCAGCCTCCTTCCACTTCGAAAGGACGTGGTCGGTCAAAAGGGCGGCTGTTTCGTTGCCATTCAGCAGCACAAAGTTTCCTTCACCATCGGGCACAGCCAAGCCCACGCGGTCCGAATCGGGGTCCGTGCCCATCACCAGGGACGCGTTCATCTCGCGGGCCAACTCCACGGCCTCCGCGAGCGCAGGACCTTCTTCAGGATTGGGACTTGCCACAGTCGGAAAAGCACCATCTGGAATGGCCTGAGAGGCAACTTCCATGACGTTGCGAAAGCCAAACGCCTTGAGGGCAGGAGGAACAGCCAGGGCGCCCGTGCCATGCAACCCCGTATACACGATGGGCATATCCGACCCATGTTGGACAAGATGCGGAGACAAACGGAAGGTCGCCAACATGGTGCGGAAACGATCGTCCCAAGTGTGATCCAACACGCGAATCCCTGTGGCGCTTCGCGGCACGTCTTCATCAGGTCTCAGGGCGCGAACCTCATCCACCAATTGCGCATCCTCGGGCGCGACCACCTGAGCGCCGTCTGCGCCATACACCTTGTAACCGTTGTACTCCGAGGGGTTGTGACTCGCAGTCACAACGACGCCGCCCACGGCCTCGAGCTCGCGCACCGTCCAAGAAAGTTGTGGCGTGGGCCTGAGCTCAGGATACATCCATGCCTCAAACCCATTCGCAGAGAGCACCTCGGCTGTGATGTTGGCAAACTCTTGGCTTCTGTGTCGGCTGTCGCATGCAATGGCAACCTTGTGCGGTTGTCCGTCCTTCGAAGCGCCATGCACCTTTTTGAGGTGATTGGCCAGCCCTTGCGTTGCGTTGGCAATGGTGGTGGCGTTGATCCGATTGGTTCCTGGGCCCATTTTGCCCCGGAGGCCGCCCGTTCCAAAGGACAAATCAGTGTAAAAAGCATCGATCAACGCCTCGCGGGCCCTTTCGTCCGTGTCGCAGGTGTTGAGCCAATCCTGCACAGTCTGGCGGGTGGCTTCATCGTGGGGAGATTGTGTCCAGGTTTGAGCCTTCGCACGCACCTCGTTCAACAGGGATTGGTCGCTCATAGGGTGGTCAAAGTTCAGACATCTTTCTTGAACTCCCAGCACTGCTCCAAGCCTTCACGCCAATCGATGGCGGGCCATCCCATTTCTTGACGCAAGGGCTCTCCGTCCAAGACGCTCCAAGTAGGGCGCACGGCCGCGGCAGGAAAAGCGTCTGAGGACACTGGATGCACTGGAACATCCATGCCAGCCACCCGCATGATTTCGGTCGCAAAGCCATGCCATGTGGTGTGTCCCTGCGGTGCGAAATGCCAAACACCTTGCGGCATTTGAGCCCCTTGCCTGGCCATGTCGAGCAAGGCTTCAGCCAAAACAGGCACAGCGGTTGGCACTCCGTATTGGTCATTCACCACCCGCAGCTCGCCATGGGTTTGGGCCAATCGAAGCATGGTGTTCATGAAGTTGTGTCCTTCGGCGTCGTACAACCAAGCCACTCGCACAACGGCACCAGTCACACCTGACTTCAGAAATGCCCTTTCTCCGGCCAATTTGGTTCGTCCATAAGCTCCGAGTGGCGCGGCAGGCGTCTCTGGGGTCAAGGGGCGATGAGGCACTTCGCCAAAGACGTAATCCGTGCTGATGTGAATCATGGTCGCGCCCACAGACTTGCACGCGTTGGCGACCCAACCCACAGCAGCTCCATTGACGAGGAGCGCCTCCTGTTCTTCGATCTCTGCCTGGTCGACTGCGGTGTACGCAGCTGTGTGAATCACAACATCGGGACGGTGTTTTTCCAACGCCTCCCGCACCGCAACTTCGTCACACACATCCAGGTCCTGTTGGCTCAACCCTGTCAAAGTCACGTCCGTCATGGAACGAGCAACGTTTTCAAGCCGAGAACCAAGCTGTCCAGAGGCACCGGTCACCAGGATGGAAGTCGTCTTTGCAACACTCATGGCACAAACTTCAGGTTTGGACGCTTGCGAATGGCCGCACATCGCAGACATTCCTCCCGGTCCATTGTGGAAAGTCCAATCAATGGGAGCGCATGGCTTCCACGGGCGGCAACTTCGCCGCCTGTCGGGCAGGTGCAACACCCGCAATCAATCCTGAAATCACCGCCACTCCCAACGCAATCAACACGCGTGCAGGCTCCAAGTGCAACGTCATGCCCACCTCGGCAAGGTTCACCGCAAACACCAGCGCTTGAATGGCCACCAAAGCCATGACCGCACCGAACACGCAAAGCGTGACAGATTCAAACAAGAATTGGATCAAAATGAAGGTGTTTTTGGCACCAATGGCCTTCTGTACGCCGATGATTCTGGTGCGCTCTCGCACAGAAACAAACATGATGTTGGCGATGCTGAAACAGCCAACGAGGATGGCAAACATCGCAATGAACCACCCCCCAGCCGCCAAGTTGGCAAAAATGGAATCCAACATTCCCGTAAGCATGTCCATGCGGTTCACCGAAAAATCTTCCTCTCGACCGGGGCGCACCCTTCGCACAGCTCGAAGCTGCTGAACCAATTCGTTTTGGAGTGCGTCCAATTCAACTCCCGACTTGGCCTTGATGGCAATTTGTGCGTTGTCGTCTGAGGTCGATTCAAAAAGTCGGTTGGCGAAACTTGAAGGCACAAGCATGAATTCATCCATCCCCGTGGAAACCACACTTTCTCCTTGCTCCTCCAACACCCCAATGACCTGAATTTTCATTCCACGGACCTTCAACATCCTCCCGACACAATCCCGTCGACCAAACAACTGCATGGCCACCTGATGTCCGATCACTGACACCGGCCTTCCGGCAGCACTTTCAGACGCCGTGAAATACCGGCCTTCACCGATGTTCAAGCTGATCACCTTGTCGTAGTCGTGCGAGCCTGCGCCGACCACAACTCCGGGCATGCGGTTGTTTCCAGCCTCGGCATCAAGGAAGGCTTTCGTTTGAAACATGCCCGCCTCTGCCAAAGTCAAACGCGGCATCAAAAGCTCGAGATCGCGCTCTGTGGGAGGTCGTCGTTGAACGTACTTCCACCATGGGTAATCGCCGCCTGTGGACCAAGGCCATTTCGTCACAAACAGCACGTCGTCGTCAAGCATGTTGAACGTGTCTCGAAGCTCGGATTCAAGACTGTCCACGACGGTGAAAACAGTGCTGATCACAAAGATTCCAACCATCACTCCGAGCAAGCTCAGAAACGTCCGCAACCGGTTGACCAAAATGGCCTGCCATGCGAACGACAAACTCTCCCGAAACAACCTGAGCCAAAGCATGGAACGAAGCTACTGCGAGACGTCGCGAAATCGCGAGTCCCATTGTAGTTTTGCCCCTTTCCAATTCCTGCCTTCCCATTCTCATGTCCGATTCACGCCAACTCAAATCTGCGCTCATTTCTGTCTTTTACAAAGAAGGCCTTGAACCCATTGTTGCAGAGCTCAAAAGATTGGGTGTGACCATCTACTCGACAGGTGGTACTCAAAAAGCCATTGAAAACATGGGAGCAGAAGTCATCCCTGTGGAAGAAGTCACGGCGTACCCTTCCATTTTGGGAGGTCGTGTCAAAACCCTTCACCCCAAGGTTTTTGGTGGCATTCTCAACCGCAGGGACCACAAAGGTGACCAAGACCAAATGGCGGAGTACGACTTGCCAAACATCGACCTCGTCGTGGTGGATCTGTACCCGTTCGAAGCAACCGTGGCCAGTGGAGCGTCCGAAGCCGACATCATTGAAAAAATAGACATCGGGGGCATCGCGTTGATCCGCGGCGCGGCCAAGAATTTCAACGACGTGGTCATTGTGCCCTCCATGGAGGATTACGGGAACCTCCTCGAGGTGTTGAAGCGAGACGGGGTCACCACTTTGAACGAGCGCAAAGCGTTCGCAGCCCGCGGATTCCGCGTGAGTTCACATTACGACACCATGATCCACGCTCACCTCGCCAATTCCAGCCTCGAAGGTGGCGCAGTGGATACCCTTAATGTCAGCGTTCCTCAAACACGGGCATTGCGTTACGGCGAAAATCCACACCAAGCCGGACAATACTTCGGCGATTTGGATGGCTTGCTCAAGCCCCTTCACGGCAAGGCTTTGTCGTACAACAACCTGCTCGACGTCGATGCGGCTGTTCAGCTGATGGAAGAATTTCAACAGGACGGACCGACGTTCGCCATTTTGAAGCACAACAATGCATGCGGTTGCGCCACGCGCGAGACCCTGGCGCAGGCCTACACAGACGCTTTGGCGGGCGATCCCACAAGTGCCTTCGGAGGCGTCTTGATCGCCAACCGCCCCATCGACTTGGAGACCGCCAACCTGATTCACTCCCTGTTCTGTGAGGTTGTCATCGCACCAGAGTTCGACCCCGAAGCCTTTGCTGTGCTTGCCCAAAAGAAGAACCGCATCCTGCTCGAAAAACAGCCAGGCACCCTTCCAAAGTCCACGGTTCGCTCTGCATTGAACGGTTACCTCGTTCAAGAACGCGACAACGCCATGGAAACCGCCGATCAGTGGACTTGCACGACGGAGATGCACCGCCCAGAGAGCGAGGCTGACCTGTTGTTCGCCCTCAAGCTCGTCAAGCACACCAAATCCAACACGGTGGTCTTCGCGAAGAACGGACAGCTCCTCGCCAGCGGCACCGGCCAAACGAGCCGAGTCGATGCCCTCAAGCAAGCCGTCGAAAAGGCACAGGGTTTTGGGTTCGATTTGAATGGTTCGAGCATGGCCTCAGATGCCTTCTTCCCCTTTCCTGATTGCGTCGAGCTGGCCGCTGAGGCCGGTGTGGTCGCGGTGATTCAACCTGGTGGTTCCATCAACGACCAAAAGAGCATCGACGCATGCAACGCTTCCGGCCTTGCGATGTACACCACAGGCATGCGTCACTTCCGCCACTGATTGCGGAAATTTCACATTTTGAGGCCTGGACCGATGTCGATTCACGGCCTAGTGAAACTTATCAACCATTCGCGCACATTGACCTGTTTTGCCGTGGTCAGAGGCCTTGCCGCTTTTACCTTTCGCGCATGGGATTGTTTGACTTCTTCACGCAGGAGATTGCCATGGATTTGGGCACGGCAAACACCATCATCTACTTCCAAGACAAAGTGGTGGTGGATGAACCTTCCATCGTGGCCAAAGACCGGATGACAGGGAATGTGGTGGCCATCGGTCGTCTCGCGCAACAAATGCACGGGAAAACCCACAAGAACATTGAAACAATACGTCCGCTGAAAGACGGAGTGATTGCTGATTTTGAATCGGCCGAGCAAATGATCAAAGGCATGATCAAACTCATCTCGGGTCGAAAATCCTGGTTCAATCCCTCTCTGCGCATGGTCATTTGCATCCCCTCTGGCATCACAGACGTTGAGAAAAGAGCTGTCAAAGACAGCGCCGAACACGCAGGAGGCAAAGAAGTTTACCTCATTCACGAACCCATGGCAGCCGCCATAGGCATTGGCATCGATGTTGAGGAGCCCATGGGCAACATGATCGTGGACATCGGGGGCGGGACTTCGGAAATTGCGGTGATTGCGCTCGGCGGCATTGTCACCGACACCAACATTCGGGTGGCCGGAGACGAATTCACGCATGACATCGAAGAGTACATGCGCCGTCAACACAACATTCTGATCGGGGAACGAACCGCAGAACAGATCAAAATTGCCGTGGGTTCCGCCCTGACAGAACTGGACAATCCACCCGAGGACTACGCCGTGCACGGCAGAGATTTGATGACAGGCATCCCCAAAGAAATCGTGGTCAGCTACTCTGAAATCGCGGGGGCTCTGGACAAAAGCATCAGCAAAATCGAAGAGAGCATCCACAGCGCATTGGAAAACACCCCGCCAGAATTGTCCGCGGACATTTTCAAAACCGGGATTTACCTGGCAGGCGGTGGTGCCCAACTTCGCGGGCTCGACCGTCGACTCTCGTTGAAAACGAAGTTGCCAGTGCACGTTGCGGACGACCCGTTGCATGCCGTTGCCAAAGGCACGGCCATCGCCTTGAAGAACATCGACCGGTTCCCGTTCCTGATGCGAAACTGATCCTTGGGCCGTGCGAAACCTCATCGCTCTTCTCGCACGAACCCACAGGTGGTTGCTGTTTCTCGCGTTGTGGGGAATTGCCCTAGGCTGGATGAACACGACTTACAGCCACCACCGCACAGCGCTGTCTGGTTGGTCCATGCGCATGACGGGGTCATGGATGAACACCGCCAATGACCTTCAAGAATGGAGACGGCTCGAAGAGTCCAACGCGCGCATCATGCTGGAAAATGCCCGGCTTCGTGCTGAGCTCGAATCACTCAAGGAAACGCGCTCAGGTCCATGGCAGTCTGGCAAGGCAAAGGTGCTTCGGAGTCCAGGATGGGGAGGATCGCCTTGGATGGTCCTCAATCAAGGTGGGCGAGATGGTGCGGCCCCAGGCGATGGCGTGCTCTCCTGTGGACATGCCGCAGGACTCATTGTCGACACGACGGCCCGCGAAAGTTTGGTGCTCACACTCACCCATCCGGAAGCGCAATGGAGTGTTCGGTTGGGCAAAAATGGACAAGCAGGACGGCTTGTGTCCATCAAAGGAAGCGTGGACCAAGTGCTGGTGGTAGACATCCCCCGAGCTCAACTCGTCTTGCCAGGGGACACCGTGATGACCACAGGGTTTGATGGGGTCTTCCCTGCCGATGTCGCTGTGGGGCTGGTCGCGGACATTGTGAGCGACCAAGCCGACGAATTTCAAACCGTGGAAGTCACCCTCGGTGCCAACTTCCGCAGCTCGAGGAACGTGGTGTGGCTTTCACAGCCTCGGAGCCAACGCCTCGACAGTTTGATCCGCGCCAACACCTCTCAGCCATGAATGCACTGTTTCCATTCATGTGGACGTTGGGATGGGCATTCGTGACCCAAGTCTTGCTTTTCCAACATGGCATCTTCTGGGGGGGATATGGTTTGCTTGCCATTCATCTTTACGGATTGCTGAAAATGCCCGTGGGGTGGCCCCCCACCACGTACTTGATGGTCACTGCAGTGACGGGAGCTTGCATGGATTTGGTCTGCCTCACAGGTGGCATGCATTTGGCCGCTTCCGTGACGTTGGGGATGGCCTACCCTTCCCTCACAGCTGCTTTTGAGTCTCGAGACGGGTTGCGCCAAGGACATGTCTTGGATCCCTACACAGACGGGTGGATGCGCTACGCTGGCTTTTTGGCAGCGGGAATTTCCATGTATTGGGTGGTCTTGTTTGGACTGCAAAATGGCTGGAGCCTCCTCGGAAGAACCTCGGCGCAGTTGCTCACTTCAACCTTGCTCAATGTGGGTGCATTCCTGTTGATCCAAGGCTTGTTGAATCGTCCCAAACGTGGAGATGGACGTAACGTCAGTGCCTATCCATGGAGCTGAGATCCCAACAATTGGCGAGTCGACAGCGCATTGTGGGCGTCATCGTCCTGGGTGTGGGCGTGTTGTTCTTGTTGCGCCTCTTTCAGATGCAAGTCACCACGGATGAATACAAGAACCGAGCTGAGCGACTGACCGAAGAACAAGAAATCCTTCAGCCCGCGCGTGGGCTTTGTCTAGACCGCCACGGCGAGCTGCTCGTCAACAACGTACCGAGTTACGATCTCATGGTCGTGCCGAGGTACATGGCCAACGTGGACACATCTGCCCTGTCGGTGTTGTTGGGTCTTGAGCGAAGCGACCTCGACATGCGCCTGAACCGCGCACGGAGATACTCGCGATACAAAGCGTCGCCATTGCTGCGTCAATTGAATGCTTCGGAATACGCCGCACTGTCAGCGGAATTGTGGCGATATCCAGGGTTGTCAATCAAGACCCAGCCCGTGCGTCAAAATGTGTTTGGCATCGCAAGCCAAATCGTGGGCGAGTACCGTGAGGTCGACCGTGAAGACATGAACCGTGACTCACGCTATCGTTTGGGCGACTACAAAGGAAAGTCTGGCGTTGAAGGCTTGTTTGAACAGGAGCTGAGAGGCACACCGGGTCTGAGACGCCACTTGGTGGATGTGAGAAACAACGTCCGAAACACGCTGAAAGAGTTGGACTCCTTGCCTTCGGCAGGAGACGATGTGACCCTCACCATCGACGCCGATCTCCAACGATACGCCGAAGAACTCATGGCGGGGAAACGCGGGGCGGTTGTGGCACTTGAACCGACCACCGGAGAGATCCTCGCCTTCGTTTCTGCTCCCTCCTATGACGGCAATTTGTTGACGGGAACAAGCCGTGGGGCGGCCTACGACAGTTTGGCCAAGCACCCCTGGAAACCACTCTACAACCGCGCTGTCAGAGGGGCCTATCGGCCAGGTTCCATCTTCAAAATGGTGCAGGGTCTCATCGGGATGCAGGAAGGGGTCATTTCAGAACGAACCCACATTGTGTGCAACCGCGACGTCATCGGTTGCCATGGGGCACACACCCAAGACGACCTTCGAAGGGCCATTGTGCACAGCTGCAACCCTTACTTCTACGACGTGATGCGCCGCATGGTGAATCAGCATCCCGACCTGGACAAGTTTGACAACGCTCGCATTGGGCTTGGTTGGTGGACCGAGCGCATCAAGGACTTTGGGTTGGGCACCGATTTGGGTGGCCATGTCCCGGGGACGCGATCGGGATTGGTGCCCGACACGACTTACTACAACAAGATCTATGGCAGACGTCACTGGACATTTCGAACCATCTATTCCATCAGCATTGGAGAAGGAGAATTGTTGGCCACACCTCTCCACATGGCCAATTTGGCCGCCATCATGGCCAACAAGGGGTGGTACATGGAGCCTCATTTGATCCGAGACATCGGTGGCAAAGGCAAGCCAGAGGCGCTTCAAGTGCGACATGACGTTGGCGTTGATGCAGTGCACTTTGAGCCCATTTTGGATGCCATGCAATTGGTCATCGAGGACAAAACGGGAACAGGCACACGGGCCTACACCAAAGGCATCACCATCTGCGGGAAAACGGGGACCGTCCAAAACCGGAACCGAGCTGATCACAGTGTGTTCATGGCCCTCGCGCCTCGGGAAAATCCCAAAATAGCCATCAGCGTCTATGTCGAAAACGGGGGTGCCGGTGGTGAATGGGCCGCGCCCATTGCAGGCTTGTTGGTGGAGAAGTACGTCCGTGGTGACATCCAAAACGAAGCTCGTGAACAGCGGGTGATGGGAGCCACCTATCCCTTGGACCCAGAATTTGTGGAACCATTAATACCATGAGGAGATCTCGTCGCGCATCCATTTTGTCCAAGATTGACTGGCCTACTTTGATGCTCGTCATTGCCTTGGTGACCCTTGGATGGCTGAACATCGTGAGCGCAACTGCGGAAGCCGAAGTGGTCTGGGACATGGGAGGAAAGGCCGGAAAGCAATTGATTTGGATGGGCGTTTGTGCCGTGTTGATGACAGGATTGTTGGCCGTTGAGGGAGAATTCTACATTCGTACTTCCGTGCTCCATTACCTCGTGGTCCTCGCCCTTCTCGCGGCGGTGTTGGTTGTGGGCAAAAAGGTGGGGGGGGCGCGGTCGTGGTTTGGGGTTGGAAGTTTTGGCATCCAGCCCAGTGAATTCGCCAAAACTGCCACCTCCCTCATGGTTGCCTGGTATCTCAGCAGAGATGGCCGACCCTGGCGGACGCTCAAGACTCGATTGCAATCCTTGGCCATCATTGTCGTTCCAGCCGGTCTCATCTTGCTTCAACCCGATGCAGGAACTGTGCTCGTGTTCGGGGGGTTTGTTTTTGTCCTGTACAGAGAAGGACTCAGCGGCAACGTGCTCTTGTTGGGGGTGTCCGCCTTGGTGCTTTCCGTGCTAACCATTCTGTTTGGGGCAAGCGAAAGTTGGTATCCGTTCGTGGGCATGAGCACGGGCTTTTGGTGGCTGCTGCTGTCGCTCGGCGTGTTGGGGTCCTTGGTGCTTGTATTGGTGCGGGCTGCCACACTTCCTCGGTTCAGAACGCGCACCACCCGGTGGGGAATGTTGCTTTTGATTGGGGGAATGCTTTTTTCCACCGGGCTTCACATGGGCATGGAGAACATCCTGAAAAAGCACCAAAGAGAGCGCATCCATGTGTTGTTCGGCATCGATGTGGACAATCCTGATGCCGACTACAACATTCGTCATGCCAAAGCGGCCATTGGTTCGGGCGGATGGACCGGCAAAGGTTTTGCGAAAGGCCCCATGACGGCCTACGGATTTGTCCCAGAGCAAGAAACCGACTTCATTTTCTGCACCGTGGGGGAAGAATGGGGGTTTCTCGGGAGTGCGGGAGTGGTGATGATGTTTGTCTTCCTCATCCTTCGCGTACTGCACTTGGCAGAACGACAGCGATCTCCCTTCACACGCATGTATGCCTATGCGGTTGCCAGCATTTTGTTCATGCACGTGTTGGTCAATGTCGGAATGGTACTGGGGCTGGCTCCTGTGATTGGCATCCCCCTTCCCTTTTTCAGTTACGGTGGTTCTTCTTTGATGGGATTCACGCTGCTCATTGGCATCCTCCTGCGGTTGGATGGAGAACGTTTCACCATTCTGCGATAAGCTTCGTCGGTGTTTTTTGGCCATTCATTTGCATAAATGAAAGATTCGTCTGAAATTGGTGTCATGACTTTTGCCATCAACATGTGTTGCTGTTGCTGCTGTCCTCCGGACAGGGGCTCTGTGCGCGTGCGTGGTTGAAGGAATTTCTTCAATACTGTAACCTCAAGAAGCCCTCGTTCGTAACGAGGGCTTCTTTTTTTTGATTCAAACTGCGATGACCGCACCCATTCTTGATCCCAGACTCGGCACGCTTGACGAACTGCGTTGGCATGTCGGCAACACGCCACTGCACCCCATGCTCCACCTCAGCCCCAAGCCCGGAGTGGAAATCTATGCCAAGCTTGAATGGCAGCAATTTGGTGGCAGTGTCAAAGCCCGACCTGCGTTCAACATTCTGTACAACGCCGTGGCCTCAGGGGCCCTGCGGGGTCGACGCCTTTTGGACGCGTCTTCTGGCAACACTGGCATCGCTTATGCCATTTTTGCAGCCGCCTCAGGCATCCCGGTGACCCTTTGCATTCCAGAAAACGCATCGAAGGAACGCAAGCACATATTGCGGTCGCTCGGCGTGGAATTGATCCTCACAAGCCCATTCGAAAGCACGGACGGCTCACAAGACGTCGCACGTGAGCTTGCTCAATCCCAACCGGACGTATACCACTACGTGGATCAATACAGCAACGATGCCAATTGGATGGCCCACTACAACCACACCGGCGTGGAACTTTGGGAAGAAACCCACCATCGCATCACCCACTTCGTGGCGGGATTGGGCACGACAGGAACCTTCACAGGGACCGGCCGACGACTGAAAGAATTCAACCAGGACATCCAACTCGTGGCCCTCCAACCCGAGACTGCACTTCACGGGCTTGAGGGCTGGAAGCATCTTGAAACAGCCCGCGTGCCGAAAATTTTTGACGCCACCGTGCCAGACGAAACACGTCTGGTCACAACGGAGGCGAGCTACACCATGCTCAAACGCGCAGCCAAGGAAGAAGGCTTGTTGATCAGCCCTTCCGCTGCCGCCAACCTCGCTGGAGCCTTGCAACTCGCTGAGGAAATCGAAGAAGGCGTGATTGTCACCGTGCTGGCCGACGACGCCACCAAATACAGCGAAGTCGTTGAACGCCTGTTGCCATGAGCTTTCTTCCACTTGACATTGACCCACAAGCGTTGAAGGCCATGACCGATCACGCCGAGGCAGCTTTCCCAAACGAATGCTGTGGGTTTTTCTATGGCCATGAAGACGGCCACGTTCGAAAGGTGACGACCTCAACAGAGGTGACGAACAGCAAAGAAGGAGACCAACGCCGCCGTTTCGCCATTTCTGACATGGACTATTTGCGAGCAGAACGCCATGCGGCCAAGGAAGGACTCACCCTGCTTGGGGTGTACCACAGCCATCCGTTGCATCCGGCCATTCCAAGTGAACACGATTTGGCCGTGGCCCTTCCCTATTTCAGCTACATCATTGTCAGTGTGCAACCCGAAGGCACCGACCACGTGCGCAGCTGGCAACTCGACGATTCCAGACAATTTGATGAAGAACACATTGTGGCGATGCCCAACAACTTGCGGATCGCTTGATTCCAACGAAAACAACAACACACAACATTCCTAACATGGCTCAATTGATCATACCCACGCCCCTCCGCAAATTCACAGACGGACAAGGCGTATTCACACAAGACGCTGCCAACGTGAAGGAGCTGCTTGCAGCCCTTGCCTCACAACACCCCGGCCTCAAACCACACTTGTTTGAAGACTCCGGAAACCTCCGAAGCTTCATCCGTGTGTATGTCGGCGACGAGGACATCCATGCGCTGCAAGGCGAAGACACGGCCCTCCAATCGAACGACGAAGTGAGCATCATTCCAGCCATTGCCGGCGGCATTTGACTCCAATGAACTTGTGACCCATGGAACAGATTCAATTCAGTAAAGAAGAACTCGAGCGTTACAGCCGACACCTCATCATTCCCGAGTTCAACATCGAAGGACAGCGCAAACTCAAGGGATCAAGCGTCTTGGTCATTGGATCAGGTGGGCTCGGATCTCCACTCTTGCTTTACCTTGCAGCAGCCGGGGTTGGGAGAATCGGCATCGTTGATTTTGACACGGTCGACGCAAGCAACTTGCAGCGACAAGTGCTGTTTGGCATTCAATCCGTCGGTGCTCCCAAGGTGGAGGCTGCGCGAGATCGTTTGGCCTCCCTCAACCCTCACATCACGATTGAGGTGCACAACACCAAATTCACCAGCGCCAATGCCCGTGAATTGGTGCGCCAATACGACGTGGTGGCCGACGGCACGGACAACTTTCCAACCCGCTATCTCGTCAACGATGCCTGTGTTCTGGAAGGAAAAGTAAACGTCTATGCAAGCATTTATCGTTTTGAGGGTCAGGCATCGGTTTTCAACGAACTTCTGGAGGATGGCACAAGGGGCCCCAATTACCGGGACTTGTTCCCATCCCCTCCACCCCCTGGTCTCGTGCCCAGTTGTGCGGAGGGAGGGGTGATTGGAGTGCTGCCAGGCATTTTGGGCTCGCTACAAGCACTTGAGGTCATCAAGGTCATCACCGGCGTGGGGGACACGTTGAGTGGACGTCTGTTCTTGTTTGACGCCACGGGCTTCACGACCCGAACCATGAAAGTGCGAAAAGACCCCCGCAACCCCTTGAATGGGGAAAACCCCACCCAAACCGAGCTCATCGACTACGATCAGTTCTGCGGTATTGGCGTGCCCGCAGCGCAAGAAAGGGCCGTTGACGCCATCGACGTTCATGAACTCAAAGCGTGGCGCGACAGTGGCAAAGACCACGTGCTGATCGACGTGCGAGAGCCTTATGAATTTGGCATTGCCGAGATGGGTGGAGACCTCATCCCTCTCGCGACGGTGATTGAAAGCACCTCTCGCATTCCCAAAGACATTCCCGTGGTGGTGCAATGTCGCTCCGGTGCTCGGAGCGCCAAAGCCATCCGTCAGCTCGAAGACACCCATGGCTACACCAACCTCGTGAACCTCACGGGCGGCATCCTTGCATGGCAAGAACACATTGACACGTCGCTGGCTCGCTATTGATTGAGTCTGGCACGGTCTGTGATTGATGAGACAATGCGCCGGCCTTTGAAGGTTTTGGTTGGGTCGGCGTAGGGTTGTAGACGCAAACGGGGCTCCATGATGGAGCCCCGTTTCACTGTTTGGTGGAGGATTCAGAGTCCCAACAGAACCTCGGTTGGGGCCTTGCCGCCAAAGAGCATGCGCTCAGGATTCTCAATCATTTCCTTGATCATGTACAAAAATCCAACGCTCTCCTTGCCGTCCACAATGCGATGGTCGTAGCTGAGTGCGACATACATGATGGGGCGGATTTCCACCTTGCCGTCGATGGCCACAGGGCGTTCGACGATGTTGTGCATGCCGAGAATGGCACTCTGCGGAGGGTTGATGATGGGCGTGGAGAGCATGGATCCAAACACCCCGCCATTGGTGATGGTGAAGGTTCCTCCCTGCATCTCATCGACGGTGAGTTCTCCATCTCGTGCGCGAATCGCCAAGCGTTTGATTTCAGCCTCGATTTCGGCCAAACTCATGGTTTCAGCATTTCGAACGACAGGAACCATCAGCCCCTTTGGGGAACTCACTGCGATGCACACATCGGCGTAATCGTGGTAGATGAGTTCTTTGCCATCAATTTGGGCATTGATGGCGGGGAATTCTGCAAGGGCTGTGGTCACAGCCTTGGTGAAGAAGCCCATGAACCCGAGGCCCACCCCAAACTGCTCACGAAACGCATCCTTGTGCTTTTTGCGCAAATCCATGACGGGTTTCATGTCCACCTCGTTGAAGGTGGTCAGCATGGCTGTTTCATTTTTGACCGACACCAAACGCTCGGCAACCTTGCGCCGAAGCATGCTCATCTTCTCGCGTCGAGTGTCTCGGCTGCCGGCCCATCCGGTACGGACGTTGCTCGCATCAAAACCAGCAGCGAGTGCAGCCAACACGTCTTGCTTCAACACGCGACCGTCACGGCCAGTGCCAGGAATGGAGCCTGAGGGCAATCCCGCATCGGCCATGGCCTTTCGAGCTGCTGGAGACGCGTGGCCTGCGGCATGGCTTCCGCCTGCCGTCGGGACAGGTGCAGGTGCAGCTGCAGGAGGCACATCCGGGGCGGGGGCGGGGGGCTGCGTAGGAGCTGCCGCTGGCGCGGGTGAAGGAGTCACTTCTGACTTCGAGGAGGGCGCCGATGCGCCTGCAGGACGTTCGGCATCTGTGTCAATGAGGCAGCAAACATCACCCACGGCAACGGCATCGCCCTCTTCTGCCTTCAGGGTGATGATGCCCGCGGCTTCCGCAGGCAACTCGAGCGTCGCCTTGTCCGAATCCACTTCGGCAATGGCTTGGTCTTTTTCAACGTAGTCGCCGTCCGACACCAGCCACGTGGCGATTTCCACTTCGGAGATGCTTTCTCCTGGGCTGGGGACTTTCATTTCAAGAATCGGCATGATCGTGTCGTTGGGTTGTCTGATTCAAGTCAAAATTTCGCCATGGCCACCACCTCCTCGAGCAAAGCGTCGTGGCGTTGTTGGTGGACCGCAGGGGAGCCCGACGCGGGACTGGCACTCGCGCTGCGTCCCACATACTGCAAGCGGCCGAGGCCGTGAAGATCCATGTGCTCGTTCATGAATGTCCATCCTCCCATGTTGCGCGGTTCCTCTTGGAGCCAAACAAGTTTGGCATCCTTCGCCTGACGCTCCAGCGCCTTGGCAATGGCATCAGCTGGGAAGGGGTGAAGTTGCTCGACACGGATGACAGCCATGTTTGTGGGCAACCGGTCTTCAAACTTTTCAAGCAAATCGTAGTAGACCTTGCCAGAACAAAGGACAACCGTATCCGCGTCCTCCATGCCTTGGGCATCGTCGATGATTTCCTTGAAGCCGCCTTGTGTGAAATCGACCATGGAAGATACAGCTCTCGGGTACCGCAGCAACTTTTTGGGGGTGAACACCACCAGTGGCTTGCGGAACGGGCGATGCACTTGGCGGCGCAACACGTGGAACATGTTTGCCGGAGTCGTACAATTCGCCACGATGATGTTGTCACCAGAGCCCAATTGCAGGAAGCGCTCCATGCGTCCACTGCTGTGCTCAGAACCCATGCCTTCGTAACCGTGAGGAAGCAACAAGGTCAGCCCGTTCATGGTCCGCCATTTGTCCTCTCCCGCACTGAGGAACTGGTCCCACATGATTTGGGCTCCGTTGTTGAAGTCCCCAAATTGCGCCTCCCAAATGGTCAATCCATTGGGGTTGGCGAATGCATAACCATATTCGAAACCGCTGACCGCATACTCAGACAAATGGCTGTTGTACACCGCCATGCGCGACTGCCCTTTCTTCAACTCGTTGAGAAGAATCACCTCATCTTCCGCGTCCTCCGTTTTCACAACCGCATGACGGTGGGAGAACGTTCCACGTTCAACATCTTGACCGCTGAGTCGCACGGGATGTCCCTCCACCAACAAGCTCGCGTAGGCCATCATTTCCCCCATGGCCCAATCGAACTGGTCTCGCTCAATCATGCCGAGACGATCGTTCATCAACTTCTTCACTTTTCGGAAGAACTTGGGGCCATCAGGGAGGGTGTTCATGGCCACAGCCAGGGAGGTCAACTCCTTTTGGTCCACCCCAGTTTTGGGAGAAGTGGTCAACTCCTCTTCGTCCGCCGGTCGATATCCTTCCCACAATTCGCTGAGGAAATCATCCACCACCGAGAGCTCCATGGTCTTGGCCTCTTCGAAGCCATCCTCCATGCGGCCGAGCAATTCAGTCTTCATCGCCTCCGCCTCGTCTGCTGTCACAGAACCATCTGCGAGCAAGCGTTCGAGATAAATGTCTCGAGGAGAACTGTGTGCCGCGATGGCCTTGTACAACTTGGGTTGAGTGAACTTGGGCTCGTCGCCTTCGTTGTGTCCGTATTTGCGGTAGCCCAACAAGTCGATGAACACGTCGCGGTGGAAGGTCTGGCGGTATTCAAGCGCAATGTTCATCACTTGCACCACCGCCTCGACATCGTCTGCATTCACGTGGAACACCAACGACTTGGTGACTTTCGCCACATCCGTGCAGTACGTCGAGGTGCGGGCGTCGAGATAATTGGTTGTGAATCCAACTTGATTGTTCACAACGATGTGCACCGTGCCTCCGGTTTTGTAACCGTCAAGGCCAGCCATTTGGGCCACTTCGTACACCACGCCTTGACCGGCAACGGCAGCATCGCCGTGAATCAAAATGGGCAAAACACTCCCCTCATTGCCCTCTCGGGCGTCAATGCGTGCGCGCGCAATGCCCTCCACAACCGGGTCCACCGCTTCCAAATGAGAGGGATTGGGAGCCAAGGTGATGGTCACCTCCTCTCCGGTGTCAGCAACCTGCTTGCGCGAGTAGCCAAGGTGGTACTTGACGTCTCCATCAAACAAGCCGTCTCCGTCGTACGCTTTGCCTTCAAATTCGCACAAGATGTTGGCGTAGGGTTTACCCAAAATGTGCGCCAGCGTGCTCAGGCGACCTCGGTGCGCCATGCCAATGACCACTTCACGCACCCCCCTTGTGGTGCCTGTTTCAATCAACGCATCAAGGGCTGGGATCAAGCTTTCTCCTCCTTCAAGGGAAAAGCGCTTTTGGCCAACAAACTTCTTCTGCAAAAATTCCTCGAACAGGGTGGCTTGGCTGATTTTTTTCAGCACGTGTTTGCGACCTGCCGCATCCAACCTCGGGCGGTTGGCCAGTTCAATGTGCTCGCGAATCCACTTAAGCCGCTCGGGCTCAGGGATGTACATGTATTCAATCCCTATCGAGTGGCAGTATGTCGACTCCAAATGGGCGATGATGTCCCGGAGTTTGGCCGCCCCTATGCCCACTTCGTTGCCCGCTTGGAACACCGTGTCGACATCAGCCTGAGAAAGGTCGAAGTTTTCCAGTGCCAAGGTCGGAGTGTAGGTCCTGCGCTCACGGACTGGGTTGGTTTGCGTGAATAAGTGGCCTCGCGTGCGATACCCATGAATCAAATCAAGGACCTTGAATTCCTTCAAGGTGGCAGGCGACGCAGCGTCTTCTCCGTACGTGGCTCGGCTGAGGTCAAACCCTGCAAAAAAAAGCCGCCACGTGCGGTCGACCGATTGGGGGTCCGCCAAGTAGCGAGCGTAAAGGGCTTCGAGCGCGCCAGGTTCAGCGTTGCTCAGAAATGAAAGTGGGTCCATGAGGACAAGGGGCATTTAGCACGAGCAAAGATAAGCCCGGCCGAGAGACGCCCCAAGGAATGAAAGGGGAATCAGTGACTTCTCGACGCCACGTGCTGCGCCAATCCCTCAAACCATCTCACGGACTCCCCGGGCAGGTTCAAAGACTGCAAAGACGCCGACGCCTCTTCGACATGCAAGGCCATGCGTCGCTGAGCCTCTTGGTCGGCTCCGGCGTCGAGCATCGCTTGGCGGACAGCGTCAATTTTGGCGTCGCCCTGTTCAGAGCCAGACGCCGGATGCACGCCCGACCAATGCTCCAAGACCACTCTTCCCAAAGAATCCGCAGCAGTGGTCAACCAAAGCAACGTTTTCTTGTCAGACAAAATGTCGCCACCCACTTGTTTTCCCGTGTCGCCGCTCTGGCCAAATGTGTCCAGAAAGTCGTCTTGAATTTGAAAGGCCAACCCGACGTTCAACCCAAACTTGTACCAAGTGTCCACGCGGTCAGGGGTGGCTCCAGCACTCATGGCACCCATGGCAGCCGATGCAGCCAAAAGCACCGACGTTTTCAGTTTGATCATGGCGATGTACTCGTCGACCGACACCTCCGACCTTGACTCAAACGCCATGTCGCTTTGCTGGCCTTCGCACACCTCACGAGCTGTTGCATTGAACATCCTCAGGACCCCAGACAATGCGTGACTAGGCGTCTTCTCCAATGCAGTCAGAGCCAGGGTGTACATGACATCTCCCGAGAGGATCGCTGCATTTTCAGACCACTTCATGTGGACCGTGGGACGTCCTCTTCTCAACGGAGCTTGATCCATGATGTCGTCGTGCATCAAGGTGAAATTGTGAAAGAGCTCCACCGCCATGGCAGCTGGAATGGCATCTTCAATGCGTCCCCCTTCCGCTTCACAGGCCGCCAACGCAAGCACCGGTCTGATCCTCTTTCCTCCCAGAGACAGCAAGTAATGAATGGGTGCATAGAGGCCGTCCGACGCGGAAGTCGGATATGAACTCAAAAAGGACTTCAGTCCAGACTCGAGCGCATCGCGCCAGCGGGCTTCCGTAGAAGGGAGATTCATGGTTTCAAAAGTGCGTGACTCTCAACTTTGTTCTTCTGTCGCAACGCCCATCACCGACCGCGGTGCAATTGATCGAGCAAGTAGGTGCCGTAGCCACTCTTCACCAATGGCTCTGCAAGGCGTTCCAATTGGCCGTCGTCGATGAAGCCCATCCGCCAAGCAATTTCTTCCAAGCAGCCAATCTTCAATCCCTGCCGGTCTTCAATGACCTGAACAAACTGAGACGCTTGCATCAGGGAAGCGTGCGTGCCGGTGTCCAGCCAAGCCGTGCCACGGTCGAGGACCCCCACATGCAACTTGCCCGCCGCGAGGTATGCTTTGTTGACGTCCGTGATTTCGTATTCACCCCGCGCGCTCGGTTGCAGTTGATGGGCAATGTCCACAACATCGTTGTCGTAGAAATACAGCCCCGGCACGGCAAAATTGGACTTGGGTTGGGCAGGCTTCTCTTCAATGCTCAGCACCTTGCCCTGAGGGTCAAAATCCACCACTCCATAGCGTTCAGGATCGCTCACGTAGTACGCAAAAACGATGGCGCCATCGGGATCGGTGTGGGCGCGCAAGGTTCGGCCAAAACTCTTGCCATAGAAAATGTTGTCTCCCAAGACCAAGGCGACCTTGTCATTCCCTACAAATTCCTTCCCAAGGACAAACGCCTGCGCAAGACCATTGGGCACTTCTTGCACCGTGTAGGTGAAGGAGCAGCCCAGAGACGAGCCATCGCCAAGCAACCGCTGGAAAGACGCAGAATCCTCAGGCGTGGTGATGATGAGGATGTCTCGAATGCCAGCAATCATCAACGTCGACAGTGGATGGTAAATCATCGGTTTGTCGTAGACGGGCATCAGTTGTTTGCTGACAGCCTTGGTCAACGGCCACAAACGCGTGCCACTGCCACCGGCGAGAACGATTCCTTTCATGGGATGAAGATACGCAGCGTCTGAGCTTCAGTCGCGCGACCGCAGACCCTCGTGTTGTTCGTCTCCTTTGCCAGGGCTCGTGCCCTTTTGGACTTGCAAATCGTAAAGTGCCAGGATGTCCTCTTCATCCAGCAAATCGAAGAAGGGCTCCCGGAAGGTTTTCGCCGTCACAAAACGCGCAAAACTCATGAGCATTGAGGGCAGCAACATCAGGTTGGTGAACATGGCCACCAACAACGTCACTGAGACCAACATGCCCAGCGAACGGGTTCCGTCGAATTCACTCATGGCAAACATCAAGAAGCCGAAGAACAACACAATCGACGTGTACATCATGCTGACCCCTGTTTCGCGCACCGCAGCCAGCACAGCGTCACGAATGTGCCAGCCGTTGGAGAGGAGTTCCTGGCGGTATTTGGCCAAAAAGTGAATGGTGTCGTCCACCGAAATCCCAAAAGCAACGGAAAACACCAAAATCGTCGACGGCTTGATGGGGATGCCGGTCCAACCCATGACCCCCGCCGTGAACAAAAGCGGCAGCAAATTGGGAACGAGTGCGATTCCCACCATGCGGGCACTCTTGAACAACAGCGCCATGACAAGCGCGATGACCATGACAGCGAGTGTCATTGAGATGGCAAGGTTCTTCACCAAGTAATTGGTGCCTTCCAGAAACACAATGCTTGTTCCTGTGACCGTCACATCATACCGGGCAGGCGGGAAAATGCTGTCGATGCGGGGTTGAAGCTCTGCCATGAGTTCTTCCATCTCCAACGTCCCTACATCCGCCATGTTCGCCGAGACCCTGGTCACTGTTTTGGTGCTGTCGACAAAGTTGGTCGTGACCGCATTCGCATGGTCGATGTCCGAAGCCGCAGATTCGCTTCCGCGGAAGTACGGCCCGATGAAAGATCGCTCCTGCCGCGAGGGCAAACGATACCGGTCAGGATCGCCTCCGTAAAACGCCTGCACTCCAAACTTGACTGCATCCACGGCACTCAAGCTTCTCGAAAACTCAGGGTACGACCGAAGCAAATGTTGGAATGACTGGATGCGGCGCAAGTTGGATGGGCTCAAAATTTGGCCTGGTCTTTTCCCATCGATCAGCACTTCAAAAGGCATCACTCCACGGAACTTCGATTCCAACCACGCTAGGTCGACAAGCACCCGATCCTCGTCCGGCAAATCGTCCACAATGTTGCCGGTGGTCACCATTTGGGTCATGCCCCAAGCACTCATGAAGGCGACGGCAAGCGCCGCAACGTAGACACGGTTGCGCTGACCTTGCACCACGTGCACAAACATGCCGACCACCTGTTCCACCCAAGCGCGATCCAAGTGCGTCAGATGCCGCTCTCTTGGCTCAGGAAGCCACGCAAACAGCGCTGGAATGAGGACAATGCTGATGCCAAATGCAGCCATGATGTTCAACGAAGACACCACGCCAAACTCCACCAAAAGAGGGCTGTGGGTGAAAATGAACGTGGCAAAACCGAGGGCCGTCGTTGCGTTGGTCAACAACGTGGCATTGCCCACTTTGGACACCATGCGTTTCAGGGCCAACATCTTGTTCCCATGACCCTTGAATTCCGCCTGGTATTTGTTGACCAGATAAATGCAATTGGGCACCCCGATGACAATCATCAATGGGGGGATGAGCGACATCAACAAGGTCAACTTGTAATCGAGCAGAGACATGGTGCCAAGCGACCAAATCACCCCCACCACCACCACGGTCAAACACACCCCTACAACAGCGATGTTCCTGAAAAACAAGAACAACAAAAGTGCAGTGACAGCAATGGCAGCCCCAATGAAATAACCGAGCTCTCCTTTCACTTTGTTGCTCAACGAAATCCGAATGAATGGCAGTCCGCTCAGGTACGTCCGAATGCCAGTCACCTCCGACCACTGGTCGGCCACGTCGATGATGTCTTCCACAATCCGGCCGCGCTTCGCCGAGTTCAGCATGTCGTGGTTGAACACCACCATCATCAGCGTTGCCTCGTTCTCCGAATTGTAGAGCAGGCCCTCGTAAAAGGGCATGTCCCTGACCCGGTCCACAATCTCATTGGCCCTTTCGTCCGTGAGAGGTGGTGCATTGGGCTGCATCTCCAGCAAATCTGGCGCCATGGCTTGCAGCAAAAACGAAGTTTCCGATGGATGCTTCACCACCTCAAACGCATTGGTGATGGCAAACACCGAATCGATGATCACCGCAGGTTGTCCATCCACGGTGACCCTGAGGGTTCGAATTTGTTCCGCCAACCCATGCCACAACTGCAAGCCCTCCGCCGTGCGCAAACGGTCGTCCTCCACGCCAATCAACAGCACGTTGCCCTCTGCTCCGAACGTTTCAAGAAACCGAGCATGCGCAAGTTCTGACGGGTCGTCTTTTGGCAAAATCCCACCGTATTTGTACTGCATCTTCAGCTTGGGGATTTGAAGCCCCATGAACACCGTGATGGCCAAAAGCAACATCACCGCAGGCAAACGGTGACGGATCAATGAAGATGCAATGCGAAGCCACATGAGAGGTGCAAAGAAACGACACGCACGGGTGCAGACCTCACCTCTCGAATTACCTTTGTGCCCATGGAAAACTACGACGTTGTCGTCATCGGAAGCGGCCCTGGTGGCTACGTGGCCGCCATCCGTGCAGCCCAACTTGGCCTGAGAACTGCTTTGGTTGAGAAGTACGCCACACTCGGGGGCACCTGTTTGAATGTGGGGTGCATCCCCTCAAAAGCCCTTCTTGACAGCTCTGAACACTACCACCAAGCGAAAGAGCAGTTTGCCACACACGGCATCGAGGTGGGGTCATTGGACATTGATTTTCCTCAGATGATTGCGAGGAAAGGCGAGGTGGTCTCCCAAACCACAGAGGGGATCAACTTCTTGATGAAGAAGAACAACATCGACGTGCACCAAGGTGTCGGGTCTTTTGTTGACGCGCACACCATCGCAGTCACACCCGCCAAAGGCGATGCAACCCACATCGGCGCGAAGCACGTCATCGTCGCCACGGGCTCCAAGCCCAGCTCGTTGCCCTTCATCGAAGTGGACAAGAAGCGGGTGATCACGAGCACAGAAGCGCTCAGTTTGCCCAAGCTGCCCAAATCCATGGTCGTCATCGGTGGCGGGGTCATCGGATTGGAATTGGGTTCCGTCTACGCACGACTCGGGACTGAAGTCAATGTGGTGGAATACGCCGACAGCATCATCCCCACGATGGATCGGGCCATGGGCAAGGAACTCATGCGTTCGATGAAAAAGTTAGGGGTGAAATTCCACCTCAAGCATGGCGTCAAAGAAGTGAGCGCCACCGGTCGCAGCGTCACCGTAAAGGCCGACACGCACAAAGGCGATGAGGTGACCTTCAAGGCCGAATACTGCCTCGTCAGCGTGGGACGACGTCCCTACACGGACGGACTCAACCTTGAAGCGGCAGGGTTGGCCACCGACGAGCGCGGACGCATTGCCGTGGACGCCCACATGCGCACGGCAGTCCCACACATTTATGCCATTGGCGACGTGGTGCGCGGTGCCATGTTGGCCCACAAAGCCGAAGAAGAAGGCGTCTTTACAGCCGAGACCATTGCCGGTCAACATCCGCACATCGACTACAACCTCATCCCCAACGTGGTGTACACCTGGCCCGAAGTTGCCGGAGTGGGAGCCACAGAGGAGCAATTGAAACGCGACGGCGTGCCCTACAAGAGCGGCAGCTTCCCGTTCAAAGCCAGCGGCCGAGCGCGCGCGAGCATGGACACAGACGGGTTGGTCAAGGTGCTCGCCCATGCGGACACCGATGAAATCCTCGGGGTGCACATGTGCGGTCCTCGGGCTGCCGACATGATCGCGGAGGCTGTGGTGGCCATGGAGTTCCGGGCAAGCGCTGAAGACATTTCGCGCATGAGCCACGCGCACCCCACGTTCACGGAAGCCATCAAAGAAGCTGCGCTTGCCGCCACCGAAAACCGCGCGCTGCACATTTGAGGGGTTTGGTTGTTGTGAAACCATGAGTCAACCCATGAAGACGTGCATTCTGCTGGTCAATCTCGGCACACCCGATGCGCCGACCGCCAGTGCTGTGGGGCGCTACTTGCGAGAATTTCTAGGTGATGGGAGGGTCATTGACGTGCCGTGGTTGCCTCGAAAGATGTTGGTGAACGGCATCATTGCTCCCATTCGCAAGTACCGCAGTGCCCGGGAGTACAAGAAAGTTTGGACCGAAGAAGGCTCTCCCCTGTTGCTTTACGGCCAATCCCTGCAACGCAAGCTCCAGGCCCAAATGGACACCGACGAAGCCAAGGAAGCCTTTGGCGGAGACGTGACTGTGGAACTGGCCATGCGGTACCAGCATCCCTCCATGGACCACGTCATGGCCCGCATGGAAAAAGCCCGCTACGAACGCATCTGCATTTTGCCGCTGTACGCCCAATACGCTTCCGCAACCACGGGGTCCACACTGGAAAAGGCGTTCAACATCATGCGCAAATGGTACGTGATTCCGGAGGTGGTGGCCATCAGTCAGTATTGGGATTTTGACGGATACCTGAACGGCTTTTTGGAGCAAGCGGCGGCGTTTGATTTGGACAGCTACGACCACATTCTCTTCAGCTACCACGGCTTGCCTGAACGTCAAGTCGACAAGGTCTATGAGGACAGAAAGTGCGCCAACCACAGTTGCGAAGACGAGATCAACGAGGAAAACAAACAGTGCTACAAGGCCACGTGCTACGCAACCAGCAGGGCGCTGGCCAAGCGCTTGGGCCTTGCTGAAGAACGCTACACCGTGTGCTTCCAAAGTCGCCTGGACAGCAAATGGCTGCGGCCGTTCAGCGACGATGTGATTGTGGAGCGCGGGGAAGCAGGGGACAAACGCCTGCTTGTGTTCAGTCCTGCCTTCGTGGCCGACTGCCTGGAAACGCTCATTGAAATTGGGGAGGAATACCAAGAAATCTTCGAAGAGCACGGCGGTGAACAAGTGGAGTTGGTGCCGAGTTTGAACGACCATCCCATTTGGGTGGAAGGGCTGGACGCTTTGGTTCGAGCACGCATGGGCGTTCGCCCCAAGCCGACTTCGGTTGCCTCGGCCGAGACGAACCCCTAACTTCCTCGCATGAAGGTGCGTGCTTTGCCTCCGTTGCAAACCTTGTGCGAACGGCACAACCACGTGGTGTTGCTTTGGGATGAACGCATCGAAGGTCGCGCGTTGTTGGGCGTGGGAGCCCAACGGTCCATCCAAGTCGACAACCCTCGCGCTGGTGACTGGAAGCTGTGGGAGGCCTTCATTCAAGCATCAGTAGCCAAATCCTCATGGTCTTTTGGGTGGCTCAGCTATGACCTTCACGAGAGCCTGGACCTGGCCACGGACGGAGAATGTGCTTCACCTGTCCCATCGCACCCGAGTGCCTGGCCCGCGATGCACTGGTGGGAGCCTGAGGTGGTCGTCGAGTGGGCCCCAGGGGCTGCAACCCCTTCCATTCTGTCCGGTGAAGAATCTCCTTTGGCCCAGGAAACCATGAGGATTCTCCATCTCTCGGACGAGTCTATTACACAAGCCGCACCGTCCCATACCGAGAGTTGGACCCCCTTGACTCCCTCTTGGTCGAGAGAGGCATATGAGGCAAAATTCAAGGCCGTTCAGGCCGCACTCCAGCGGGGGGACATTTACGAAATGAACCTGTGCATGCCTTGGTCAGGCACCGCACCTTCAGACCAAAGTTGGGCCATGTTTGAACGCCTCGCTGCCAGCACAAGAGCACCCCACTCGGCGTACGTGCAAGCCGGTCCTTGGCGGACGTTGTGCGCAAGCCCTGAGCGCTTTTTGGCCAAACGAGGGAGCACCCTGCACTCTCAACCCATCAAAGGCACGGTCAAACGAGGGGCCAATGACGCGGAAGATGCCCTTTTGAAGGACGCCCTGGCGAGCAGCGAAAAAGAACAGGCAGAAAACGTGATGATTGTGGATCTCGTGCGCAACGACCTGAGTCGTGTGGCCGAGCGGGACTCAGTCACCGTGGATGAGTTGTTTGGCATTCACACCTTTGCAACGGTCCACCAAATGATCAGCTCCGTTTCATGCACCCTCCGGCCCAACGCCTCACCTTTGGACATCATGCGGGCCACATTCCCGATGGGTTCCATGACCGGGGCCCCCAAACTCAGCGCCATGAAACACATCGCCCAGCTGGAGGAAATTGGACGAGGCTTGTACAGCGGAGCGTTGGGGTACGTTTGTCCCAATGGGGATTGGGATCTCAATGTGGTCATTCGCAGTTTGATGCACCACGCAGACACGGGACGCGTGGACGCCACGTTTGGGGGGGCCATCACCTTGCTCGCGGAGGCTGAGTCTGAGTACGACGAATGCTTGCTCAAAGCTCAAGCTCTTCGAAATTGCCTTGTGCCATGAACGACGTGCTGCATGAAGTGAAACGGGCCCTCGATGCCTGCGGAGTTCCGAAGGGGTCCAAACTCGTGGTAGGCGCAAGCGGTGGTTGTGATTCTACGGTCTTGCTGCACGTGCTTCACAGCCTTGGGCATCCCCTCGTGGTTGCCCACGTGAACCATGGTGCGCGTGGATTGGAGGGTGACAATGACGAGCGGTTCGTTCGCGCATGGTCGGAACAACACGGGGCAGCCTTTGAGTGCTTGACCTTGGATGCTGATGAGGTGTCCGCAAGCGATCAGGGCTTTCAAGGCGAGGCGAGGAAGCGTCGTTTGACCTGGATGGCGTCGTTGTGCGACGACCACGAGGCCCAGGCGATTGCATTGGGCCATCACGCCGACGACCAAGCTGAAACGTGGCTGCTCCACGCCATCCGAAGCACAGATCCTTGGTCCATCATGGGCATGGCTGCACAAGACGGACACGTCATTCGCCCGATGCTGAATCTGAGACGTTCTGACATCCAAGCCATGGCGGAGAACAATGCCTGGCCCTGGAGAGAACAAAAAAGCAACGGCTCCGCCAAATACCTCCGCAACCGGATTCGCCACGAACTGCTCCCCTTGCTCGAGAACCTCAGACCAGGGTCCGCGGCGCATTTTCAGCGGCTTGCTGCACGTGCAAGAGACTTGAATCATCTGCTCGCACCCGCCCTGCGAAAGGCTCGATCGATGGCGGAACATCCCGAAGGCTACTGGTCCATCGAGGCTTTGACACAAGACCCATGGGCCCTTGAAGCCCTGACGCGCGTGCTGAAAGATCAGGGTTGGAGCGATGCGAGTGCCCAACGGGTTCGAACGCTGATCGACGCTGACGTGGGACAACAAGTGCAACACGGTTCCATGCGCGTGATCCGAGATCGCAATGCACTCGTGCCAACCACAGCGGCTTCGACGTCCGGAGCCGAAGTCCAGATTGACCTTGAGTCTGGCCCAGGCAACTTGACTACGCCAGCTGGCACGTGCACGTGGATGGCCTCCCGATGCCCCGATTCGATTGCCGAACTCAACACCCACTGCGCCTGGATTCCATCCCATTGTCTGCCCGCGAAACTGCGGGTTTGGAATGCCGGCGACAAGATTCAACCGCTCGGAATGGACGGTCACTCTAAGGTGAGCGACGTGCTTACGCAAGCGAAGGCATCAAGTGCCTTGCGGGAACATGCCTTGGTGGTGGAACGTCTGAGCGATGGGTGCTTGCTTTGGGTCGTCGGACACAAACTGTCTGAAGAGGCCCGCATCAACGTCACCACCTTCGCCGACATCCAGGGGATCAACATCACCTACACACCCCCGCAACAGACATGACAACACAAGACCCCACGACGCCCAAAGCGCTCCACGGCCGGGACAAGGACGTGGCCTGGTTGGGATTTTTGTTGCTCTCAGGGCTGTTCATCGCCAGCTTGGTGACCTGCAATCTCGTCTTCCGCAAGTTCTTCACCTGGGACATGGGAGCCATCACCTTCGAGCAGAGCGTGGGTTTGTTGCCCTACCCGATCACATTCTTGGTCACCGACATGATCAGTGAAATCTACGGCAAGCGGAAGGCCAACTTTGTGGTGATGTCGGGATTGGCGGCATCCATCATGACCCTGGGTGTGGTGACAGTGGGTGGGTGGGCAGAAGCGACAGCGTGGTCTCCCGTGAGCAACTCAGAATTCGACCACGTCTTTGGCCAAACTGCATTGGCCGTGGGCGCAAGCATGGCGGCCTACCTCCTCGCCCAATTCATCGATGTCCGGATTTTCCACTTTTGGAAATCCCTGACCCAAGGCAAGCACCTCTGGCTCAGGAACAACCTTTCCACCATCCCATCCCAAATCGTGGACACCTCCACCGTCCTCGTCTTGCTCTGTGCAGTGGGCGAAATCGGCTGGGAACGCTTTGGAGCGCTTCTCGTCAATGGCGTCGCGTTCAAATCGTTGGTGGCCGCTTTGGATACGCCCCTGGTCTACCTCGGCGTGGGTTGGATGAGGCGCCGATTTGGATTGATTGAGGGTCAAGAACTTGAATTGTAAACGCAAGCTGCACGTGTGTCGTTGTGATGAATTGGGCCATGTCAAAAGCCCCCATTCGCCACAGTCGGTATCTTTGCGAACCTACCGTTTTTGACATGCACCCATCCCACACGATCGCATCCCTGTTTTCCCTAGGAATTTCAATGGCCAGCCGCATGTTGGCGACAGCCGTTTTTCTTGTGGCGGCCGCGGGCGCTTCCGCCCAAATCGAAGATCCTGTCACCTGGAACTTCGACCTCTACCCCAGCGTCGAAGAAGGGCTTCACGACCTCGTGATCCACGCCACAGTTGACTCGTGTTGGCACATTTACAGCCAGGACAACGACCCCAACAACGGCCCTGTGCCCACGATGTTTGAGTTCCAGTGGCCGCAAGGAGTCACCCCCCAAGGCGCCGTGGAAGAGTGCACCCCACTTGAAGAATACGACCCCAATTTCATGATGAACCTCAAGTATTTTGAGGAGGAAGTGTTTTGGCGGCAAGCGGTTGATTTGAGCGATGCTCAGCCTGGGGACACAATCGGGGGGTACTTGGTGTTCATGGTGTGCGATGCAAGCATGTGCCTTCCACCTGAAGAAGTCGCCATCGCCATTGCTGCGTCAGACATCCGACCTGAAGCCGACCGGCCCAATTACTGTCCTGGGACACAACATTGGTGTGACCACACTGGCGAAAACCACAGCGGCCATGAACATGGTGACGACGGCATGTTTGGAGAAGGGGGAGCGACCTCTGACGGCGGTGAGGAAAGCCCAAGTGAAGAGGGCGAAGAAGGCCTGCTGTGGACGTTCTTGCTGGGGTTTGGGCTGGGGTTGGCTGCCTTGTTGACCCCGTGTGTCTTCCCCATGATCCCCATGACGGTGAGCTTCTTCACCAAGCAATCCAAAACACGTGCAGAAGGCATCCGCAACGCCCTCATCTACGGATTCTTCATCATCTTCATCTACACTGCACTGGGGTTGGCGCTGACCGCGTTCTTCGGTGTGGATGTGCTCAATGTCATCTCCACCGACCCCATATTCAACGTGTTCCTGTTTTTGCTGCTCATCGTGTTTGGAGCGAGTTTCCTTGGAGCCTTTGAAATTCAACTGCCATCAAGCTGGGCCAATAAAGCAGACGCTGCATCTGATCGAGGTGGCATCATTGGCATCTTCTTCATGGCCGCAACCTTGGCCATTGTGTCCTTCTCCTGCACCGGGCCCCTTGTGGGCTCGGCCCTTGCCGGGGCCGCAACGGGTTCATTTGCTGCACCGACGGCGGTGATGCTCGGGTTTTCATCGGCCCTCGCTCTGCCATTTGGGTTGTTTTCTGCCTTTCCGGGGTGGCTCAACAGCCTGCCTCAGAGCGGCGGATGGTTGAACAGCGTCAAGGTGGTGTTGGGCCTTCTGGAAATTGGATTTGCCTTCAAGTTCCTGAGCAACGCGGACCTCGTGTTGCAACTGGGTTTGTTGCAACGTGAGCTGTTCATCGCCATTTGGATTGCCGTCAGTTTGGCCATCGCTTTCTACCTCTTTGGGTGGTTCACGTTGCCTCATGACAGCAAAGTGGAACGCATTGGGGTCTTCCGATTTTCGTTGGGATTGGCCTTCATGATGTTGGGCATTTACCTCCTGCCAGGCATGTGGGGCGCACCTGTGAATTTGATCAGCGGTGTCCCACCGCCAACCTTTTACAGCGAGTGGAACCAAGGAAGCCACGGTGGTGGTGAAGGTGGCCACAGCGGTCACGTCGAAGCGAGGTTTGACGACTACGACGAAGGACTGGCTGCAGCGCAAGCCGAAGGCAAGCCCATGTTGTTGGACTTCACCGGATGGGCCTGCGTGAATTGCCGAAAAATGGAAGAACAGGTGTGGTCTGATCCCGAGGTCGCCCGAATCTTGACTCAAGATGTGGTGCTTGTGTCCTTGTATGTGGATGACCGAACGTCCCTTCCTGAAGAGGAACACCAGGTGGAAGAATACGGCGGCAAGGACTTTCGCATTCGCACCATTGGCAACAAGTGGTCGTATCTCCAGGCTTCGCGTTTCGATCGCAACGCACAGCCTTTCTATGTCATGATTGACCACGACGGCAACCACATTGGGGGCACTGCCGGCTACGACCCCGATGCCGATGTGTTTGGTGATTTCCTGAAAGAGGGCTTGGCCAAATTTAACCGTTGATTCCGAGGCTTCGTGCACAAATGGATGGGACAACCGGTGCCCGTCTTTTCAAGCTTTGAGGCATGAACACCATCTTTGAAACCATGAAACTTCGCGACCACTTCGAAGAAAGCGCACGACTCGCACAAGACATCTTGCGAGACTCCACGTTTTTCGAAGCCATGGAGCGCGGTGCCAAGTTGCTCATCGACAGCTTGCAGTCTGGGCACAAAATCATGTCCTGTGGCAATGGGGGATCCATGTGCGATGCCATGCACTTCGCGGAAGAACTGAGTGGCCGGTACCGGGACGACCGCGCTCCTTTTGCTGCGCTGAGCCTGTCCGATGCTTCGGTCATGTCTTGCATTGGGAATGACTATGGCTTTGACCACGTGTTTGCTCGGCAAGTACAAGCCTTGGGCAACCCGGGAGATGTCCTTTTGACCATCAGCACAAGTGGCCAGTCTGCCAATGTCCTTGCAGCCGCCAGAATGGCAAAAGAACATGGCCTCGTGGTATTGGCGTTGACAGGAAACGACGGAGGGGCCTTGGCCTCACTGGCAGACGTTGAAGTTCGCGTTCCCTGGTCAGGATATGCCGACCGCATCCAAGAAATGCACATCAAGTGCATCCATGCTTGGATTGACGCCATCGAACAAGCGCGCCCTTAAGCAGTGGTTGTCCAAACGTGGGGCTTCGTCAAAACGAAGCCCAATTACCCGTGGACCAAAGTCGAGCTTCGCGCCGAAGTTGGGGCCGTTTTTCGGGTCTCAGGAGCGACGTATTCTGATGCCTTGGCCTGTCTTGCACGGGTGCGGTCAACCCTCCAAGGCATGGGTGTGTCTTGGCCGGGCAAAGCCTTGACCCTCCATGTCCATCCCCATTGCCAACAAGAGGACCTGATGCATTTGGATGTGGCCGTTGCCGCCGCAATGTTGGCAATCCAAGGCAAGATTCCACAAGCCAAAAGGCTTCAATCCCATGCATTCTGCGGGATGCTGGGACTCGAAGGAGATGTGGTCGACCCCTTGCTACATCGAAATGCAACCGAATCCATGCTTCGTTTGGCAACCTCAGCCCCTCCCCCATTCCAAACGATCCTCGGGCTGGACCCCAACCTTCACGATTCAACCATCGTGGTGCAACGGGCTAAGCACATGACCGCGGTTCTGGAATCCATCCGAAGCGAAAAGAATGAACCACCCCATCATCGCCTGCAAGCACAACGAGACGCCAAGGGAACAGGCACAACTTCTGGATGGGACCACCTCAATGGAGAGGCCCATGCCAAGAAATGGCTGTGCATCGCTGCGACAAAGAGACTGCCGGTGTTGATGACCGGAGCCCCAGGTGTCGGAAAGTCCAGCCTGGCTCGGGCTTGTGCCGGCTTGGTCAGCAAGACCAATGTGCCATTTTTGGCACCCCATCCCTCAGGCGGAACAGCTGGATTGCTGGGCGCTTGGCGAAGGGGACAACCCGTGATGGGAGCTTGGGCCATGGCCAACAAAGGCGTGTTGTTTCTCGATGAATTCCCAGAATGGCCACGGCCAGCTCGCGAATCTCTGCGCCACATCATGGACACTGGTGTGCTCGACCTCCATCGCGCAGACGGCTGCGCAAGGTGGCAGTCCTCAGCATGGATCCTCGCAGCCATGAACATGTGTCCATGCGGCCAAAACCCTCCGCTCTGCGTGTGCAACTCGTCAGAACGGAAACAATACATGAAGCGGTTGAGCAGTCCACTGCTTGAGCGCTTTCCCGTTCAATTGGAAATTGGCATCACGACCACCGCCTCAGAACGATCTTGGAGTGAATGCTTACGTTGGGTTCAACAGCATCGGAAATCGAAGACCAGAACATGGCTTCCTAAGGCCTCCCAACTTTGGGATGACATCGTAAAAAGCGGCATGTCCAGCAAGCGCTTGCAGCGTCATCTGCGCCTGTTGGCAGAAGGACACGCGGGTTGGCACCTGGCCAACGAAGTGACGGACACGGATGTTCAGGAGGCCTATGATGTCATGTGGATGACCCGCCCAGGCTGGCGACAAGTTTGATTGTTTTGGCTCCAAGGAATGCCCCTACTTTTGAGACATGGCACACATTATACCTTGCAACGGCACCGCTCCGTCCATTGACAATTCGGTTTGGCTGGCACCCAACGCAACCGTGGTGGGAGATGTGACCCTCGGAGCATCGAGCACGGTGTGGTTTTCATCGGTGGTTCGGGGTGACGTGGCGCCCATCACAATTGGAAAGCGCGTCAACATTCAGGACGGTGCTGTGATCCACGGCACGTACGGGAAAAGCGCAACCTTGCTGGAAGACGACGTGAGCATTGGACACAACGCCATTGTGCATGGGGCTCATGTGAAAAAGGGGGCTCTGGTGGGCATGGGCGCGGTGGTGATGGATCACGCAGTGGTGGGTGCGCATGCAGTCGTGGCAGCCGGAGCTGTGGTGCTGGCTGGATCGGTCATTGGGGATGGAGAGCTTTGGGCGGGCGTGCCCGCCAAATCCCGAGGACAAGTCAACGACGAACTCAGAACACATCTGGCATCCACTTCCGCACGGTACGTTGAATACGCCTCTTGGATGAAAGAGGACCACGTCTGACGCTGTCAAAGAGGTCGCTTAGAAATCACTCAAAGGGTCTTTGGCCAAGGAGCTTCATGCAGTTCAATGCGGTTGCCCATTATGTGGGTTGCGCCGTCAGCGAAGGACTGGGTCCAATCGGTGACCTCAAACCTGTGAGCTGGATCCTCGCTTCCTGAGAGGGATTTGCGATCAACCAGGATTTCTTCCACCCGCTGTGCCACAATGTCCGGTGCATCCAAAACCACCATGGACGCGGGCAACTGTGCTTGAATCTCCCGCATCACCAACGGATAGTGGGTGCACGCCAGCACCAAGGCTTCTTTGTCCGCAGCCCAACCATCGGAGAAATACGCCTCCACTACTGCGCTTGAAATTGTGCCGTTGTGAAACCCCTCCTCGATGGCGCTTGCCAGCAAGGGTGTGGCCCTTGACGTGACAGACAATCCACGGGCTTGCATCAGGGTCTCGTACATCCCACTTTGCACCGTCGCTCGGGTGCCGATCAGGGCCATTTGGCCTTTTGGATGACATTGCGCCGCCCATTCCACAACGGGATTGACCACATCCACCACAGGAACATTGGGCCCCGCAAGCGAGCGCACCTCATTGAGGGCATTGCTCGAGGCCGAATTGCAAGCCACGACAAGCATTTTGCAGCCTTGGTCCAACAAGCGTTCTGCGATGCCAACGGAATAGGCCCGGAGACGTTCCGCACTCTTGTCACCGTAAGGCATGTGCGCCGTATCGCCCACATAGCGCAACGACTCCCGAGGGAGTCGTTCCAACAGAGCTTTGGCAATGGTCAATCCTCCGATGCCGGAGTCGAACATGCCAATGGGCGCATCGTTTGTCATGACCTTGGAGGTCGCTTACATCCCGAGTTTGGTCTTCACCATGTCCGTGACATCTTCCCCTCCATTGTACACAGTCCCACCGGTGCTGATGTCGAAGATGTACGTGAAGCCTTGCTCTTTCCCGACCTCCTCAATGGCATTCCGCACACGCTCAATCATCGGCGCAAGCAATTGTTGCTCCATCTGGGCGAGGTCATTTTGAATGGTGGCGCCGAATTCTTGCAAGCCCGTGTCCAATTGTTGCAGTTCGCGCTCTTTTTGTTGACGGATGGCGTCGGGCCACGTGGCTGCCTTCGCCTGGTAGTCCGCGAACTTGGTCTCCAACTCCGACCGCATGCGCGTCACTTCCGTTTCATACTCTGCCGCTGCGGCTTCAATGGATGCTTGAGCGTCGGCGCGCTCGGGCAAGGTCAGGAGGATGCCTTGGGCATCGAGATGGCCAAAGCGCTGTGCAGCGACGTCAGTCAATGCGACTGTCGAGGCAAGAATGAGGAGGAATAGATGTTTCATGGATTCGATTTCAATGTGCAAATGTCGGTGGTGCAACGTCAACTGCCACCTGAAAAATTCAAAAGCGGATGGCGGTAGTTCAATTTTTGCTGCCACTCCGACTGACCGAGCCGCGACCACCAGGACCTCCGGCACCACGACCACCCGTGACTCCATTGATTCGGTCTCGGGCATTGTCCTTGGCTCCATTCACCGCATCACGACCTCGGTCCATCAAGCTGTCTCCCTTCCCCTCATCCTTGTCATCTTTGGGCTCCACGGTTTCGCCAGGAACATACCCCAACTTCTTGATCAGACGATCGGAGATGTCGTATTTGGGATTGGTGTAGAGCATGTTGCTTTGGTTGCTCTTGTCAAAAATGACCATGTACCCGCTGCCTGATGCAATGTCCTTGAGGGACTCAAAAATTTGCTGCTGCACGGGCTCGATGAGCTCTTGACGCTTCGTGAAGAGTTCCCCGTCGACACCAAACTTTTGCTTCTGCATGTCTTTCGCCTCTGTGCGCTTCTTGGTGATCTCCTCCTCCCGCTTGACGCGCATCTCTGTCGTCAGGAGCACGCGCTCAGCACGGTATGCCACCTCAAGACGGTCCGCCGCTTCCAGCTTGTCTTCAATCTCTGCCTGCCAACCGATGGCCAAATTGTTCAACTCCATCTGTGCCTCTGCGTATTCCGGCATGTGCAACAGCACGTATTCAGAATCGATGTAGGCAAACTTTTGGGCCTGTGCGCCCAACGACATGCCCACAAACATCGAGGCCAACAGCGCTTGGCGCATCCGATTGAAAGGTGTGATTGAAAAATTCATGAGGTAGTCCTGTCAAATTTGGGGCCAACTTCAACAAAAGTCAAAGTTCACCCATGTTCATGCCAATGGAGAAATGGAACTGGCCACGTGCCATGTTGGGCACATTGGACACGTCGTCCAACCTCCATCCGTAATCCAAGCCCAACAATCCAAACATGGGCAGGAAAATCCGCAGACCGACGCCCCCGGAGCGGTACACTTGGAATGGATTGAACGCACGAGGGTCCTCCCAAGTATTTCCACCCTCCAAGAATGCCAGGGTGTAGATGGTGGCGCTGGGGTTGGTGCTCAATGGGTAGCGCAGTTCAGCACTGTATTTGGCCACCACAGGCGCCCCCGTGTTTCGGTCAGGTGCAGTCAGGCTCAAGTCGTCGTAGCCCCGAAGGTTCAGGATTTCACGCCCGTCCAAGACAAAACCACTCAAGAACACCCCCCCGAGGTAGAAGCGCTCAAACGGGCTGAGTCCTGTGATGCGGTTGTAGGAACCTATCAAGCCCACCCCAGCCGCGGTGCGGAGAACCAAACTCTTGGGGTTTTCCCCCCCACTTTGGGTGAGCGGGGTGTACCACTCAGCCTTGACTTTCCATTTGTGGTATTCCACCCAACGGAAGCGCGTTTGGTCGTCGACAGGCGTGCCGTCTTCATTGGTGTAAAATCCGTCCGGACGGAAGGCACTGTATGGCGGCGTGGCCTTGACACTGACTTCAACATTGGAACCCCACACCGGGAAAATGGGGTCGCTCACCGAGTTGCGTCCAACAGAGGCTGTCAATGCCAGGTTGTTGGCCTTGCCATTGCTGAAGCTGAAGAACGATCCAAACTCATCCAAATTGAAGTGCTGGTATGACAGTGCGGCCCTGAATACAAACCAGTCGTCTGGTTTTTTCCAACGCTGGCCAAGACCCAACTGGGCTCCTGTGATTTGCAAGGACTGACGCGCAGGATTGATTTCACCCTCAATTTTACGAGGCTGTCCATTGCTCTGAATGGACCTCCACACACTGAAGCTCAGCGAGTTTGGTTTGGTTCCTCCCAACCAGGGTTCAGTGAAACTGAAGTTGTAGCTCTGGAAGAACAGGCCGTTCGATTGGGCGCGCAGGGACAGTCGTTGTCCATCTCCCGTTGGAATGGGCCGCCAGCTGCCCTTCTTGAACATCTTGGACGCCGCAAAATTGGTGAAGCTGATGCCCAGCGTTCCCACAACGCGGCCACCACCCCAACCTCCACTGAGCTCAATCTGATCCGAGGGCTTTTCTTCGACGGTGTATTCAATGTCCACCGTGCCATCCTCTGGGTGCTGAATAGGGTTGACTCCAAAGGCCTCCGGGTTGAAGTAGCCGAGTTGCGACAGTTCCCGTTGGGTACGGATGATGTCTGTACGACTGAACAAATCCCCAGGTCGCGTGCGGATTTCGCGATGAACCACATGGTCGTTCGTCTTGGTGTTGCCCTGAACAATCACGCGGCCAATTCGGAATTGTTGGCCCTCCATCATTCGGACTTCGATGTCGATGGTGTCTCCAACCACCCGCTTTTCAATGGGCCGAGCCTGGAACATCAGGTACCCATCGTCTTGGTAAAGAGAGCTCAAATCGAGGCCTTTCGGATCCATGAACACCCGTTCTTGCAGTCGCCCCATGCTGAACACTTCACCCCGTTGGATGTCCAACAAACTGTCCAATTGCGTGGTTCTGTATTTGGTGTTTCCTGTGAAGGTGATGTCTCCAAAATAAAAGGGGCTGCCTTCCTCCATCCACACGTCCAGCACCACTTCCCCATCTGCGTTCCGACTCAAACTGTCACTGACGATGCGGGCGTTGCGGTAGCCCTTGCTGTGGTAGTGGTTGACCACGCTGTTGAGGTCGTTCCGGAAATTGGATTCCAGATACTTCGAGGGTTTGAAAAAGCGCCACCACTTGCGCTCCTTGGTTTCTTTCAGCTTGCGGGTCAATTCCGACGCTTCCATGGCTTCCACTCCGTGGAAGGCAATGCGGTCAATCTTCACCTTCTCCCCTTTGTCGATGTCAATGCGCAACCTCGTTCCATTGGCGAACAAGGTGTCTGGCTGTTGGTCCATGACAACGGCCACGTCCAAAAAGCCTTTTTCAACGTAGTGGTCTCGGATGCGCTTGTTGGCAACTGCCTTCACATTTTCATCCAAAATGCGTCCAGTCAGCAAATCGATTTTGCCCTTGATCGTTTCTTGCTCCGAACGTCCGACGCCTGTGATGCTGTACCGCGTCAATCGGGGAAGTTCCTGAACTCGAATCACCAAGTATGCATCCCTTCCTCGCACTTCGGCCACTTCAATTTGAATGTCGGCGAACAAGTCCTGGGCCCAAAGTGCGGTGATGGCGCGCTTCAATGCATCGCCGGGAATGTCAATTTCTTGTCCGACTTGAAGTGAACTGAACAGTTTGATGGCTTGCACGTCCGTGTGCTCTGCCCCCAACACGCTCAGACCAGCAACCTTGTAGGTGCTCGACAACGACAAATCGATCAACGTTGGCTGCGTTTGGGCTTGGCCCTTGATGGACCAAGCAAGCCACATGCAACAAAGCACGGCCGACGTTCTCATTCCTTTGGTCAACTCTGATTGGTTTGAGGGAGCGCACCAAAACGGCGTTCCCGATGTTGAAAGTCACGGATGGCGTCGAAAAAATGCCCTTTTCGAAAGTCGGGCCAGAGCACCGAGGTGAAATGAAACTCGGCGTACGCAAGTTGCCACAGCATGAAATTGCTGATGCGATGTTCGCCAGACGTCCGAATCATGAGTTCTGGGTCAGGCAAATCGGCCGTTTGGAGGGATTTGTCGATGGTGGATGGCAACACGTCCTCAGGAGTGAGCCCCTCCTTCATCATGGTTCGAATGGCTTCCACCATTTCCCATTTCGCGCTGTAGCTCAGGGCCAATACCAAATCGAGGTGGACCTCGCCTTCCGGGCCGTCCTTCACACGATCAAGCTCCGCCTGACAAGCTTTTGGCAGGCTTGACACATCCCCAATCGCCCTCAACCGAACACCCTTGCTGCCCAGCTCTACGGCTTCTTGAACAAGGGTTTTGACGAGAAGGTCCATCAATGAATCCACCTCCTCCTTTGGGCGGTTCCAATTCTCGGTGCTGAACGCATACAGCGTCAAATACCGGACCCCACTTTCCAGCGCCGCCTCCACCGTGGCACGCACCGACTCAACGCCATGTGCATGTCCAAACACCCGCTCCTCTCCACGACGTTTGGCCCATCGACCGTTGCCATCCATGATCACGGCGACATGCTCAGGCACCCTCAGGGGGTCAATTCCTGCGGCCCTCATGGCCCGATCTCGGGCTTCATTGGGAGGTGTGTTTGGTGTGGTCATTGTTCCCAGCAAGTTGTGGCTTTTTTGCTGACGCGAAAACCCAAAGAGACCAAAAAGAATCCGTACCGATCGTTGCGCCCAGGGTCCCCACGCTGGAAAACCTCCTTCATGTCGTCGGCCCACGGGTCAGACGCGTCTTCTACGTTGTAGGGAGGGTCCCCCTGAAACTCCTCCAGCGCCAAGGACGGTTCTTCCAACCGTTCGTCTGAATCGGGATTGAGATAAATCGTGCTGACATCGTCCAAATGGTCCGTCCAGAGTTTCCGTGCGCCCCACTCAACTTGAAACGTCATTGCCGAACCCAGCGTTCCTTTCAAACCCAACCCAAATGGCACTGCCACACCCCAGCGCTTGTATGCTGACACCCCTGGGGCCCATCCTTGGCCTTCTGTGCCAACATCGAGCAACGGTTGCAGGATCCCATTGCTCTTGGCCCCACTGGGGTCGTGCCCAAACACCGCCAGACCTGCTGTCAAAAAAGGAACGGGCCTAGGATTGGGATGGCCTACCACGTGGTCACGAAAGTTGATTTCCGTCGTGAACGAGAGCTCATTCACAACATTGACAAACCCCAAATCTCGCCGTTGCTGATGGACATTGGGATGATCCGAGTCGAACGCCTCAATGGTTCCTTGAATGAATTGGCCCCGCAAGGACAGTCGAGGGTTCAAGTTGTATCGGAAGTAAGCACCCTGCGCAGAGTGGCTGATCGAACGCAGCAAATTGGTGGGGTTGACGTCTCCCAAATACCACATGGTTCCAACCTGGTAACCCAGTTCTTTGCTGGATCCACGACGTTGTCCCAACACCTCAGGCACGGCACAGCCCATGGCCACGGCCCATGCCAAAATGCAACAGTTGAAAGAATGGAGACGTGTCATCGAGATCTTGAACGCACGAAAATACGTGGCATTGCCCTGAAATCAGCGTTCACGTGGGTCAAGTCCCCAGTGCATTTTTTGCCTCACCGTGGAAAAAAAATCTTGATGCTCAAGGTTGATCAACTTGATCCTGAATCCCGCGGGCTTGATCCGCACCTCCTGTCCTGGTTCCAACGGAAAAGATCGGCTGTCCATGCTCAGCAAGAAAGACGCGTCTCGACCTCCCGCGACAAGCGTGATTTCACCGTCCAACGGGACCACGAGGGGCCGATCATTCAGGTTGTGTGGGGCCACGGGGGTGACAATCACGACGTCCGATCCAGGCAGCACGATGGGCCCTCCAGCACTCAATGAGTAGGCCGTGGAACCCGTGGGCGTGCTGACCAGCAACCCGTCTGCCCAGTACGTATTCACAAACGTGTCCCCGCGGTGCACATCCACGACCACCATGCTCGCAGTGTCGCGTTTGTGGATGACCACTTCATTCAGGGCGTAGGGGAAGTCTCCGAGGGTTTGTCCTTCCAACTCGACATGCAGCAACGCACGTTCTTCTTGCCATGTTTTTCCTGCAATCAAAGCGTCCATGGCGAGGTCAAACGCCTCCATGCTCACGTTGCTCAAAAAGCCCAGTCTTCCTGTGTTCACACCGAGAATGGGCACCTCTCCATTCCGAACCAAGGTTCCAGCCTCCAATACGGTCCCGTCCCCACCAAAGGCCAACAGCACTTCCACACCCTCAGGCACTTCCCCGTCAAAGGAAGTCAAGCCAGGCGGCAACGCCATGTGGTCACTCAATTCACTGCGATAGGCTTTGGAAATCCATGCTGCCGGATCCATCTCCAACACCCGGTCAAGTGCCATTCGCAACGCATCCGCGTCGTCCGGGGAAACGGCCTTGCCAAACAGAGCGATTCGCATGATTCAGGGGTACATTAGGGTTGTAAGTAGCGCATGAAGGCGTCAAAGCGGGCCCGCATTTCATCCTCAAGCTCCGGAGCGTTGTAGAAACTTTGGACTTGGAATTCGTGGCGTCGCAACGTGGCCATGAGTGACTCAATTTCTTCCGTGTTGACTTTGAACGTCACCTCGAGCAATTCGCTGTTCTCAACGGGCGCAACATTGAAGCTGGTGACTTGTGCACCGTCGGCCTCAACAATGCGGAACAGCTCCGCGGGACTGAGGTCTTTGGGCAGCATTTCGAGCACCAACGTACTCCCGGGGAATCCCCATCCCGCTCGTTTGGCCATGAAGCGCAACACTGCCGCGCGATCCACACTTCCACGGTACAAACCTTCGTCAACCACTGGCAAGAGGTCCACGTCCGCCCATCCCATCCTTGCAACGACATCGTAAACGTGAAGGTCCGGAGTGATGGCATCCGACGTCATGGGAGCTTCAGCGATCAAAGCCGACTCGTCCAATTCCAACAATGCCTCCTCAGAAACGGTCCCTTTGTAAACGTCCTCCTCGACCACAGGCAAGTGCATGAGCTTCAGTTCATCCATGACCTGCAACGCCCGAGCCACCTGGTCGGTCAACGCAAGGACGGGCAAGTCCAATGAAAGCAATCTCTGGGCGCGCATGGTGTACTTTCGCTCTTTACTTCCAAAGGTAGGTATGACAAGGCTCAGCGTCAACGTGAACAAGATTGCAACCCTGCGCAATGCGCGAGGTGGAAAGGAACCCAATGTGGTGGAAGCCGCCAAGCGCATTCAGGCATTTGGTGCAGACGGCATCACTGTTCACCCTCGACCCGATGCAAGACACATCACCTATCAGGACGTGCATGAGTTGCGCGAAGTGGTCCACACGGAATTCAACATCGAGGGTTATCCCAGCGACGACTTCGTGAAACTGGTCTGCGACGTGAAGCCCGAGCAAGTCACGCTCGTCCCAGACCCTCCCCATGTGCTCACGAGCAATGCAGGTTGGACCGTCACAGAACACGTGGATCTGCTCAAAAATGTGCTCGCTGTGTTCAATGCTCAGGGCATTCGGACGTCGTTGTTCATAGAAACGGATGAAGCCCAAATCCACGCCGCCGCCAGCGTGGGCGCGGACCGCATCGAATTGTACACCGAGTCCTTCGCGGTGCAACACGTCTCGAGGGGAAGGGCAGCGGCACAGCCCTTTGCTCAAGCAGCGACCTGGGCTCATGATGCCGGCCTAGGCGTCAACGCCGGGCACGATCTCAACCTCCGGAATTTGAGGGATTTTGCGGAATCGGTGCCGCATCTCACTGAGGTCAGCATTGGGCATGCGCTCATCGCCGATGCTCTGTACTTGGGCATGTCGAATGCCGTGGCGCAATATCGCGCCTGCTTGACCCCACGCCCATGATTCCCCACGCACGGTCTTTGGCTTGCACAAACCAGCCCCAAGCCCCTCACCTCCTGATCTTGCACGGTCTTCTGGGAAGTTCTGACAATTGGCAAACCTTGGGCAAGCGTTACGCTGAAACCCACCACGTGTGGATGTTGGACGCACGAAATCACGGGAAAAGTGCACACGACGACGTGCACACCTACGCGGCCATGGGACAAGATGTTCTGGAGTTCATGGACCATCAAGGCATGCAACAAGCCCGCATATTGGGCCACAGCATGGGAGGCAAGACGGTCTTGTGGCTCGCCCAACATCACCCTGGACGGTTAGAGCGCATCGTGGTGGCTGACATTGCGGCGCGGGCCTATGTTCCCCACCATGGCCCCATTTTTGACGCCTTGCTCGCAACCCGTCCGTCAGACGCCTCGGGACGGGATGAAGTCGAGCAGGCACTGAACGAAAGCCTCAACAACGACCCTGTGCTTGTGCCCTTCCTCATGAAAGGACTCCACAGGTCGAAGTCGGGGGGATTTGCTTGGCGCTTCAATGTGCCTGTGCTTGAGGCCGCACTCACGGATGTGGTGGGCCAAATCGACCTTGGCGTCAACACGCTGCCTGCGTTGTTTGTGCGCGGAAGTGAAAGCGACTATGTGAGTGACGACGACTTGGAACTGCTGGAATCTCAGTTCTTGCACATGGACCACCACACCATTGACGGCGCGGGACATTGGCTCCACGCCCAAAATCCAGACGAATTTTTCGACGTCACTGCCGACTTCTTGTCGTAGGCTCCTCGTCTTGTGAAAGGCCCTTCCCTCCGGTCATGAATCCACCACGCGCTTTGGTGCCCTTGCGCCTCTCGCGTTGTTCCTCTTCTGGCAATTGGACGAACGCATGGCAATCACTGCCACACGTCCCCTCCGTGGCGGTCTTGCATGCATCGCACTGAATCATCAGGATGTTGCATGTCGGATTCGCGCAATTGACATGCGTGTCGCAAGACGTTCCGCATGTGTGGCATTTGGCGATGACGTCATCGGTGATGCGCTCGGCCATGCGCTCGTCGAAGACGAAGTTCTTTCCAATGAATTTGTTGCGCAAACCCTCGGCCTTCGCTTGACGGGTGTACTCAATGATGCCCCCTTCAAGCTGATGCACATTCTTGAAGCCTTTGTGCTTGAGGTAGGCGCTTGCCTTTTCGCAGCGGATGCCGCCCGTACAGTACATGACAATGTTGGCTTCCTTTTGGTCTTGCAGCATGTCCTCGACGTAGTCGATTTCCTCGCGAAAGGTGTTGACGTCCGGACAAACTGCGCCCTCGAAGTGCCCCACCTCACTTTCGTAGGCGTTGCGCATGTCAATGAGGACGGTGTCCTCTTTGTCAGTCAGTTCATTGAACTCCGAGGCTTTGAGGTGCTTTCCGCATTCAGTCACGTCGAACGTGCCGTCGGCAAGTCCATCTGCCACAATCTTTTCGCGCACACGGACAATCAACTTGAAGAAGCTCTTGCCTTGTTCGACGGCGAGGTTCAACCGCAAGTTGGGGAGCCATCCGAGGGAGTCAATGTGGTCTTTGAACGCATCAAAGCGTTCGGTCGGAATGGAGATTTGGGCGTTGATGCCCTCTTTGGCAACATACGTACGACCCAACACCTCCAAGTCGGTCCATGCCTCGTACAACTCTGCACGGGTCTTTTCTGGATCTTCGAGATGAACGTAGCGGTAAAAACTCAGCGTCGTCCTTGGGCGCATGTCAGCCTCCATGCGCGCTTTCAGCACGCGTCTGTCTTCGATGTTGTGCCGACGTTTCATTCCAAGACAAAGGTACGCCAGGACCCCGATGCGCATTTTGAGGTTTGTTGACGTTCGTTGTGACACGAATTGCATCGCTGTGTGCATTTTGCCAACATCATCCTTGACAACGATGCTCGAATTTTGCAAAACCGTTCTGACGCGCGTGAGTTTTGACCGCCGTCTATTCGCACGAGAATTGAAAAAGTGCTTCCGTTGGTTGTCCAAAGACGACGCCAGAGCCCTCAAAACCTGGGCATTGACGCAATACCAACACAAATATGGTCACCTCATCACCACTGCTTTTGCCGCTGCGCACGCCATGTAACTCGAACGGCACAGGGTGCGAAACATCGTTCCTATCTTGCAGTTTGAAAACCACGAAATCATGAAGCACCTCTTTTCCATGTTCGCGCTGCTTGCAACCGCAACGCTTGTGTTCGCCCAAACGGCCACTCTGGAACTCACCATCGAAGCAGAAGGGGCCAGCGAAGAAACCGTCCTCGGCATTTCTTTGATGATTGAGACCAGCGGCACTCAAATCGACACCGTTGTCACCCTGTTTGGTCCTGAGGATCAGTTTGACATCCCCGTGCCAGCAGATGCCATGCAAGGCACTGTCAACGCACTCACCGAGAATTGCGAGTATGATTCCATTTTTGCTTTTGCGGCCATCGAGTTGGAAGAGCAAAATGCCATGGGCATGTACTCCCTTGTTGCGGAATTGGAATTGCCTTATTGTGATGATGACGAGGACGATGATGACGAGGACGATGATGACGAGGACGACGACGACGAGGACGACGACGACGAGGACGACGACGAGGACGACGACGACGAGGACGACGACGACGAGGACGACGACGAGGACGACGACGAGGAATGTGATGCTTCTCTTCTGGTTGTCCAAGCGTTTGATGCAGACAGCAATGCCATCGCCAATGCATTGTTCGTATATGTTCTCGGATACGATGAGGACAACAACTTTTACTGGAATTTTGGGACCGAAGGTCCTCCCAGCACAGACCCGCTTCCCACTTGGGAATACGAGACCGACGGGCCGTATCAACTTTGTCTCACGGTGACTGGAGGGGATGGCAGTTGCATTGATACGTCTTGCGTCTGGGTAAGCGTGGACTCATTGGGTTGGTTCGATGGCATCCAAGGCGGGTTTACAATCACTGCACTTCCTGGTGATCCTGGCATGGTATCGAGTGTCAATTCTCCAGAACACCCTCTGGAAATCCCAGTGATCTACCCCAATCCATCCGTCCACGGAGAACTCTCCATTCAATGGAATTCGCATCAAGCAGGACCTGTGGAAGTGGAAGTGCTTGAGTTGACCGGCAAGGTCGTGTTCCGTCACCAGCACGCCTGCACGTCTGGCGCTCAAAACTTGAGACTGACTCCCGATGTCGGCGCGGGATTGCACTTGGTCAGGTTGACACAAGAGGGCATTCAGCGCACCGTCAAGTGGCTGGTGCACTGACCCGCCCAGCCAACGAATCTCTCAAAGCCCCAGCGTCACAGTTGGGGCTTTTTCTTTCACGAAGACCCTCCTTGAAGGAACGCGATGTTCCGCTGAAGCCCTTGAAGCCCCGCACGCTTGACCGCGCTGTCTTTGAACACCTCTTTGAACACCTCCTCCGTGAGGTCGAGCCAATCTGATTTGGTCATGTCCAACAAGCGTGGGTGGGGCGCAAATCTCGGCTCAGTTGTGGGTGTAGCGTGTCGGTTCCAGGGACAGACCTCCTGACAAATGTCACAGCCAAACATCCAATTCTCCATGTGACCTTTGACTGGCTCAGGAATGGCGCCTCTCAATTCGATGGTGAAGTAACTGATGCACTTGCTTCCATCCACCACATAAGGCTGAATGATGGCGTCCGTGGGACATGCGTCAATGCATCGCGTGCAGGTGCCGCAATGGTCCGTGACTGGAGCGTCGGGTTCCAAATCCACATCAAGCAACATCTCGGCCAAGAAGAAATAGCTGCCATTGTTTTTGTTGAGCAGCAAGCTGTGCTTTCCAATCCAGCCCAAACCCGACCGTTCTGCCCAAGCTCGCTCAAGGATGGGCGCCGAATCCACATACACCCGCCCTCCGACATCTCCCCACTCCGCGCGCATCCATTTGAGCAACTCCTTCAATTTCCACTTCAGCACAAAATGGTAGTCTTCACCGTGGGCGTACTGGGCCAGTTTGGGTGCCGTGGGATCAGTTTGAGCGCTGTCGTTGTGATAATTGAACAACAAACTCACCACCGACTTCGTGCCTGGCAACAGCTTGCGGGGGTCCAACCGTTTGTCAAAGTTCCCCTCCATGTAGGCCATCTCACCGTGCATGCCCTCCTTCAACCATGTTTCCAATCGAGGGGCCTCCTCAGTCAGCTCTCGAGCCACCGAGATGCCAACGGACGTGAAGCCCAGCTCTTTGGCCCGGCGCTTGATCCACGCCGCACGCTCGGATGCCACGTGCTTGAATTTGGCCATGGGTCAGGCGTCAAACAAGTCTCCTGACCCTGCGGCAGGGGTTCTGCCCAAATGGGCATACGCAGCCGGCGTCGCTTGCCGCCCCCTTGGCGTTCTCACCAAAAGGCCCTCCTGAATGAGGTAAGGCTCATACACTTCTTCGAGGGTGCCCGCATTTTCTCCAATCGCTGTGGCCAAGGTGCTCGCCCCAACGGGGCCCCCTTTGAATTTGTCAATGATGGCCGACAAGATGCGGTTGTCCATTTCATCCAACCCCTTTTTGTCCACCTGGAGTGCATCCAAAGCGTACGCCGTCACGTCAGAATCAATGCGGCCCGTCCCTTTGACTTGGGCAAAATCACGGACCCTCCGCAGCAAAGCATTGCTGATGCGTGGCGTGCCACGACTGCGGGACGCAATCTCGTAACTCGCCTCCCCTGCAATCTCAATGTCCAAAATCCCAGCTGAACGCTCCACAATGTCAGTCAACGTTTTCGCATCGTAATACTGCAACCGCAGGTTGATGCCAAAACGTGCGCGCAGTGGCGCCGTCAACAATCCTGAACGCGTGGTCGCCCCCACCAAAGTGAAAGGATGCAAGTCGATCTGAACCGTCCGAGCATTGGGCCCGGTGTCGATGACCAGGTCAATGCGATAATCCTCCATCGCGCTGTAGAGGTATTCCTCCACAATCGGGGAAAGCCGATGAATCTCATCGATGAACAACACGTCGTTGGGTTCAAGGCTGGTCAACAACCCCGCCAAATCCCCTGGTTTGTCCAACACAGGGCCCGACGTGGTGCGAATCGCCACCCCCATTTCATTGGCCACGATGTTCGCCAACGTCGTTTTGCCCAAACCTGGAGGGCCATGCAACAAGACATGATCCAAGGCTTCTGCCCTTTGTTTGGCCGCTTGGACGAACACCTGAAGGTTGTCCATGGCCGCGCGCTGACCAGTGAAGTCTTCAAACCTCGCAGGCCTGAGAACGCGGTCCAAATCGCCGTCAGAGGCCTGTTCTGCCTCTCCTCGCACGTCAAATTCGTCCTCGTGTTGCATCAACCCCCAAGGTAGCACCTTCCCCTATGAAAAAGCCCCCGCAACGGCGGAGGCTTTTCAAAGAAGTTCTCGCACGCACGAGAGCGTGAATCAATGCGCCGTTTCGCCTGCCTTCACAGGCACGGTTTGGGGGACGAAGTCTTCGTCAAAATCGGGGTTGCTGTAGTCGTAGGCCCAGCGGTGAACCTCAGGCAATGCCCCTGGCCAGTTGCCATGCATGTGCTCGATGGGTGTGGTCCACTCAAGCGTGTTCGACTTCCACGGATTTTCCACAGCCACTTGGCCGCGGAAGATGCTGTAGAAGAAATTCCACAGGAAGGGAAGTTGACCGACAGCTCCAATGATGGCGAATGTCGAAATGATCGGCTGCAAATCCATCACAAAATCGAGGTATTCGAAGTTGCTGTAGTCGTAGTAGCGACGAGGGGCCCCCGCAAGGCCAACGAAGTGCATGGGGAAGAACACACCATACCCAGCCACCAGCGTGGTCCAGAAGTGCACATACCCAAGTTTGGTGTTCATCATTCGACCAAACATCTTGGGGTACCAATGGTAGATGCCCGCCAGCATTCCGAAGATCGCACTCATGCCCATCACAATGTGGAAGTGCGCAACCACGAAGTACGTGTCATGCACGTTCACGTCCAATGCCGAGTCTGCCAAGATGATGCCGGTCAATCCGCCCGTCACGAACGTGCTGACCAAACCAATGCTGAAGAGCATCGCAGGCGTGAAGCGCAGGTTGCCCTGCCACAACGTCGTGATGTAGTTGAAGGCCTTGACCGCTGATGGAATTGCAATCAAAAGTGTGGTGAACACAAACACTGAACCCAGGAATGGATTCATGCCCGTCACAAACATGTGGTGACCCCACACAATGAAGCTCAAGAAGCCAATGCCGAGGATCGAACCAATCATGGCTTTGTAGCCGAAGATCGGCTTGCGCGAATTCGTTGCGATGACCTCAGAGCTGATGCCAAGAGCTGGCAGCAGGACGATGTACACCTCTGGGTGACCCAAAAACCAGAACAGGTGTTGGTACAAAATGGGGCTTCCGCCAGTCACGTCGAGCGCCTCGCCTCCGATGAAAATGTCGCTCAGATAGAAGGCTGTCCCCATGGAACGGTCCATGAGCAACAACACCACCGCAGAGACCAAGACTGGGAACGACAGGACACCGAGCACGGCGGTGATCAAGAACGCCCAGATCGTGAGTGGCAAGCGGGTCATGCTCATGCCTTTCGTTCGAAGGTTGATCACAGTCACGATGTAATTCAACCCGCCGAGGAGCGAACTGACAACAAACAACACCATGGAAATCAACCACAACGTCATGCCCATGCCAGAACCAGGCATGGCCTGAGGCAATGCGCTCAAGGGCGGATACACCGTCCATCCTCCAGAAGCCGCTCCTCCCTCGACAAAAAGGGAGAAAATCATGATCACACTGGAGACCGCAAAGAACCAGTAACTCAACATGTTCATGAAGCCTGAGGCCATGTCACGCGCGCCAATTTGAAGTGGAATCAACAGATTCGAGAAGGTTCCTGACAAGCCGCCTGTCAACACAAAAAAGACCATGATGGTCCCATGAATCGTGACCAAGGCCAAATATGCATTTCGATCCAACACCCCACCTGGAGCCCATTTGCCCAGGAACGTCTCCAAAATGGCGAAGCTCTCACCTGGCCAGCCGAGTTGCAGACGGAAGAAAACCGAAAGCATCACGGCGATGATGCCCATGACAATGGCAGTCACCAAGAACTGCTTGGAGATCATCTTGTGATCGTGCGTGAAGACGTACTTCGAAATGAAGCTTTCTTCGTGATGTGCGTGTCCTGCCATGATCAGAGTGTTGCAGATTCGTTGTTCTCGTTGGTTGTGACTTCAGCGCGGGCGTCCGACTCCGTCGCCGCATCCTTGTCAGCCAAAAATTCCTCTTGCGATTCAAGCCAATTCTCATAAGCCTCTTCGCTTTCCACGACCACCTTCATTTGCATGTTGAAGTGCGCGGCACCGCATACTTTGTTGCAAAGGAGGACATAGTCGAAATCAGGATCGTTCAACACCGTACGCATGCTGTCGGTGGTGATGGTGGGCGTCATCTTGAATCGGGTAGGCACCCCCGGGACCGTGTTCATTTGAGCCCGAAAATGAGGCATGTATGCACTGTGAATGACATCACGTGAGCGGAACACAAATTCCACTTCACGTCCCACTGGGAGGTGAAACTCGCCTTTCATGATTTTGTCATCCGCTCCGGCCTCCCATGCGGCAACTCCTCCTTCGTAATCGAAGGGCTTCACTTCCATGATCCGCTGACGGTGACGCTTCAAGCGATGAATCTTGTCTGCCTTGGCCTCAGCAGCCGCGTTGGACAACACCACCACGTTGGGGCCGTCGAGCATGTGCTCGAGATCGTGCAAGCGTGCTTCCAACATGGCCTTTCGCTCAGCCGACAAGCCATGGTGGTCGTCATGACCATGATGGACTTGCTCGTCGTGGCCGTGATCGCCGTGGTCGTGGGCGTCGTGGCCGTGGTCATGGTCATGGTCGTGACCGTGGTCCGCATTCAAAGCCTCTTCAACTTCCTCAATCTGGGCCAGCAACGTTCCACGCTCGTGCGCCAATTCAGATTCGAGAGCAGCGATTTGGACTTCTATTTCTTCAAGTGCACCTGAAACCCCATCGGAGGTGACAATGCCCAGGGGATTGGTCGGTGTGATAAGGTTGTAGTTCGCCAATCCAAATTCGCCATCAGCACCTGCGTATCGAGCGGTCCAATCGAATTGCTTGGAGTACAACTCCACACGGAGCGCGTCGTCTGCCGCTTCACCCGTCATCTCATTCCACGTGCGAAGACCGTAAATGATAATCACTGCAAGCACAATGGAGGGAATCACCGTCCAAATCAACTCCAGTCGATTGTCGTGGGCGAAGAACTTGGCCTTGCGGTTGGGGTCTTGACGGTATTTGTTGGCAAACAAGAACAGCGCAGTATTCACTAGGAAGAACACTGCAATGATGATGTACATGTTGAAATTCATCAACGTGTCATAAGTCTCTCCGTGCGCGGACGCCGCTGGCGGATTGTAATCTCCGTAGCGGATGATCAACCAAATGAACGACGCATAGAATGCCAACATGAAGGCGACAAACAAACCACCGTTGAGGCGGGTGTCAGCCGCACTGATGTCTTCCTCTCGCTTGTTGCGAATGAGGGAAGTCAGCTGACCAACTTTTGCCAGTTGGGCAAGGGCGATGACCCCTGCTATGACGACGAGAAGCGTAATGAGTTTCATGAGATTCGTCCGTTGTCAGTGTCAGTAATGGAGTTCAATGCTTTCTTGGAGCATGGGGTGGTTCTTGCTGATGAGCGGCGCTTTCGCCAAAGTGGCGAATGTCCGATTCATGAAGAGCCCCAAAAATCCGAGGAACAGACCCACTTCAAAGAAACCAAAATGGTTGTGGTCGAACATCGTTCCAGGGATGACGAGCAAGTACACGTCCACAAAGTGAGCGATGAAGATGAGGATGCCCACAGGGATCACAAAACGCGGATTGCGCTTGGCGTCGCGGGCAATCAAAGTGTAGAATGGAACCGCAAAGTTGATGAAGAACATCAGCATGAAGGGTACTTTATAATCGCCCAACACACGGCTCATATAGTACGTCACTTCCTCCGGGATGTTGGAGTACCAAATGAGCAAGAACTGGCTCAGCCAGAGGTAGCTCCACAGCATGGAAATGGCGAACATCCACTTGCCCAAGTCGTGCATGTGACTTTCGTTGACTTCCTGGAAATATCCCTTGCTGCGCAACCACAACATGCTGAGGTTGGTGAAAATCATGAAGCTGACCCACATGCCGCTGAACACATACCACCCAAACAGCGTGCTGAACCAGTGCGTGTCAATGGACATGATCCAGTCCCAAGCGAGGGTTGAGCTGAACACGGCGAAGAACACCAGGAACAAGGCTCCGCGCCGGTACTGCTTGTAGTGCAAATCCAGGTTGGGCGCTTCGTCCTCTTGCAACGACCACTTGCGGAACAGGCGGGCGAAGATCAAGAATGTGCCGATGTACACGGCCGTGCGCAACCAGAAGAACCAATCCGCGAAGTACGCGGCCTTGCCCGCAATCACGTGGTCGTAGTTGGGGTTCAACACCGCGCCTTCCTCCATCTCATCCACATAATGGAAGTGATCGCCATGCTCCACCATGTACTCGTGGTAGAGGGAGTGGTCCATCCAGTGGTAGAGGTGGTGCAAGTGCAGTTTCCCTGCCACCAAGACGATGACGATGACCGCCGCGCCCCACGGCAAGAAGCCCCACAGTGCCTCAAACCAACGCTTCAACACGGCAGACCAGCCGCTCTCTGTGGCGTATTGCAACGCGTAGAAGAACAAGGCGGCCAAGGCCATGGTGAAGTAGAAAAATCCATTGATCAACAGGTTGGCCCAAAACCGCTGGTGATGGTCACTGTGATCGGTCAAGAAGCCACCCACAAGGGCAATCACACCCACCGCCATCAAGACTTGGGTGACAAGCTTCAAACGTCCTTCGAACTTGAATTCCATGATCAGTTGTTCATTGCCATGGCGCCTTCTGCCGCCGATTCAACCACATTTCCTGCTTCGTCAAACTCGGGCATCTCACCGCCCTGCTGAAGCACCTTGATGTACTCAATCACGAGCCAGCGGTCCTTCTGAGACAATTGAGATGCGTGCGAGCCCATCAAGCCTTTTCCATAGGTCAAGGTGTGGTACATTTTGCCCACAGGGAGATCTTTCAATTTGTCTGCGTACGAAGGAATGCCCGCAATGTGACCGTTGCGTGACAACGCCCCATCACCTTTGCCCTCTTCCCCGTGGCATTGGCTGCACATTTGGGTGTAAATCTCCATGCCCTTCTCAATGTGCGCCTTGGTCGTTGCCAATGGGCTCATCAACTCCGCACCGGCAGCCTCATACCCTTCCGGAGTGTTGGGGTAGGCGTAAGGAAGGCCAAACGCTTTGTTCTCCCCCACATAGGCGATGGTGCCGGCCACAGGAACGCGCGCGCTGGCCGTGTTCCGCTGTGCCGATGCCACTTCCTCTGTGACGTAGTAAGGGTCCATTCCATAGTCCACGTACGCTTCCACAGCCGGAGAGCGGTACATGTCTGGCATGTATTCAAGTCCCGGACTGTTGGGGTCCGTGACGCACCCTGTCAGCACAGCCATCACGGCTGCAACTGGGGCGACGATGTTCCAACGCTTTGACATGGTTCAGGCGTCTTTGATGCTG